>CAIUOU010000159.1 GCA_903900845.1 uncultured Opitutia bacterium
AGGCCCTTCAGACCGTCATCCATCGCACGCAGCTTCCACTTGTATCCGGTCTTGCGGCTCACGCCGTATTCCCGGCACAGCGCCGCAAAGCTCTGGCCGGCCTCCAGCGCCTTCATCACGAACTCTTTTCGCACTTCGTTCTGTTGGGTTTGTTGCCATGGCATCCTCGGTTCCTCTCAACCGCGCCCCTGCCTTGGCGATAGTGTCACCCATGTCCTGACACTAAACTGTCACCCATGTCCTGAAACCGTACCGGAAACACTCCAAAGGCGAGGAACCGCGCAGGGGTTGCCCACGGAAGCCGCGAAACTGAGCGACGACTTCAAAACCTTCCGGGTTTGCCATGCGCTCGCTGGTCTCATCCGGCTCAGCCTGTGAGTTTCATCCCTCCAATGTCCCGCGTTCCTGAGTTTCAGGTTCACCCGCGCCTTTGTGGTCTTCGTTTTCTCCGGTTTCCCCGGCTGGTTGCGCCCGGCGTGGCGGCTTACCTGCGGTCCTCCGCGCGTCGATCGTCGGGCGAGATTCCGCGGTTTAGCCCAAACTTTTGGTTGCGTTCCGCGGCCGCGAACCTTTCTCCTGCCCCTCCTTCCATTACGCCTGCCTCCAATCCCGGGGTGACAGGTGGAACGAAACCATGAGCAAAAAGTTCAGCCTAAACGTAGCCTCGCGTGGCCAAACCGGCCGCAGCGCCTCCCGCCGCCTGCGCAAGGCGAATCGTGTGCCCGCCGTTTTGTACGGAAAGCACACCAAGCCCGAGTCCCTCTCGGTTGACGGTCCGGAGTTCGTTCGTCTTCTCAAGGGTGTGGGTGACCGTGCGGTTCTGATCGAGCTGCAGCGCGCGGACAATTCCAACAAGGCCCTTTCCTTCCTCCAAGAGATCCAGCGTGATCCGATCACCGATAAGTTCCTGCACGTCGACCTGCAGGAGGTGAAGGACAACGAGACATTTGAGATCCAGATGCCCGTGCACGTTTCGGGCGAGTCGTTCGGGGTTAAGAACCAGAGCGGCGTGCTTGAAATGGCGTCCCACACGCTGCGTATCCGCGTGCTGCCCAAGGATCTTCCTGAGGCCATCGTGGTGGATGTCACCGAGCTTAAGGTTGGGGAGACGATCAAGGTCGGTAGCCTCAAGGCCATTCCGGGGGTCAAGTTCCTTGATCCGCAGGGTCAGCCGGTCGTCTCGTGCGTCGAGCCGGTGGCCGAGATCGTTCAGGAGGTCGCCGCCGCTCCGTCGGCCGCCGCCGGTGCCGCTGCTCCCGCCGATGGTGCCGCTGCCGCCGCTGGTGCCGCCGCGCCCGCCGCGGGCGATGCCAAGGCTGCTGCTCCGGCCGCCGCTCCCGCCGCGGGGGCCAAGGCCGCCGCTCCGGCCGCCGGCGCGAAACCGGCCGCCCCGGCCAAGAAGTAAGCGTCTGTTTCCCCGGTCGCGCCGGCTTTCACCGGCGGGCGCGACCGTTTTGTTCTTTGAGTCATGTCCTTCTCCCTTGTCGCCGGCCTGGGTAATCCGGGCCGGGTCCACGAGGGTACCCGCCACAATCTGGGTTGGGTCGTTCTCGACGCGTTCGCGCGGCGGCACGGTCTAGCCTGGAGACTCGCTCCCGAGTTCAAGGCCGAGGTCGCGCGCTGGGAAACTGGCGCGGGTCCGGTTTGGCTCGCCAAACCGCAGACGTTCATGAACGCGAGCGGTGAGTCGGTGGGTGCTCTCGCACGCTACTTCAAGGCCGGCCCCGAGTCGGTGATCGTGGTCCACGATGACCTCACCATCGACCTTGGTCTCCTGAAAGTGACCTCTGGCGGCAGCGCCGGGGGTCACAATGGCGTCGACAGCCTGATCCGCCACCTCGGACCTGGTTTCGCGCGCCTGCGCCTCGGCATCGGGCCGAAGCGGCCGCTGGAGATGGACCTCGCCGATTTCGTGCTGGCCCGGTTTGCTCCCGACCAGCTCGCGATCGTAACTGGAAAAATCGACTTTTTCGTCCAAGGCCTCGAGTTGTTGCTCCAACGCGGACTCGAGGCCGCCATGAATCAACTTAACCGCAGAGACCCAAAATGAAATCCGACAACCGCAACTACCGCGCCTCCTTCATCCTCGACAACCGGGGGAAGGAGGAGTCCGTCGACCAGATCGTCGATGGGATCAAGAAGGTCATCACCGAGCTCAAGGGAGAGGTCTCGGCCGTGGAGAATGTCGGCAAGCGCGACTTCGCCCGCGTGACAGACCGCAAGCTCACGGGCGCGCACTATGTGCAGCTCGCCTTTGCCGCGCCGGCTGCCGCGCCGGCCCAGCTCCGCGAGAAGCTCCGCCTCAACGGCAGCGTTTACCGGACGCTGATTCAGAACGCCTGAGCGCGTTTCCCCGCGTCCACCCCACTGCCTCCCGCCATGCCCTCGCTCAACAAGGTGCTTCTGATGGGCAACCTGACGCGCGACCCCGAGCTGCGGGTCACGCCCAAGGGCACGCCCATCTGCCAGTTCGCTCTCGCGATCAACCGCAAGTTCAAGATGGAGTCGGGTGAGTCGCGGGAGGAGGTCATCTACGTTGACGTCGAAGCCTGGGGGAAACAGGGCGAGACGATCGCCAAGTACGTCACGAAGGGCCGGCCGCTGTTCGTCGAGGGGCGTCTCCGCCTCGACCAGTGGGAGGACAAGAACACCAAGGAAAAGCGCAGCCGCATGAAGGTCGTGCTCGAGGCTTTTGAGTTCCTCGGCGAAGGACGGGGCGGTGGAGCGGGTGGGGCCGGAGAGGCTCCCGGCGGATCCTTCGAGCGCAACTCGCCCGCGCCCCGTGCCGCGCCACCGTCGGCGCCGGCCAAGGAAAGTCTCGACGAGGACGTTCCATTCTGAGGAGTCCCCGAAAATTTTGGAGCGGCCCGCCCCGCGGTGCCGTCGGCGGCGAGGGCCGTCGTGAAACCCCGGAAACCACAATCATTTCAACCTGATACAAACATGGCCTCCACAGAAGTGCTCCTCGTCAAACCCGTCGAAGGTCTCGGCGGCGAAGGCGATCAAGTCAAAGTCCGCGCTGGCTTCGCCCGCAATTATCTCCTCCCCCGGAAGATTGCGGTGCCGCTCACGGTGTCCAATCGCAAGCACGTCGAGGCGCTGAAGAAGCGTCGCGCCGAGCGCGAGCAGAGCGAGCTGAACGGCGCCCAGGAAATGGGCCGTCGTCTGGAGAAGACCAGCTTCGCTTTCGCGGTTAAGACCGGTGAGGGCGGCAAGATGTTCGGTGCCATCACCGCGCAGGACGTGCACGAGAAGCTGTCGGCCTCGGGCCTCGAGATCGACAAGCGGAAGGTTCACCTGTTCACGCCGGTGAAGTCCCTCGGCAAGCACACCGTGAAGATCAAGCTGCACGCCGAGGTGACCGTGGAGGTGTCGTTTGACGTGGTTTCCGAGAATCCGATCGAGCCGGCCGCCACCGAGGTAGCCGCCGCCCCCGCGGGCGACAAGTTCGAGAAGCGCGCCGAGCGCCGCCCGCGCAAGGAGAACCGCGAGTAACCATTCCCGGCCCCGCGAGGCCGCGTTCCGTCCCCAGGACGGGCGCGGCCTTTCGTTTTGCCGGGAATAGTTTGTTCAAAAGCGGGGGTTGCGGTGCTCCATCCGGAGCCGCTCACTCTCCTGCGTTCATGGACCAGCCCGCGCCCGCCGCCAGTTCCGGCCGTCCGCCCGCCGCCGCCGCGGCTGGTCGGACTCTCCCGCACAGCCTCGAGGCGGAGGAGCACTTGCTGTCCTGCTGCCTGCTCGACGGCGCCGACGTGGTCGCGCGTTGCCTCGAGAGCCGGATCTCCCCGTCGTCGTTCTACGACGCCCGGCACGGGGTGATCTTCGAGCAGCTGCTGGACATGTACAACCGGCAGGTGACGATCGATGTCGCGGTGGTGGCGGAGGAGTTGAAGACGGCCCGCAAGCTTGAGCAAGTGGGCGGCTACGCGTTCCTCACGCAGGTCAGTAGCCGGATCCCGACCACGGCGCAGGCCGGCTATTTCATCGACAAGGTGCGCGAACTCGCGCTGCTGCGGGAGATCATCCGGGCGGCGACCGGCACCGTGGAGGAGTGCTACGGCTTCAGCGGCGGCATCGACGAATTCGTCGACCAGGTGGAGCAGCGGATTTTCGGGGTCACGCAGAGCCGGGTGAGCGAGAGCGCGAAGCAGATGCGCGATCCGACGCGCGAGGCGATGAACGTCATCACAAGGATGATGATGAAGAAGGGGGAACTCACGGGCGTGACCTCCGGCTTCAAGGACCTCGACGCGCTTCTGTGGGGCTTCCAGCGCAACGACATGATCGTCCTCGCGGCCCGCCCCTCGATGGGAAAAACCTCGCTGGCGCTCAATTTTGCGGAGGCGGCGGCGATGCCGCGCAAAGCTGGGGTGGAGCCGCAGCGGGTGCTGATCTTCTCGCTCGAAATGGGAGCCTCGCAGCTCGCCTTGCGTATGCTGTGCTCCCGGGCGCGGGTGAACATGAAGCTGCTGCGCGACGGCCTCCTGTCCAAGAACGGTGAGGAGCAGAACCGGCTGCTGGAGGCCGCGGATGAGTTCACCAAGGCCCCCATCTTCATCGATGACTCCAGCGCGCTTTCCATCATGCAGCTGCGAGCCAAGGCACGGCGGGTCCATGCCCGTCACCCGCTCGGCTTCATCATGGTCGATTACCTGCAACTGCTCAGCCCGACCGATCCCCGGGTGCCTCGCGAACAGCAGGTGGCGGAGGCGTCGCGTGGATTAAAAGCGCTGGCGAAGGAACTTGGGGTCCCCGTGCTTGTTCTATCCCAGCTCAACCGCTCATCCGAAAAGGACAACCGCACGCCCCGACTCTCCGACCTCCGTGAATCCGGATCCATTGAGCAGGACGCCGACGTCGTGCTCATGCTTGCGCGCCCTCGCGATGCGGACGAAAAGTTCCAAGTCGCGAGCGACTCAGCCGAGTTAATCGTTGCCAAGCAGCGAAATGGACCGGTAGGAGAACTAAAACTCACCTTCCTCAGGGACATCACACGCTTTGAAAACTTTCACCAGTAGCCTCCGAGGGGGGGCGGCACGCATCCTATTTTTAATCGCTTGGTGCTCTCTGGCAGGGGTTTCCGTAAGTAAGGCGCAGGGGGGCGCCCAGGCGCCCCAGTCTACCCAAGCCATCCGGCCGATGGCGCCTGCCTACAAGGTTGGCACCGTCACGATCAAGTTTGTCGGCACGGCCAATGTGAACGAGCAGGTGGTGCGCGCCAACATGCAGATCCGGGAGGGCGGGGAGTTCGACGAGGTCATCCTAGACCGCGATATCCGGTCCCTCTATCGCACCGGCCTTTTCGAGTTCATCGAGGTGAAGCACGAGGCGGTTGACGCCCAGACTTTCAATCTCGTGGTCGAGGTCACCCCCAAGTTCCGCGTGCTCGCGGTACGTTTCGAGGGCAACACCAAGGTCAAGTCGAACCGCCTCGAGAAGGAGGTTAAGGTCAAATCCAACCAGGCCCTCGACGAGCGCCAGATCAAGGAAGACGCGGAGAAGCTTCGGGAGTACTACCAGAAGGCCGGATACAATCAGGTCTCCGTCAATTACTCGGTTGAGAAGGACCGGGTCGGCGGTTTCGGCACGGTTATCTTCAAGATCCGCGAGGGTGAGAAGGTGCGGATCGGCGAGATCGCTTTCGCCGGCAACAAGAGCGTCCCAGCGCGCAAGCTGCGCGGGGCGATCGAGACCAAGAAGTGGTGGATCTTTTCCTGGCTCACAGGCTCCGGCCGTTTCAAGGACGACCAGTTCGAGGACGACCTCGACAAGCTGCGCGACCTCTACCGCGAGGAGGGATTCCTCGACGTCGAGATTCCCCAGGACAAGGTCCAATTCAACTACCCGGCGCCGGGCCGCCTCGTGCTGGTGGTGAATATCGTCGAAGGGCGCCGGTACCGCGTCGGCGAGGTCAGTTTTTCCGGCAACAAGCTTTTCCCGTCGACCCTGCTTAAGCGGGTGGTGCGCCAGAAGACCGGCGTCGTGTTCGTGCCGTCTAAGCTGGACAAGGACGTCGAGCGTTTGGACGACTTCTATGGCAAGGACGGATATCTCGACACGCGCGTCCGCCTGAATCGCAAACCGAACGTCACCACCGGCGCGATCGATGTCGAGTATGTCATCGCCGAGGGCGAAAAATTCAGTGTCGAGTCAATCGTCATCGAAGGCAACACGAAGACCAAGAGTACCGTGCTCCTGCGCGAGCTCGTGCTCGGGCCCGGCGACGTGTTCAGCACGGTCCTGATGAAGATCAGCCAGCTCCGCCTGGAGAACACCCGCTTCTTCGAGAGTGTGAACGTCAACCACCAGGAGACGAATATTCCCGGCCGGCGGAATATGCGCATCGCGGTGCGCGAGGGGCGCACGGGCAACCTGACGTTCGGCGCGGGCTTCTCCTCGCTGGAGCGCGCCACGCTCTTCGCCGAGGTCTCGCAGTCCAATTTCGACATCTTCAACCGCCGCTCATTCTTCCAGGGCGACGGCCAGAAGTTCCGTCTGCGCATGCAGCTCGGATCGCTCTCCAGCGAGGTGGTTCTCTCCTTCGAGGAGCCGTGGCTGTTCCAGCGCCAGCTGGCGCTGGGCTTCTCGGTTTTCCGGACCAGTTCGGAATATAACAGCACGTTCTACAGCCAGATCCAGACCGGCTTCGAGGTGTACCTGCGTAAGCACCTGTTCGAGCTTTGGAACGGCCGGCTTTCGTACACCTACGAGGTTTTCGACATCAACAACATCTCTCCCAGCGCTTCGGCGGTGATCCGCGCCCTCGAGGGCAGCAACGCCTCCTCCAGCATCGGCTTCCAGCTGGAGCGGGACACGCGCGACAAGATCATCAACACCACCAGCGGCAACCGCGTGGAGGTAAACTTGCGCTTCGCCGGCGGCCCGCTCGGCGGAAGCAACATCAACAACAATTACAGCGTGGAGTTCCGCGGTTCCCAGTTCTTCCCGATCTTCGAGACCCAGGCCCAGGTGCTCTCCCTCATCGCGCGCGGGGGCGTCATCCAGAACTTCGGCGACTCCAACGACGTACCCTACTACAACAAGTACTACCTCGGCGGCCCCCAGACCCTGCGCGGTTTCGAGTTCCGCGAAGTTTCGCCGCGCGATCCGTTCAACGAGCCCATCGGCGGCAAGACTTACGGTTTCTTCAGCGCCGAGTACTCCGCCGACATCGTGAGCCCGATCCGCTTCGCGATCTTCTACGACGCCGGCTTCGTGAACAAGGGGGCCTACGACTTCAACCCCTCTAAATACCACGACAACTTCGGCTTCGGCCTGCGTCTGTTTGTGGCGGGCGCCCCCCTGAGCCTCGATTTCGGCATTCCGATCACGGGTTCCAAGGAGGCCATGAAGGGCAACCAGTTCAATTTTTCCTTTGGCACCCGATTCTGATTCTGCCTCCTTCAACGGTTTAACTCCTCCCATTCCTCCCATGAAGCACGCATCCCGCTCCCTTCTCGCCCTCGCGGCGTTCGTCGCGGCCGCCGCCATTGCCGGCGCGCAGCCCGCGCTCAAGCTCGCCACGGTCGACATGGCGAAGCTCTACGACAACCACTTCAAGACCATCGAGCAGAACGCCAAGATCCAGGCCGATGACCAGAAGGCCCAGGAGGAGGTCGAGAAGATGAACAAAGAGGGCAACACCCTCGTCGAGGAATACAAGACGCTCAACGAGCAGGCGAATAGCCCGGCCCTCTCCGCCGAGGCTAAGTCCAAGGCCCAGAACGAGGCGCAGAAGAAGCTCGAATCCATCCAGAACAAGCAGCGCGAGGTCCAGACGTTCATCCAGAACACCCGCAACTCCCTTGGCCAGCGCCTCAATACCTTCCGCAGCCTGATGCTCGAGGAGATCACGAAGGTCGTGTCCGACGTCGCCAAGCGCAAGGGCACCACCCTCGTGCTCGACAAGGCTGGCCCCACGGCCATCGGCATCTCCAACCTGGTTTATGCCGACGGCGCTTACGACATCACCGACGACGTGATGAAGGAGATCAACAAGGACCGCCCTGCCGCTCCGGCCGCCCCTGCCGCGGCCCCGGCGGCCGCCCCGGCCGCGGCTCCCACCGCCCCGATCACGGTTCCCGGCGTCTCGCCCAAAAAGTAAGGCGCAGTTCCGTTCCCGCACCTTTCGAGCCCCGCCCATCCGGCGGGGCTTTTTATTTGCCGGATCGACGCGCGATCCGCGCTGCGGAATTGCACGCGGCCCGCAAACCCCCACGCTCGAGCCATGGAGTTTGAGCTTTCGGCCGCCGACCTAGTCGCGATCACCTCGGCCTGTGGACAAAGGGGAGGAACCCGGGAGCAGGTCCGCGGCCTCGCCGCACTCTCGGAGGCCGGTCCGGGCGACCTCAGTTTCCTCGGCAACCCGCGTTACAAGGCGGAGGTCGCCACGACGAAGGCCAGCGTGGTGTTGCTACCGAGGGATCACGCGGGCGATCCGGCCCCCGGTCAGCTCTTTCTGCTGGTGGATAATCCGTCGATCGCGTTGGCGCAGGTCTGCGCGCGTCTGGAGCAGCGGTTGTGGCCGCGGCCTGCGGCCGGCATCCATCCCAGCGCGGTGGTTTCCGCCTCCGCCCGGGTGGCCCCCTCGGCCACCGTGGGTCCTCTGTGCGTGGTCGAGGACGGCGCGATCGTCGAGGAACGTGCCTTCTTGCAGGCGCAGGTGTTCGTCGGTCGCGGAGCCTCGGTCGGTGAGGGCTCGTGGTTGATGCCGGGGGTCGTGGTCACCGCCGAGTGCGTTGTCGGCCGGCGCGTTCGCCTGCACGCGGGCGTGGTGGTGGGGTCCGACGGTTTCGGTTACGAATTCGTCGCGGGCCGCCATGAGAAGGTTCCGCAGATCGGTGCCGTGGAGATCGGTGACGACGTCGAGATCGGGGCCAACACGACCCTGGATCGGGCGCGGTTCGGCCGCACGACGATCGGCGAGGGCTCCAAGATAGATAATCTGGTGCAGGTGGCGCACAATGTGCGCGTCGGAAAACATTGCATCCTCTGCGCGCACGTCGGCATTTCCGGCAGCACGACGATCGGCGACTATGCGGTGCTGGGCGGTCAGGCCGGGGTGGCGGGCCACCTTTCGTTGGGCAAGGGCGCCAAGGTGGGCGGCGGGGCGGCGGTCACCGCGGATGTCGCTCCCGGGGCCTTCGTCAACGGCAGCCCGGCCATTCCTTTCATGCTGGAGCGCAGGGTCGCGGTGCTGCGGGAGCGCCTGCCCGACCTTTTCCGGCGCGTGGACGGGCTCGAGGCGGCGATCGGCGATCTGAAAAAGCTTTCTCCTGGAGATGCCGGCCGCAAGATGCCGCCCGCATGACCGACTCGCGGCTCAAAATCTTCTCCGGAAATTCCAATCGCGCGCTGGCGGAAGAGATCTGCCGTTCGATCGGCGAGCCGCTGGGCGAGGCCACGGTCACGAGTTTCCCGGACGGCGAGACGTTCGTTAAGATCAACGAGAACATCCGCGGTCACGACGTCTTCATCATCCAGTCGACCTGCCCGCCGACGAACCACCATCTCGTCGAGTTGCTGATCATGATCGACGCCGCCAAGCGGGCGTCGGCCCAGCGTATCACCGCTGTGCTGCCGTTCTACGGTTATGCCCGGCAGGATCGCAAAGACCAGCCCCGCGTGCCGATCACCGCCAAACTCGTAGCCAACCTCATCGTGGCCGCGGGTGCGAACCGGATTCTCACGATGGACCTGCACAGCCAGCAGATCCAGGGGTTCTTCGACATCCCGGTCGACCACCTCTACGCCTCCCCGGTCTTTTTCGAGCATCTGGCCCGGGCCAAGCCCGAGGGTCTCGTGGTCTGCTCGCCCGACGTCGGCGGAATGAAGATGGCTGCCGCCTACGCCGACGTGCTCGGCGCCGGCCTCGCTCTCGTCGCCAAGAAGCGGAAGAGCGCCACCAATGTGGAGGCGATCAACGTCGTCGGTGACGTCGACGGTTGCGACGTGCTGCTCGTCGACGATATCACCGAGACCGCCGGCACTCTTTGCGCCGCCGCCAAGATCCTGCGCGAGCACGGCGCCCGCAGCATCCGTGCGGCCGTGAGCCACTGCATTCTCAACGATGTTGCCGTGGATCGTCTGCGCTCGGGCCTGATCGACGAGTTGATCACCACCAACTCCACCCCGATCGATACCAAGGGTCTGCCGGTGACGGTCCTCAGCATCGCCTCGCTCCTCGGCAAGGCCATCCAGCGTATCAACAGCAACGAGAGCGTCACCGGCTTGTTCCGCGTGAAGGGCTTCTGAGCCTCGTCCCGCCCAACGGGGCGGGTTGCGGCGCGCGGGTAGGGCGTCCAAGGTCTCGGAATGAAGCGCGCATCGTTTCGTTCCGTTCAGTTCGCTTTGGCGTTCATCGGTTCCGGGTTCATCTCCGCTTCGGCCGCGGCACCGCGCGATTCCCGCCGTGAGCCGCCGCGGGGCAGTCCGCCGTCGGTCACGGTCGATAAGTCCGAGCTTGGAGCGGGGGCCGATGCTGCCGGCCGGGTGCAGAGCTACGCCGATGTCTTAGAACCCGTCCAGCGGGCGGTCGTTTCAGTCTACTCGACCAAGATCATCAAGGAGCGCATCGCAATAAATCCATTCTTCCGGCAGTTCTTCGGCAACATTCCCGACCAGGAACGGGAAAGCCGGCAGGAAGGGCTGGGCTCCGGCGTCATCGTCTCCTCCGACGGCTACATCCTGACCAACAACCACGTGGTCGAGGGCGCTGACGAGTTGAAGGTCACGCTCGCCGACGATCGTGACTTCATGGCCAAGGTCGTGGGCACCGATCCCAAGACCGATGTCGCGGTGCTGAAGATCGAGGCCGAGGGTCTGCCGACGGTCACGCTGGCCGACAGCGACAAGCTTCGCGTGGGCGATGTGGTCTTCGCCGTTGGTAACCCCCTCGGCGTTGGCCAGACCGTCACCATGGGCATCATCTCCGCCCGGGGCCGCAGCAAGCTGGGCCTGCTGGAGAACGTTTCCGGTTACGAGGACTTCATCCAAACCGACGCCGCGATCAACATGGGCAACTCCGGCGGCGCGCTGGTGGACACCCGTGGCCGGTTGATCGGCATCAACAGCGCCATCATCACGCCGTCGCGCGGCAGCGTCGGCATCGGCTTCGCCATTCCGGTCAACCTCGCTCGCTTCATCATGAACAGCCTCGTCGAAACCGGCGCGGTGGCGCGGGGATTCCTCGGTGTGACGGGAGGCGACGCCCTCGCGGCCGACCTAGCCGAACAACTCGGCCTGAAGCGGGATGCTCGCGGAGTGGTGGTCACCGAGATTGAACCCGGGAGCCCGGCCGACGAAGCCGGCCTGCGCCGGTCCGACGTGGTCGTGGCCCTTAATGGCCAGACGGTGAGCTCTTGGGAGGAACTGCGGCTCCTCGTTGCCCAGACGTTGCCCGGTTCGGAGGCGAAACTCCGCATCCTGCGCGACGGCAAGCCGCGCGATCTCAAGGTCACCCTGGGCCGCGTGGTCGAGAATCCGGATGAGCTTTTCGCGGGCGTCGATGTCGCGCCGCTCGCGCCGGATGCGCGACGAAGGCTCGGCCTAAACGATCCGCGCATCACTGGCTTGGTCGTCACGCGCGTGGCGGAAGACTCGCCCCACCGCGACCGTCTGGGCCAAGGTCAGGTGATCCTGGAGGTCAACCGTGGTCCCGTACCCGATCTGAAATCGGCCCGTGAGCGGGTCCGCCTCGGCCGCAATCTGGTCGCCGTCTTCGATGGCCGAGGAGTACGCTACGTCGTGGTCAACGTGCGCTGAACGCCGAGGGCGGCTCAGCTGCCCGGTTTTTGGACCGGCAGCGCCGCGAGCTCCGGCGGCAGGGCGTCGGCCGCGTAGGTGGGGAAGCTCAGCTCCAGCAACGACAAGGCCGGGACCTCGAACTTCGTCGTGCCCGCGCTGCGGTCGACCAGCATCGCGATGCCGGCGGCCTTGCCCCCGGCTTTGCGGATGATGTCTAGGCACTCGACGACACGACCGCCCCGCGTGACGACGTCCTCGACGACCAGCACGGCCTCGCCGGGGGCCATCGTGAAGCCGCGCCGCAGGACGAGCACATTATTTTCCTTTTCGGCGAAGATGAACCGGGCCTTGGCCTGCCGCGCGACCTCCTGGCCGATCACGAGACCGCCCATCGCCGGAGCGAGCACGGTCTGGAATTGAATGCCGTGGGCACGGATCTTCTGCACGAGAAGTTCAGCGAGCCGCTCGACGGCGTCCATGCGCTGGCAGACCTGGGCGCATTGGAAGTAGTGCCCGCTGTGCAGGCCGGAGCGCAGCACGAAGTGGCCGCTGAGCAGCGCGCCGGTGCGCTGGAAAATGCCGAGGATCTCGCGCTGGGATTCGTCCTTGATCGTGAGCTGGGACATGGCGGGTAAAGGGAAAGCCGCTAGCGATGCGGTGGAGGAATGGTCGGGGCGGTGAGATTCGAACTCACGACCTCTACGTCCCGAACGTAGCGCTCTACCAGGCTAAGCTACGCCCCGACATTCAATCCGAGCCCGCTTGCGCAGCGGGGTGGCGAGGAGGCCGCAGCGGTTGGGGTGGCGCAAGCAGAAAAGCGCCTTTCTTCGCGCGGCGATGCGGCGACGCACGCGGGCGCGTGCCTTCAGTCTGCTTCCGGATCTTTCCGCGCCGCGGCCGCGAGGAACGCGCCCAGGGCTGGGTCGAGCGCTGGCAGCGGTTTCCAACCCAGAACGAGCCGGCTTTCCGGCGCGGGGCCGATCAATCGACGGCAAACGACCTCGGGTGGCAGGTGCCGGCTCTCCGAGGGCGTTATGAAGGTGGCGCCGAGTCCGGCGCGGACGAGGCCAACGCCATTGGCACGCGGCCACACCTCCTCGGTGATTTTGGGCGCGACTCCCGCTTCCGCGAAGGCGGCGAGGATTCGGTCGTAGAAGCCGGGGTTGTGCTGTCGCGGAAACAGCACGAACGGCGTGTCGGCCAGCTCGCGCAACCGCAAGGTGCGCCGGCGGGCGAGGGGATCGGCAGCGGAAAGGAGGATGCCGTTCCGTTCGCGTAGCAGGACCCGTGTCTCCAAGCCCGGTGAAGGGGCGTCGGGGTGAAAGAACCCGCACGCGAGGTCGCCGGCCTGCAGCGCCGCCAGCTGGGCGGAAGTGGGCATTTCGGTCAGCTCCAGGCGGATTCCGGGATGCGCCGCGTGAAACGCGCGCAGGATACCCGGAAGCACCGTGGCCATCGCCAACCCCGTGAATCCCACGCGCACCGTGCCGACCTGGCCCTCCGCGAGCGCCCGCAGGTCGCCAGGCAACGCGGCGAGGCCACGGAGCAGCGGCTCGCTTCGCTCCAGCAGCATTTGGCCGGCCGGAGTCAGTTCGACCCCGCGGCGCGTGCGGTTGAGGAGCCGCGCGCCAAGGTCTTCCTCCAGCTGGGCGATTGCCCGGCTCAACGCCGGTTGGGCGATCGCCAGCGCCTCCGCGGCGCGGCGGAAATGCAGCCGGCGCGCCACTTCGCGGAAGTAGGTGAGCTGGCGCAGGGAAAACGGAAGCTGATGCTCAGCGGGCATCACCGAGGACTAAAAGAGTACTTCCGGTTATGACAAGCGGATGGTAAGATCCTGTCCTCGTCATGACCACGCCCAAGTCCCTCTTCGAAAAAGTCTGGGAGGCCCACGCCGTCCGCACGCTCGCCAACGGCCAGACCCAGCTCCTGATCGGCACCCACCTCATCCACGAGGTCACCAGCCCGCAGGCTTTCGGCATGCTCCGCGACCTCGGCCTGAAGGTCGCGATGCCGCACCGCACGTTCGCCACGGTCGACCACATCGTGCCCACCGACCAGCTGGTCGAGCCCTACCGCGACCCGCTCGCGCAGGCGATGATGGACGAGCTGCGCCGCAATTGCGCGGAGTTCGGCATCACGTTCTTCGACCGCGCCACCGGCAAGCAGGGCATCGTGCACATCGTCGGTCCCGAGCAGGGCATCACCCAGCCGGGCACCACGATCGCCTGCGGTGACTCGCACACCAGCACCCACGGGGCGTTCGGCGCCGTCGCCTTCGGCATCGGCACCACCCAGATCCGCGACGTGCTCGCCACGCAGACCATGGCGCTGGGTCGCCTCAAGGTCCGCCGCATCAACGTCAACGGACGCCTGCGGCCGGGCGTCTACGCCAAGGACGTCATCCTCCACATCATCCGCGTGCTCGGGGTCAATGGCGGTACCGGTTTCGCCTACGAGTACGGCGGCGAGGTCTTCGACCGTTTCTCGATGGAGGAGCGCATGACCGTGTGCAATATGTCCATCGAGGGCGGCGCCCGCGCGGGTTACGTCAACCCGGACCAGACCACCTTTGCCTACCTCAAGGGCCGGCCTTACTCGCCGTCCGGCGCTGCATGGGAGGAGGCCGTGATCCGCTGGAAATCCTTCGCGAGCGATCCGGGGTGCCATTACGACGATGTCGTCACGATTGACGCCGCGTCCATCGCCCCGACCGTCACCTGGGGCATCAATCCCGGGCAGGGCATCTCGATCGACGAGCGCGTACCTGATCCGACGCAGGCCAAGGCGGTCGACGAGCGCACCTCCATCGAGGAGGCGCTCGCCTACATGAAGCTCCGCCCCGGTACGCCGATCAAGGGCACGCGGATCGACGTCGCCTTCCTCGGTTCCTGCACCAACGGCCGCCTCAGCGACTTCCAGGAGGTCGCGCGTTTCCTCAAGGGGCGGCGGGTCGCTCCGGGGGTCAAGGCCATCGCCGTCCCCGGTTCCCAGATCGTGGCGCTCCAATGCGAGAAGCTCGGTCTCGACCGCATCTTCGCCGACGCCGGCTTCGAGTGGCGCGCCGCGGGCTGCTCAATGTGCCTCGCGATGAACCCCGACAAACTCGTCGGCGACCAACTCTGCGCGAGTTCCTCGAACCGCAACTTCAAGGGCCGGCAGGGAAGCCCCACCGGCCGCACCGTCCTCATGAGCCCGCTGATGGTCGCCGCCGCGGCCGTCACCGGCGCCGTGGCCGACGCCCGCGAGGTGTTCGCCGTCAACCAAAACTGATCCCGTCTAACGCCATGGCCCTTGCCAAAATCCCTTCCGTCACTGGCCGCGCCGTCAACGTGCCCGGCAACGACATCGACACCGACCGCATCATCCCGGCGCGCTTCATGAAGTGCGTCACGTTCGACGGCCTCGGGGAGTTTCTCTTCCACGACGTCCGCAAGAACGACGATGGTAGCGACAAGCCGCACCCGCTGAACGAGCCGCGCTTCAAGGGCGCGACAATTCTGCTCTCCGGCGCCAACTTCGGTTGCGGTTCCTCCCGTGAGCACGCGCCGCAGGCGATCCAGAAGTATGGTTTCCGCGCCATCATCGCGGAGAACTTCGCGGAGATCTTCTTCGGTAACTGCACGACCCTCGGCATCCCCTGCGCCACGGCGGCGCGGTCGGACATCGCCCGGGTTGCCGCGGCCGTCGAGGCCAACCCGGCGACCGAGGTTGTCCTCGACGTCGCCGCGCAGGAGGTTCGCTTCGGCGGCCAGCGCATCGTCGTCGAGGTCCGCGCCACCGCGCGCGACGCTCTGGTGCACGGCCGCTGGGACGCGATCGGCGAACTGCTCGACGGCCTGCCCGCGGTGCAGTCCCGCGCCCGGGCCTTGCCTTACCTCGCAGCCTGATCGTGCCGCGCGGGAAGTTTGATTGAACTTTTCCCTCGCGGGGCCGTCTCACGCGCTCAGGTTAATCCTGTTTCCCCATGTATTTCGCCATGATCGAGGTCCTCAAGGGAGCCGGCGTGCTCATCTACCCGCTGGGCATCTGCTCGGCCGCCGCGGTGTTCATCATCTTCGAGCGCGCCTACGCCCTGCGGAAGGCGGCCGTGATGCCGCAGGACCTGGCCGACGCGGTCGTGGAGGGTCGTCCGTTGGTGGGCGGTAAGCACACCGTCCTCGCTCGGATCGTCGAGTTCGCCGAGCAGCACCAGCATGATGAGGGTGCGGTCAAGGCCTTTGCCCGCCTTGAGGTCAACCGGATGGAGCGTGGCATTCCGTATCTCGATGTCATCTACGCCGCTGCACCGCTCATCGGCCTCACCGGCACGGTTACCGGCTTGCTGCAGGTTTTCTCTCAGATCTCGCCCGACACCGGCCTGCCGGATCCCGTGGCGTTCACCAAGGGCGTCGCGCTCGCGCTCTCCGCTACGGTGATCGGCCTCTGCATCGCCATCCCCTCGCTCGTCGGCAGCGGCTACCTGCAGCGCAAGATCGAGAATTACGCCGCCCAGCTCGACGTGCTCCTCGAACGCATTCTCCAGCGGAAGCCCGGCGCGCAATGAGCCTGCTCGCCCACAAGCGACGCAAGCGGCCCGAGATGAACCTCGTGCCGCTGATCGACGTGCTCGTGATGCTGATCTTCTTCGCGTTCGTCTCGATGCAGTTCAAGTCGGCCGCGACGCTCAATATCACCCTCCCCAAGGTGGAGACCGCGGGTAAGAATGAGTTCCGCGGCAGCGTCACCATCGGCATCGCGAAGGACGGGGCGATCACCTTCAACGGTAAGCCCGTGAGCGACGCTGAGTTGCCGGGCGTGTTGGCGCAGGTGAAGAACGTCGACAAGGACATCCCCGTGCTCATCCGTTCTGACGAGAAGGCGACGCTGGAACGCCTGACCTTTGTCTGGGACGCCTGCCGCAAGGCCGGTCTGAACAAGCATCACCTGCAGAGCAGGTGAGGGTTCCCCCGAGGGGGGTTCGCGGGCTTATCCGCGAATGCGGGCTAGACGCCGTTCGTGCGTGGGCGCACCGTCGTGCCTGCAAAACCGCATCGTGATCTTATCGAAAGCCGACCTAAACCTCCTGCTGGAAGCGCGTCACGCGTCGCCGCACGCGATCCTCGGGATGCACCCGGTGACGCGCCGGAAAGTAAAAGGTGTGGTGGCGCGGGCGTTCCTCCGCGATGTGACCGCCTGCGAGGTCATGGACCTGGAAACCTTGCCGCCGCGTAGCATCCCGATGGAGCGGGTGGCGGATGCCGGTTTGTTCGAGGCTTTTATCCCTGACCGGGAGCGCGTTTTCCGTTACCAGCTGCGCGCCACGCGGGCGAATGGAGAGATCCGGCAGTTCTACGACCCGTATTGCTTTCTGCCTACGTTGGGTGAGCAGGACCTCTACCTTTTCAACGAGGGCAACGAGCACCGCGTGTACGAGAAACTCGGGGCTCACGTGCGCGACCTCGGCGGGGTGCAGGGCGTTTCGTTCGCGGTCTGGGCTCCGGCCGCCACGCGCGTCTCGCTCGTCGGCAATTTCAATCATTGGGACGGACGCTACCACCCGATGCGGCCGCTCGGTTCATCCGGTGTGTGGGAGCTCTTTGTGCCGGGGTTGGGGGAGGGCGAACTGTACAAGTTTGAGATCCGCGACGTGCGCGGACAGCTGCGGTTGAAGACCGATCCGTACGGCACGTACTTCGAGGGGCCGCCCAACAACGCGTCGATCGTGTGCAACCCGGCGGTTTTCCGCTGGACCGACGACGCCTGGATGAAGCGCCGCCGCGAGGAGGCCGGCCGGCTCGACCGGCCGATGTCGATTTACGAGGTGCACCTCGGTTCCTGGCGCCGCGTGCCGGAGGACGGCGACCGTCCGCTGACCTACCGGGAGATCGCCCCTCAGCTGGCGGACCATGTGATTGAGATGGGCTTCACGCACGTAGAGGTGATGCCGCTGGCGGAGCATCCGTTCGACGGCTCGTGGGGTTACCAGGTCACGGGGTTCTACGCGCCGACGCACCGCTACGGCACGCCGGAGGACTTCGCGTGGTTCGTTGATCACCTGCACTCGCGCGGGATCGGCGTGATCCTCGACTGGGTGCCCGCGCATTTCCCCCGGGATGCGTTCGCGTTGGCGGAGTTCGACGGCACGCACCTCTATGAGCACGCGGATCCCCGGCAGGGCGCGCACATGGATTGGGGCACGCTGATCTTCAACTACGGGCGCAATGAGGTGCGCTGCTTCCTCGTCGCGAATGCCCTCGCGTGGCTCGAGCGCTACCATCTCGACGGCCTGCGGGTCGACGCCGTGGCGTCGATGCTGTACCTCGATTACTCGCGGCCCGAGGGACAATGGGTCCCGAACCGGCATGGTGGCCGGGAGAACCTCGAGGCGATCGATTTCCTGCGGCGCGTGAACGATCTCGTGCACCACTACCACCCGGGGACGGTGATGATTGCCGAGGAAAGCACCTCGTTCGCCGGAGTCAGCCGCCCGACCTCCGAGGGCGGGCTGGGCTTCGACTACAAGTGGAACATGGGGTTGATGAACGACACCCTCCGCTACTTCAGCAAGGAACCCGTCCACCGCCGCCACCACCAATCCGACCTCACGTTCGGGATGCTCTACCAGTACTCGGAGAACTTCGTGAGCGTTTACTCCCACGACGAGGTGGTGCACGGGAAGGCCTCGATGCTCTACAAAATGGGCGCGTGGCACATTCCGGAGAAGGCGGCCAATCTCCGGGCGCTCTATGCCCACACGTGGATGTGGCCCGGGAAAAAGTTGCTCTTCATGGGGAGCGAGTTCGGTCAGTCGCGCGAATGGTCCCATGCCGGCAGCCTCGACTGGCACTTGTGCCAGTACCCGGATCACGAGGGACTCCGCCTGCTCGTCCGCGACCTCAACCGGTTCTACGTCTCCGAGCCGGCCCTTTCGCGGCATGACTTCAACCCCCGTGGTTTTCGTTGGCTCAGCTGCCAGGATGCCGACGCCAACGTGATCGCCTACGTGCGTTGCGACGAGGCCGAAGACACGTTGTACGTGGTGGTCTGCCACTTCGGCGGGGCCCAGCGTGAGCACCGCGTGGGTGTTCCCCGAGCCGGCTTCTGGCGTGAGGTCATCAACACCAACAGCGCATATTACGGCGGCACCGGCGTCGGCAACGACGGCGGCCGTGTGACCGAAGAGCGGCCGTGGGACGGCCTCTCGCAATCAATCCCCGTCACGCTGCCTCCTCTTAGCGCCTGCGTCTTCAAGTGGTCTCCGGCGCCGGCCGAATGACCAACGGGAATTCTCCCTCAGGGCTTCGCGGGGGCTGACGGCTTTGCGAACCTGGGAGACGTCGGCGGGGCAGCGGTGATTTCCGCGGGAAGGCGGCCCTGTGAGAGGGCGAGGGCCGAACGCAGGCGGCGAAAGGCCTCGGACAACTTTTCCGCTTCGGCACGGCGGGCCGCGTCGAGCACTTGGTCGGCCAGCCGCGCCGCCTGCAGCAAGGCGCCGTCGAGCCGCCTTTTCCGCTCGGCGTCCGGCAGCTTCACCTGGTCGGTGAGCGCGTGGGCCGCGAGATGGATGGTTTCCGCCCAGTCCGCCACCCCTTCGGTCCGGCCTGCGGCGAGTGCCGAGGTGATCCGCTCCGCAGCGGCCTGGGCACTTTGCCAGGCTACAGCCGGCGCGACGTCGCCAAAAAGTTCCGCCCACTCCGGCTTTTCCGTCGTCGTCGCCTCGGCCGCGAGGAAATCAGCCTGGACGGAACACAATGCAAAGCAGGTGAGCAGGACCGGCAGGAGTCGGGATTTCATGGTTCTTCGATGATTCAGGATGAGGATGGGGAGGTGCCCGGTGATCCGGCCGGCGCGGCGTCGAGCGGGTCTTGGCGGAAGCGGGCGAGCGCCCGTTCCGCGGCACGCCGGCCGAACCGCAGGAAAACGGCCGGGGTGACGGCGAGGTCGAGCAGGGTGGAGCTGATTAAACCGCCGAGGATGACGACGGCCACCGGGTACAGGATCTCCTTCCCGGGTTCATGCGCGGATAGAACCAGAGGAATCAGGGCAAGGCCGGCCGTGAGGGCGGTCATGGTCACAGGCACAAGCCGCTCAAGCGAACCGCGGATGACCATCCGTTCGCCGAATTTCTCACCTTCGTGCTCCATCAGATGGAGATAGTGCGAGATCATCATGATGGTGTTACGGGTCGCGATGCCCGTGAGCGTGATGAGGCCCACCAAGGTCGCGACGGAGATGGTGCCCACCAGCAAGTGGGTCAGCGCGAGGGCGCCCGCATAGGCGAGGGGGATGTTCAGCAGGATCTGCCCGACGATCATCGCGGAATGAAAGTGCGCGTACAGCAGCAGGAAGATCACCCCGAGCGTCACCACCGCGAGGATGCCGATAAGCCGCGTCGCCTGCTGCTGGCTCTGAAACTGGCCCTCGAAGGCCGTGAAGTAGCCGCCCGGCATGGGCACGGCCTTCTTTAGTTCAGTTTGGATCCGCGCCACCACGGAGCCGAGATCGCGGCCCGCCACGTTGGCTGAGATCACGATCCGGCGCATCGCGTCCTCGCGCTGGATCGAGTTGGGGCCCGCGCCTTCCCGGACGTGCGCGATCGCGCCGAGCGGGACGCTTTTGCCATCCGTCGTGTCGACCGGCAGGTCGCGGAGCCGGCTGGCATCGGAGCGGGAATCGTCGGAAAATCTCAGAACAAGGTCCATCGTCCTCGTTCCCTCGAGCACCTGGCCGGCGATGCGACCGTTGAGCCCGGTCTCGAGTCGACGCGCAAGTTCGCCCGGCTGCACGCCGTGGAGAGCGGCGAGTTCCCGGTCGACGTCGATGCGCACCTGCGGGATCGCGACCTGCCGCTCGATCTGCAGGTCGACCACTCCGGGGATCGCGCGCATGGCGGCCTCCGCTTCCGTCGCGAGGCGACGCAGGGTCGCAAGGTCCGGACCAAATATCTTCACCGCCACCGCCGCCTGCACTCCGGAGAGTATATGGTCCAGGCGGTGCGAGATCGGCTGTCCCACACTGACAAGGACCCCCGGCAGTCCGCCCAGCTTCTCGCGGATCTGCCCGAGGATCGCGGCGCGCCCGCGGCCCGAGCTGGAGAGGTCCACGTCGATTTCCGAGCGGTGCACGCCCTCGGCGTGTTCGTCGAGTTCGGCTCGGCCGGTCCGCCGCCCGGTCAGCTTGATCTCGGGTACCGTGAGAAGCAGGCGCTCGGCGATCCGCCCCATGCGGTCGCTTTCGTCCAGCGAGGTTCCCGGCGCCATGGTCAGCGAAATCACCGCGGTGCCCTCGTTGAATTCGGGCAGGAAGGTCCGTCCCATCCGGGGAACCAGCAGGAGGGAGCCGGCGACGATCCCGAGCGCGATCGCGATGACCAGACCGGGATGACGCAGCGAAGGCCCCAGGATGAGCCGCTCGTCGAGTCGCTTCAGTCGCGAGACCAGCCAGCCGTCGCCGGCCTCGAGCCGGCCAAGTCGCGGGAGGAGGTACGACGAGAGCACGGGGATCACCGACAGCGACACGACAAACGAGGCGAGCATGGCGACAATCGTCGCGATGCCGATCGGTGCGAACAGCCGGCCCTCGATGCCGTCCAGCGCGAACAGGGGAAGAAAAACGAGCACGATCACCAGCGTGGCGAGGAGGATGGAGTTGCGGACCTCGCCCGAGGCTTCGGCGATCACGCGCAGCTCGGGTCGCGGTGCGGGGGAGTGCCGGTTTTCCCGCAACCGCCGGAAGACGTTCTCCACATCAACGATCGCGTCGTCCACCACCATGCCCACCGCGACCGCGAGGCCGCCCAGGGTCATGGTGTTCATGGAGATTCCCAGCCAGTGGAAGACCAGGGCGGACACCGCGAAGCTGAGCGGAATGGCCGTCAAGGTGATCAGCGTCGTGCGGAGATTAAGCAGGAAGAGGAGCAGCACAATGAGCACCATGATCGCGCCGTCCCGGATGGCTTCCCGCACGTTCTCCACTGCGGTTTCGATGAAGGTCGCCTGACGGAAGAGGACATCGAGACGCACGTCCGCCGGCAGCCCCGGCCCTAGCTCCGCCAGCGCCGCCTCGAGGCGTGCCGTCAGGCGGGTCGTGTCCGCGCCGGGCTGCTTCTGCACCCCCAGAATCACGCCCGGGCGGCCGGACACACCGGCGAGCCCGCGCATGGGCTGGATGCCGGGGGCGACTTCAGCGACGTCCCGGAGCAGCACCGGAGCGCCCTCGCGATACCGCACGACGGTGGCGCCGATCTCCGTGGGGTCGGCGGCGCGCGCTAGATTCCTCAACAGCAGCTCCCGCGGCCCGTCATTCATGAAACCGCCGCCGGTGCCAGCCTGGGCGCGGTCCACCGCGGACTCGATTTCGCTGAATGTCACGCCATGGGCCGCACCCATCTCCGGGCGCACGTTCACATGCATTTGCCGGCGGCCGCCACCGATCGCGATCACCTGGGAAATTCCCGGAATCGTCAGCAGGCGGGGTGCTATCCGCCAGTCGGCGATCGTGCGCAGATCGGGCGGGGACGTCCTGCCGTCCGAGGATGACAGTCCGACCAGCAGGATCTCTCCCATGAGGGATGAGATGGGTCCGAGGTGGACCTCAGTGCCGGCCGGAAGCTTGCCTTTCGTGAGGTCGATCCGCTCCTGGACGAGCTGGCGGGCTCGGTAGATGTCCTGTCCCCAGTCGAACTCCACTTGGATGATCGAAAGACCGACACCGCAGTTTGCGCGCACGCGTCGAACCCCGGGCGCACCGTTGAGCGCGGTTTCCAGCGGCAGGGAAATCAGTGTCTCCACCTCCTCCGGCGCAAGGCCGGGCGCCTCGGTCATCAGTGTCACCGTCGGACGGTTGAGGTCGGGGAAGACGTCGACCGGCAGGCGAAGTGTCACGTGGAGACCGTAGGCGAGCAGCGCCACCGCCGCGGCGAGCACAAACAGCCGGTTGCGGAGGGAAAACCGTATCAGATGGTCGAGCATGAACGTGGAGTCGGCTCAGTGCTGGTGCCCGCCCGGACCGTGGGAATGGCCGTGGTCCTCCTCGATCCTGGCGGCTCCTCTGCCGGCGAACTGCAACGGATGGCCGCCGCGCGTCACCACGCGGTCTCCCGGCAGCACCCCTTCGATGATCTCGATGAAGCGGTCGTCGCGCAAACCGGTCACAATCGGGGTGCGTTCAAAGGTGAACGGAGCCGTCATCACCTGGCGGAAAACGAACAGATCACCATGCTCGCCGAGCACCGCTTCGCGCGGCACGACCACGCCGTCGTCGAGCGATTCGGTCACGAAGGTCGTCTGGGCGCGCATGCCGGGCAGGAGTTTCCCTTCCCGATTTTCCACCTCCACGAAGATCCGCAGCGTGCCTTTTTCACGGTCGAGCGCGGACGCGGTTGACTTCACCTTGCCGGAAAAGACGTCGCCCGGATGAGCGAGCGGGCGGAGGCGCACGGTCTGGCCGGTTCGAACTTGTGCGATCCGGCTTTCCGGGACCTGCGCCACCACCTCGATGTCCGCGGCTGTCACCAAGGACACCAGCGCGCGATCCGGCTCGACCGCGCCTCCCGGCAGCACGTGCACGGCTTGCACGATGCCCTCCGCGGGAGCGGTGAACATAAGGCGGGGAGGCGGATCGGCGACGACGCGCGACTCGATTTCCACGAGGAAGTCGCCCGCCTTCACGCGCTGGCCCTCACGGGCACCCAGGCGGGTGACACGCCCCGCCACGCGGGAGGTCACCGCGGTGAGGGATCCGGGTGCATGCTCAACCTGACCGAGGGCTGGAAAGGTTCTTTCCATCACCCGGAGTTCCACGGCACTGGTCTGCAGCCCGAGGTTCTCCACAATGAAACGATTCAGGCGCACGAGGCCGGCGTCCGCCGCCGGGGCGTGCGCGTGATCCGGTCCGGAGAAGGCGGAGGTGGCGCTCAAGGCGAGGAGGAGAAAGTGAGGTTTCATGGAGTTTTTCAGGGTAGGGTGGGAACAATGCCCGCGGCGGTTTCCGCTTCGGCGAGGGCGGCGAGATAGCGGGAGACGGCGGAAAAGTAGTCGGATTCGACCGAAATCTGCTGCTGGCGAGCCTGCGCCAGTTGCAGCCCGGAGATTTCCCCTCGCGCGAAGGCCGCGGCGAGTCGAAGGGGTAGCTCCGAGGCGTCCTTGATCAAGGCGCGGTAGCCCTCGAGTGCAGACCGGAGGGAGCGCAGGGCGGACAGGGTGGCCGACAGTTCCGCCATGAACTCCTCGCGCCGCGCCTCCCGCGTGGCTGCGGAGATGCGGAGGGCGGCCTCGCGCTCGAGGACTTCGCCCCGGTTGAAAGGACGGGCTCCCGGCCATGGCTTCGAAGCTTGCACGCTCAGACGAGGCTCCGTCTCCAGCTTTCCGGTGGCGTCGTTGGCCCGCCGCTCGAAATCGAGACCCGCTCCGATACTCCACACTGGCCGGCTACTGGCGCGAGCGAGGGCAAGGGCGGTCTCGGCGCGACGCACCTCGAGGTTGGAAAGCTCCAGCGACGTCTGCCCTGCCGGTGCGTCCGAAATCTCGGGTGGCGGTCGTTCCAGCAGCGCCGGTAGCCCGGTTTCAATTCGCGGCGCGGAACCAGCCGGGAGTCGTAGGCGGATGCGCAACCGCTGGCTTCCTCCCTCCGCTTCGGCTTCCGCGATGGCACGGGCGTTTTCGGCACGCGCGAGGTCGAGGCGCAACAGATCGAGCTCGAGGTCGGGCGTTTCCCCGGCGGCGCGCCGTCTTTCCGCGGAACGCAGGATTTCCCTTTGGGTCTCCGCCGCGCGCAGCGCCGCCTGTTCCCGCGCCTGTTGCACGGCGAGTTCATACCAGAGGCGGCGTACTTCGCCCGCGACCAGCCGGCGACGCTCGCGGAGTTCAAAGGGCAGGGAATCGCCTTCGAGCCGGGCGTAGGCGCGGGCAAGTTCCACCCGTTCAGCTTGCGGCAATCGGCGGGTAACTCCCACGCCAACGGACCACTCGCTGTCCTTGGCCAGGGGGGCCGAGCCTCGAACCTCCACCTCCGGCACCGGCGGCTGGGCGGCTTGCGTCTCGCGAGCTCGCGTGAGCTCCGGTGCCAAGGCCATGGCCGCGACCGCGGGGTCGTTGGACCAGGCGGTGCGAATGGCGGAGTCGAGCGTGAGGGGGGGGATTGGAGCGGCGGCCACGACGGCGAAGCCGGTGAAGAAAAGGAATATTTGGCGGCGAATGGACATGAGGGCAACGGGAGCGAAGCGGAGTAAAGCGGGAGGGCTGCGCCCTAGTCAGGGCGGGCGGCGCGCGAGGGCGCTAAGGTCTCACCCTTTCCGGGCGAACCTTGTATAGCTCAGACCTCGACGGGAGGAGCCGTTGCCTCCGGCGCGCATCTCCGTGCGAACAACCAGCCTGGACCTGAATCCTGCGAAGGCGGTGGACGCCAGATCGCGGAGCTCAAGGCGGCGTCGGTTTCACGCGCTGGGGAATGGAAGTCGCCCGGCTCCGGCGGATGTCCTGAAAGGGCAGCGTCCAGCGCCTGCCGAGAGTCATCGGAGCGTTCCCGAGCCCAGACCGGATCGTGTTCGTCCCCGACTTCGGCGTGATGATGTTCCTCCGGATGTTCGCCCGTGGTCGAAGCCGTGTGATGATGGTGGGTGTGCTCCGGCAACCAGCCCGCCGCCTCCAGCCCCTCGTGCCAAGCGCAGCAGCACCAGCTCAGAACGATGAGCCCGGCTAGAGTAAATCGGCCTGGGAGCATGCGGAGGAGTCAGACCTTGTCCCCGATCACGGGGCAAGGGGCTTTATCTTGGACTGGCCGCGAGGATCTCCCATCGGCGGGGCTGGCAACGTCGGCAGCGCTGGTCGCGCCTCCGCTGACGAGCACTTTGTCCACGCGGTGACGGTCCATGTCGACGACCTCGAAGCGGGTGCCGTTCCAGGTGAAGTGCTCCCCGGTCCCGGGAATCCGGCCGAGCCGGTCGACCATGAAGCCCCCCACGGTCTCGAAGTCTCCCGAATCCTCCCGAGGCAGGGCGGGCAGACCGAAACGCTCCCGGAACTCGCCGATGGTCATGCTGCCGTCGACGAGCCAGGAGCCGTCGTCCCTTTGCACGGCCGCGGGTGCGGGGCGGCCGCCCGGTTCCGGCAATTCACCCACGATCGCCTCCATCACGTCGATGAGCGTCACGAGGCCCTGCACGCTGCCGAA
This sequence comes from uncultured Opitutia bacterium, assembly GCA_903900845.1. GTDB lineage: Bacteria > Verrucomicrobiota > Verrucomicrobiia > Opitutales > Opitutaceae > ER46. The sequence continues at coordinate 25,894 of CAIUOU010000159.1, forward strand.
CTCATCGGCCACCAGCGCGAGGTGCTTGCCAGTGCGTTTGAAGGTATCCAGCAGCTGGGTCGCGTTGATCGACATCGGGACCACCAGGGGTTTCACCAAGTGGGGCCGGACGCTGTTGGGCGCGCCGGCCGCGGCATTGGCCCAGAGGGACTTCACGCTGACGAGCCCGAGCACATGGTCGCGCGTCCCCTCGTAGACGGGAAAGTGCGAGTGGCCGCTCGCGACGATCTTCCGCCAGTTGATCTCGTCCGGGTCGGCGACGTTGAGCCAGACGATGCGCGTCCGGCGCGTCATGATCTCGGTCACCGGGCGCTCGTCGAGCCGCAGCACTCCCTCGACCATGGCACGTTCGGCGTGGTGGAACACGCCGGCGGACGTGCCCTGCTCGAGCATGTGGGTGACCTCCTCCTCGGAAGGAGGAGCGACGGAGCTCTCGCCCAACCGGAACGCCTTCAGTACCCCGTTGGTGGAGGCGGTGAGGAACCACACGAAGGGCGAAGCGAGCCTCGCCAGTCCAGCCATGGGACGCGCGATCAGCATGGCGCGCCCCTCCGGATCGGCCAGCGCCACCCTTTTAGGCACCAGCTCGCCGATGATCAGCGAGAAATAGGTGATACCGCTCACCACGATGAAAATCGCGACGGGCGCCGCGTAGGGGGCGAGGGGAGGATAGGAGGCGATGAGGGGCGACAGCCGGCCTGAAAGCGTCGCGCCTCCGAAGGCCCCCGCGAGGATGCCGACGAGCGTGATGCCGATCTGGACCGCCGAAAGAAATCGCTCCGGCGATTCCGCGAGTTCCAAGGCGGCCCGGGCCGGTACGGAACCCTCGTCGGCCAGCTTGCGCAGGCGGGCCTTGCGGGCGGAGACCACGGCGATCTCGGCCATGGCGAACAAGCCGTTCGCGACCAGTAGGAGCAGGATGATGAGAATCTCGGTGAAAGCGTTCATCAGACCGGGGTTGTTCGCCCCTCAGCCGACCGCCTGAATCCGGAATCGTCGCGGGCCTGGGCGCGGGCGCGGCGCCTCACGGGGCGCCTTTTTCGACGGACGCCCCCGAGGCGCGCCAGCCGGCGATGCCCGGGGAGTAGTGCCTCACGTTCGTGTAGCCGAGCGCCGTGACGGCCTTGGCGGCCGTCCGGTACGCCTGGCACTTTTCATTACCGCAATAGGCCACCACGAGCGCGCTCTTGTCCTTGGGCAGCGCCGCGGGGAGGTCTCCGCGCAGGGTCGCGTAGTCGATCGCCCCGGGTATGCGACCGTTGCGGTAGGAGGAGGTGCCGTTGACGTCGATGAGGGTCACTTTCTTCGCGGCCATCGCGGCGGTGAGCTCGGCGTGGCTGATCGCGGGAAACTCGTCCTGGCCGGCGGCGATCATGGAGGAAACCAAGCCGAGGCAGCAGAGAAACGCGGTCACGATTTTCATCGTGCCGAGCCTAACGGGACGCGGATTTTCCGCAAGCGGGCCGTGGGCGGCCCCGGCCAGGAATTCGTGGTGACATCCCCGCCGGCGCCACGCAGCTTCCGTGACCCCACCGTGACCCTCTTCGCCTTTCACGCCGTCGTAGTTGTTCTGGGCATCCTGAGCATGGGCTTCCAGTTGCTGGCCTCCCGGCTGCTGAACCCCCATTTCGGCTCCTCCATTGTCGTCTGGGCGTGGCTGATCTCGACGTTCCTGGCGGCGTTTTCGGCCGGATCGATGATCGGCGGTTCGATCAGCAACCTCCCGGCCGCTTCCCGCCGGAAGGCGGCGGGGATCGGGGCCGTGGTCGCCGTCGTCACGCTGGCGCTGGTCGCCGTCTTCGGTCGCCCGCTGCTCGCGGCGATCGAGACGACCTTCACGGACGTCAGCGTCGCGATCGCCGTGTCCTGCGTGGGCATCTTTTTCCTGCCGGTCACCGCGCTGTCCACGTTCGGACCGCAATGCGTGCAGTTCCTTGCGTCCCGTGGAACGCCGCCCGGCAAGGCATCCGGCGTCGTCTATGGCGTGAGCACCCTGGGCAACATCGCCGGCGTGATGCTCACCGCCTTCGTGCTCATTCCCAATCTCCGTGTTTCCACGCTGCTGCAGCTTTGGCTGGCGGTCGCCGTGGTGAGCCTCGTGGTCCTGCTCCGCCTGCTCCGCTCCGCCCCTGCCGAATGAACTCCCCGATCCGTTTTCTGGTTTCCGTCGCCGGCGCGGTGTTTGCCGCGGCCGCGGTTTCCGCGCAGGATTCCGTCGAGCGCTTCGACACCGCGTACAACAGCATCACGCTCCAGCGTTCCGGCGACATCGTGGAACTGCGGGCGCGGTACCGTGGCAACGACACGCTGGAATCGGCCGTCGACCTTTCCGACCCGCTCAAGCTGGTCGTGGCCTACACCCGGTCGCTCTACGGCGCGCTGTTCATCGAGCCCAACCCCAGGCGCGTCCTCATGGTCGGGCTCGGCGGCGCCGGATTTCACCGGCTTTTCGCGGCGGCTTATCCCGACACCCTTCTGCACACGGTCGAACTCGACCCGATGGTCAACGAGCTCAGCCGCTCGCGGATGAAGTTCGCGCCCACCGCCAACACACCGGTCACCATCATGGATGGCCGCATGTTCATCAAACGCGACCGCGAGCGCTGGGACTGGATTGTCCTGGACGCCTTCCGCGGCGACTCCGTGCCTCCGCACCTGAAGACCGAGGAATTCTACCGCGAGTGCGCCGCGCGCCTCACCGACCGCGGCGTGTTTGTCAGCAACCTGCACGCGACGACCGAGCTCTACTACTCCGACCTCCGCACGATGCAGGCGGTCTTCCCGCAGGTCGTGCTGCTGGGCGTGGACGGCCGCGGCAACGTGATCGCGCTCGCCGTGAAGTACTCGTCGCCGTCGATCACCGATCCCTCGAAGTGGCCGGATCCGGCTTCCCTGCAAAAGCCCGTGTTCAAAGGCCGGCTGGACCTTGCGCAGATCAAGGGAGAGGTGATGCCGTTCCCGACCGCCCGCGTGAAGCGGGCGCGGGTGCTCACCGACGATTTCGCCCCCGTCGAGTTCCTGACAACGGTTAAGGACAACAACACCCGCAACGAGTGAACCAGCGGATTGCCCCCGGGGGCGATCCGGGGGAAGTCCGGCTTGCCCCGACCCGGGGGATTCGCCGCGATGGGGGAAATTTCCCGCATGTCCCTCTTCATCGGCATCGATTCCGGCACCCAGAGCGTCAAGGCGGTCGTCCTCGACCTCGATTCCGGGCGGGTGGTCGCCGAGGCGCGGGCTCCGCACCGGTTGATCGAAGGCTTGCCGGTCGGCCACATGGAGCAGCATCCGCGCGAGTGGGCGGAGGCGCTCGACACGGTGATCGCCGCCGTTGCGGCCAAGGTCGATCGCGCCCGCGTGCGCGGCATCGGCGTATCGGGGCAGCAACACGGCTTCGTGCCACTCGACGCGTCGGGCGAGGTGATCCGGCCGTCGAAGCTCTGGTGCGATACCAGCACCACGGCCGAGTGCGCCATCATCACGCGCCGCCTGGGCGGGCCCAAGGCCGCTCTGCGCAAGACGGGCAACCTGATCCTGCCGGGATTCACTGCGCCGAAGATCCTCTGGTTGAAACGCCATGAGCCCGCGAATTACCGCCGGCTCCGCCATGTCCTCCTGCCGCACGACTACCTTAATTACCATCTGACCGGCTCGTACTTCATGGAGTACGGCGATGCTTCCGGTACGGCGCTGATGGACGTGCGCGCCCGCCGGTGGTCGCCGGCCGCGATCGCCGCGATCGATCGCAACCTCGCGGATTGGCTGCCGCCGTTGAGCGGGTCGGACGCGTCGGCGGGCACGCTGCGGCCGGAACTGGCCCGGCGTTACGGGCTGTCGCCGGAGGTCGTGGTTTCAGCCGGCGGCGGCGACAACATGATGGGCGCGATCGGCACGGGGAATGTCACTCCCGGCGTCGTCTCGGCGAGCTTTGGAACCAGCGGCACGATCTACGCCCATGCGGCCAAGCCGGTGGTCGACCCGCACGGCGAGATCGCCGCGTTCTGCTCTTCGACGGGCGGTTGGCTTCCGCTCCTCTGCACGATGAATGTCACGACTGTGACGGAGCAGGTTCGCGCGTTGTTCGGCCTCGATCACGCCGCGCTCGAGGCGGAGGTGGGTGCAGCGCCGCCCGGGGCCGCAGGGCTGGTGCTGCTCCCGTACCTGGCGGGCGAGCGCACGCCGAATGTGCCGGACGGATCGGGCGTCCTGCTCGGCCTCAATGGGGGGTCTTTCCGTCGCGGCGCGATCGCTCGGGCGGCCATGGAAGGCGTGACCCTCGGTATGAATTACGGGCTCCGCCGGCTGGCTGCGCTGGGGGTGAAGGCGAAGGAGATCCGCGTGACCGGCGGCGGGGCGCGCTCGGCGGTCTGGCGTCAGATCATGGCCGATGTTTTCGGGGTGCCGGTCGTCGGCATGATGGAGGACGAAGGCGCGGCGCTCGGCGGCGCGCTGCAGGCCGCGTGGTGCGTGGCTCGCCGCGGCGGGCGCGCGTCGGCGCGGATCAGTGATTTCACGGGCGGGGTGGTGGCGCTCAACGAGGCCACGCGGTGCCTGCCCGACCGGGCGCGGCACGTCCGCTACCGGGAGCTTCAGGCGCTGCAGGACGACCTCAGCGTTTCCCTCCGCGGCGTATTCGCGCGTCACCGCGCACTGGCCGCCGGTTGACCGCGGCGGACCGGCGGGAGCGCCGGCTCAGACCCGGAAGATCGCGCCGAGCTTCTTGCCGAGCAGGATGCTGAGACCGGCGATGGTGACGCCGAGGAAGGCCATGGCCCAGACGCCGAGCGCGCTGGCGATGAACTTGCCGTCACCGAGGAGCTGGAAGAGCTCGAGGATGGCCTTGGTGATCGGGTAGTAGGCCTGTTTCTGCGCGAGGATGAGCGAGTCGCTGACCTCGAGCATCGCGAACGCGAAAGCCAGCAGGCCGCCGGCGATGAGATTGGCGGTGATGAGGGGCAGCGTGATGCGGAAAAGCACCTTCAACGGCGGCGCGCCGAGGTTCTGCCCGGCCTCCTCCAGCGTCTCGCTGGTTTGCTGGAAACCCGCCGCGGCCGAGCGCACGACGTAGGGCAGGCGGCGCACCGAGTAGGCGATAATCAGCAGCACCGTGGGGTCGCGCGTGGGGTTGAGGAAGCCGAACAGGCGGCCGTCCTGCGCCATCGCCAGATAACCGAAGGCGAGGACCAGGCCCGGCACGGCGAGCGGCATCATCGCGAGGAAGTCGAGGATCTGGCGGCCGCGGACGCGGCTGCGCACGACCACGTAGGCGATCGCCACGCCAAGCACGAGGTCGACGATGGTGGAAATGCTCGCGAAGCGGAGGCTGTTGGCGATGGCCGGCACCGTGAGGTTGTGGCCGAGCGCCAGTTCGAAGTTCTCCAGCGTGTAGCGCTCCGGCAGCACCGAGCCGTACCAGTCCTGCGAGAACGCCACCAGGATCACGCCGAGGTGGGGCAGCACCGCGAGGAACGTCACGCCGCCGAACAGCGCCGTGCACAGCCACGCGCGCCCCGCCGGTAGCGCGCGAGCCCCGCCGGCCGAGGTGGCCTTGGCCATCATCGCGTGGTGCGAACGGCCGAAGAGCGTCTTGCTCAGCGCGTACAGCGCGACCGAACACGTGAGGAGCACGGCCACCAGCGCGTAGGGCAGGGGATTCGCGCCGATATCCTTCAAACCGTAGTAGATCTGGACGCTCGTCACGCGGTCGTAGTCAAAGACCAGCGGGGTGCCGAGTTCCGTGAAGGTCCAGATGAAGACGATCGTGCCACCGGCGAACAGGCCGGGGCGGATGAGGGGCAGCGTCACGCGGAAGAACCGGCGCAGGCCCGTGCAGCCGAGGTTCTGCGCCGCCTCCTCGAGCGCCGGGTCGATGTTGGCCAGCGCCGCGACCGCGTTCAGGTAGATGATCGGGTAGAGGGAGAACGCCTCCACCACCGCGATACCCCAGAACTGGCTTCGCGCCAGCCAGTCGATCGTCTCGCCGGCGCCCAGCAACCCGGCGTGGTGCAGCAGCGCGTTCAGCGCGCCGTACTGCCCGAAGATCTGCTTGATGCCGATCGCGCCCACGAAGGGCGGCAGAATCATGGGGATGAGGATCACCGACCCCAGCAGCGCCTTGCCGGGGAAGAGATAACGGTCGCTCACCACCGCGAGCGGCAGCGCGATCAGCAGCGCGAGGCTCGTCGCCGCCGTCGCCAGCAGGAACGAGTTGAGCAACCCGCCCAGGTAGAGCGGATCGCGCAGCAGCGCGCCGAGGTACGCGAGCGTCAGTTGCCCGTCGTCGTTCACAAACCCGCCGCGCAGGATCTGCAGCACCGGCCAGACGAAGAACGCGGCGAAGAACAGCGCCGTGACGGCGAAGACGGTGCGCGCGAGGGTCTGCGACATGGCGCGAGTGTGCGAAGGCCCGCTTCGCGCCCGCAAGCGGGTTCTGGCCCGCTTCGCGCGCCGCCGACTTTCGGCTCGCGGCGCACGGGGCCGCCGCAGAAAACGGGCCCGTGATCCCGCGGTTTCCCCGTATCTTCATCCTCGTCGCCTGCGGCGCGCTCGCGGGGGCTTTGCGCGCGCAATTCGCCGAGACGCCCATCACGGTCGAACCGGGGCGGTTCCTCGCCGAGATCGACGGCATTCGTTTCGCGGTCGACCAACCGGACAACGGCCCCAAGGTCACCGCCCTGGCGGTCGCCTCCACGCTCCTCACCGCCGGACTCACCCCGCGCGTCGACATCCAGGTGGGGGCGGATTTCTACGTGCGCCGTACCATCGAGCTGAAAGGGTTCAGCGACGCCCGGTCGGGGGTGGGCGACGTCTTTTTTCGCACCAAGTGGAACTTCTGGCGCGACGCCTCCACGGGCGGGGCGGCGGCCGTGATCCCCTATGTCATCGTGCCCACCGCGAACTCGCTGGTGGGCGGCAAGGCGTTGCGCGGGGGCGTGATCGTGCCTTGGGAAATCAAGCCTTCCGAGAGCTTCACTGCCGGCGCGAATTTCGCCTGGGATCTGGTACGCAATGACGCCGACGACGGTTACGATTCCCACTTCGTCCTGAACTCGATCGCGCACCAGCAGATTACCCGGTCCTTCTCCCTTTACGCCGAGGCGTCCTTATCCGCCACTTCCGCGGGTCTTTCGTTGTGGGAGGGCCGAGCCGGCGCGGGTGCGCTCCTGCGGATCACCCGGCACCTCCAGCTCGATTACGAAATCGTGCGCGGACTCAACCGCCGCGCGACCGACTGGGAGCACGTGTTCCGCGTGAACTGGGGCTGGTGAAAGGGCGCCGGCGGGCTCAGCCCCGCGGTTCGACGAGGATCTTCCCGGCCGCGGCGACGCCGAGCGCGACCGTGCCGCCGTCGGGGCGGTCGAGGGCGACGAGCCCGGAGACGAGGTTGCGCTCGGTGACGCTCAGTTCGGCGCCGGGGCGCAACCCGCTGCCCTCCGCGAAGCGCAGGAACTCCTCCGACTGTTCGGTCACGCGCACGATGCGCAGGCGCCGGCCGGTGGCGCACGTGGCGAGTGTGGCGTAAACCTGGGAATCGATCTTGCCGGCGCGGCTGGGAATGGGGTCCCCGTGCGGATCCTGGCGCGGATGCCCGAGCAGGGCGTCGAGCCGGTCCAGCACCTCGTCGGAGACGGCGTGCTCCAACTGCTCGGCCTCGGCGTGGACCTTCGACCAGTCCATCTTCAGCGTCTCGACGAGGAAGGTTTCCACCAACCGGTGCTTGCGCAGCACGTTGAGGGCGATGCGGCGCCCGCGGGTCGTGAGGCGCACGCCGAGTCGCGGCTGGTGCTCGAGCAGGCCATCGTCGGCCAGCGCCTTGACCATCGCGGTGGCAGTGCCCGGCACCACGGCCAGGGCGGCGGCCAGCGACCCCATCGGCACGAGTTCCTCCGCGCCGTCCGAAAGGAGCAGCACGTGCTTGAGGTAGTTCTCGACGGCCACCGTCGCCATGCGAGCAGGCCTACGGTTCCCCTCGGCTGAGGCAACAAAAGAGTTATTTTGACTAATCAAAATAGTTGGGGTTTCGTCGGCCGATGGAATATCTCGCGCTCCTGGCTGGCGCCGCCGCCGGTTCCGCCCTGCTCGGGTGGCCGCGGCACGGCCTGCTGGCCCGTTGGCGCGCGGCGCGGGACGCATCGGAGCGCGTTCGCCGCGAGGATGCCCTGAAGCACCTGCTGAAGTGCGACGCCAATCGCGCGCCCGCCACGGCGCTCAGTCTCGGCGGCGCCCTCGGCCTGCGCGAGGCGGAGGCGGCTGCGCTCCTGCGCGATCTCGAGGCCCGCGGGCTGGTTTCGTTCGCCGAGGGCCGGCTGGCGCTGCAGCCCGACGGGCGTGAGATCGCCCTGCACGTGGTCCGCGCGCACCGGTTATGGGAGCGTCACCTCGCCGAGGAGACCGGAATCTCCGAGGCGCGTTGGCACCGGCTGGCCGAGCGGCAGGAGCACCGGCTTACCCCGGCCGAGGCCGACGCCCTCGCCGCGCGCCTGGGGCACCCCCTGAGCGATCCGCACGGCGATGCCATTCCGTCGCCCGGCGGGGAACTGTCCGCGGACGACGGCCAGCCGCTCAACGCCATCGGCACCGGCCAGCCTTTCATGCTCGTCCACATCGAGGATGAGCCGGAGGACGTCTACGCGGATATTCTCCGGCTGGGCCTGCGGCCGGGAATGCGCGGCTATGTGATGGGACGCTCCTCCGCGGTGCTGCGCCTCTGGATCGAAGGGAGGGAGGTCGAACTTCGCCCCAGCATGGCGCAACAATTGTCGGCGCGGGAGTTGGACGCGGTCTCGCGGGCGGACCTGCGCGGGGAGCGGACGCTGGCCGAGCTTTTCCCTGGCGCCCGTGGCGGCGTCATCGGCCTGAGCGCCTCGTGCCGTGGTGCGGAGCGGCGCCGGCTGCTTGATCTGGGCTTTGTTCCGGGGTCCGTGGTCGAGGCGCGGTTCGCGAGTCCTGCCGGCGACCCGACGGCTTACGAAGTTAGGGGTGCGCTCGTCGCCTTGCGGCGCGACCAGGCGCGGTATGTTCGTATCGCGCCCGAGGGGGAAGTCGCCGCATGAGCGCCGATCCCGCCAACACGGCGGCGCCGTCCGAAGCCTGCGCTGCGTGCGACGTCTACCGCGCCGCGCAATTGCGGAAGCTCGGGCTGGCCGAGGGTGAGTTCGACTTTGTCGTGGCGCTCGCTGGCAACCCCAACACCGGCAAGAGCACGGTCTTCAACGCCCTCACCGGCTTGCGCCAGCACACCGGAAACTGGCCTGGCAAGACCGTGGCGCGGGCGGAGGGCGGCTTCAGTTACCGCGACCGGCGCTACAAGCTCGTCGACCTGCCCGGCACCTACTCGTTGCTCTCCACGAGCGTCGACGAGGAGATTGCGCGCGACTTCCTGTTGTTCGGACGGCCGGATGTGACCGTGGTGGTCGCCGACGCGACGCGCCTCGAACGCAACCTGAACCTGGTGCTCCAGGTGCTGGAGATCACCGGGCGGGCCGTGCTTTGCCTCAACCTCATGGACGAGGCGGAGCGGCATGGCGTGAAGGTTGACGATCGTCAGCTGGCGCGCGACCTCGGCGTCCCCGTGGTGCCTGCGTCGGCCCGCTTCGGCCGCGGGTTGCCCGAATTACTCGCCGCGATCGGGCAGGTGGCGCTGGCGCCGGTTTCCGGCCGGGTGCATCGGCTCAGCGAAGAGCCGCCGGCCATCCGCGCCGCCCTCGGCGATCTCACCGCGCGTCTCCGGACCGCGTATCCCGACCTGCCGAACGCGCGCTGGATCGCGATGCGGTTGCTCGGGGGCGACGACCGCGTCGCCTCGGCGTTGCGCCGGGGTGAATTGTCGGGGTTGGCGGACCGCGCCCGGGGCGCCCGCGAGGGTCTTTTCAACGAGGCGAAGGAGGCGGTCCGATGAGCGTCCCGCCGGAAGCCGGTGCCGCCGGCGCTCCCGCCGGGTCGGGAGAGGAGATTTTCCAGGTCTCGCGACGCCTGCGGACGGGCATCGAGGGAGATGTGCACGAGCACTTGGTCGAGGCCCTTTACGCCGACGCCGGCCGGATAGCCGCGCGCGCGGTCTCCCGACCGGGCCGCGAGCGGCGGGCGACGTTCGACGCCACGCTGGACCGCATCGTCACGAGCCGCTTGTGGGGTTTTCCGGTGATGCTCGGGTTGTTCGCGCTGATGTTCTGGCTTACGATCAGCGGTGCCAACGTGCCCTCCGCGCTGCTGGCTGACCTGCTCGTGGGCAAAGGGTATCCCTGGCTGCAGGAACTCGCCCTGGCCGCGGGTCTGCCGGCGTGGCTGCGCGGGCTCACCATCGACGGGATGTACCTCGCCACCGCCTGGGTCGTGAGCGTGATGCTGCCTCCGATGGCGATCTTCTTCCCGCTGTTCACGCTGCTGGAGGACTTCGGTTACCTGCCGCGCGTCGCGTTCAACCTCGACCGGTTGTTCCAGCGCGCGGGTGCGCACGGCCGGCAGGCGATGAGCACGATGATGGGGTTCGGCTGCAACGCCGCCGGAGTCGTTGCCACCCGCATCATCGACAGCCCGCGCGAGCGTCTGATCGCGATCCTCACCAACAACTTCGCGCTCTGCAACGGCCGCTGGCCCACGCAGATCCTCGTCGCGACGATCTTCATCGGGGGTCTGGTGCCCGCGCATCTGGCGGGCCTGGTCTCGGCCGCGGCGGTGACGGGTGTGGCGATGCTCGGGGTCGGTTTCACCTTCGCGACCGCGTGGCTGCTCTCGCGCACGATCCTCAAGGGCGAGGTATCCACTTTCAGCCTGGAACTTCCGCCGTACCGTCCGCCCCGTTTCTGGCGCACCCTCTACACCTCGCTCATCGACCGCACGCTGTTCGTGCTGTGGCGAGCGGTGTTGTTCGCCCTGCCGTCCGGCGCGGTGATCTGGTTGAGCACCAACGTGGAAATCGGCGGGCGCAGCCTCGCGGAGCAGGCGATCACCGGGCTGGATCCGCTCGGGCTGGCGCTCGGTTTGAACGGCGTGATCCTGCTCGCCTACGTCATCGCGATCCCCGCCAACGAGATCATCATCCCGACGGTGCTGATGCTGACGGTGCTTTCCGCGAAGATGACCGGCGTCGGCGGCGAGGCCGGCGTGATCTTCGAGCTCGACTCGCCGGAGGAGATCAAGCGCGTGCTCACGGCCGGTGGCTGGACGGTCCTCACCGGGGTGAATCTCATGCTCTTCAGTCTCCTGCACAATCCGTGCAGCACCACGATCTACACGATCTACAAGGAGACGCGGAGCGCCCGCTGGGCCGCGCTCGCCACCCTGTTACCCTTGTTCATCGGCTTCGCGGTCACCGCGCTGGTGGCCTTCCTCTGGCGCGCGCTATCTTGAACAAAAATCGTCCGGCGGCACTCCGTGGCGCTGGAAAAAGTCGAGAGCAAGCGCCAGGGCGGTTGGGAAAAGCGGCTCGATTGAACTTCCAAAAAGAGGCGGCCCGCGGAACGGATGGAATACGCGGGATTCCCCAACACTTACCGCCGTCCGGACCCTTTTGGCCGCGGATTCCGCACGCGGAAGAAGCATATGTTTCTTCTCCGGCCTTCCCGGTCTTCGGTTCAAAACCTGCCGGGCCGTGATGAAGACCCGTCCAGCTCCGCGCAGTTTCAACTACGGATGCACACGGATGCACACGGATGGGTTGGGAGCCATGAAGCGCCGCGAAATCGCTCCGCGTGGTGAACCACGAATGGAATCACGAGTCGTCACGACTGACTCCGCGATATAGCCGCGGCTGCTGCCGCCGATCCAGTCGTTGGTGGATGGCGCAAAATTTCCATCTCCGGCCTTCCGGGTCTCCACTTCAAAACCGGCCTTGTCGTCCCCTTTCTCCGAGCCCTTTGATAACGCCGGGCAAGTTGGACATTGCCAAGGCCGTGGGTGGCGCATGGATGGGGGCATGAAGCAAAGACGGCGTGCGCGAGCGGCGGTTGAGCCATGGGGGGCGGAGCGGGGGGCGCTCGAGGCGGCGCGCGACGTGGCTAAAACGCCGGCCGGCGGATGGCTCCGTGTGGTGCGCGACTGGCGGGGCACCCGGCAGAAGGATCTCGCGGCGCAGCTTGGCACCCAGCGGCAGGCTTGGGCGCAGTTGGAACTGTCAGAGCAGCGCGACGCCATCTCCCTCTACTCACTGCGCAAGGCGGCGAAGGCGCTCGGTTGCGACGTCGTCTACTATCTCGTGCCGGCGAAAGGGGAACAGGCGGCGACCGCCGTCGCGCCTGCCGAAGCCTCCGTTCCGGGGTCCGTTGCCACGCCATCCACCACGGTTCCCCCGGTGGCCAAGGAGGCCCCGTCGGGTAGCTGGTTTGACGGCGAGTTGCGGACCGAACTGCTCTGACCCCGTGCGCAGCGTCAGCCGCGCCGGCTGAGTACGTCGCGTTCGTGGCGTTTAACCTCGGCCAGCCAGCGTTCGCCGACGGGCACTTCCGCGGTTTCGCAGTAATAATCCCATACCGCGGCGAACGGCAGCGTCTTGGCCTCCTCGAGCAGCGCGAGACGCGCGGTACGGTCTCCCGACTGTTCCGCTTCGCGGATACGTTCCACGGGCGCGACCAGCGCTGAGAGCAGGGCGCGTTGCATATTGCGGGTGCCTATCACCCAAGCGGCGATGCGATTGATGCTCGCATCGAAGTAATCGAGGCCGATGCGCACGCGATCCGTGTAACCGCCCCAGACGATCTCCTGCGCGATCGACTGCAGGTCGTCCGTCAGCGTGACGACGTGGTCGCTGTCCCAACGCACGCCGCGGCTCACGTGCAGTGCGATCTCGGGCAGGAATTGCAGCACGGCGGAGATCTTGTCGGCGATGCCCTCGGTCGGGTGGTAGTGCCCGGCATCCAGGGTGAGCAGCTTCCCGCGGCTGACCGCGTAACCGAGGTAGAACTCGTGGGAACCGGCGACGTAACTCTCCGACCCGAGGCCGAACAGCTTGGGCTCCACCGCGTCCACGTTTAGCCGCGGATCAATACGCTTCCGGAAGATCGCGTCGAGTGACTCCACGAGCCGCTCGCGCGGACCGCGGCGATCGGCGGGGGTGTCCTTCGCGCCGTCCGGAATCCAGAGGTTGGTGAGGCAGGTGCGGCCCGTTCCACGCCCCATCGCGGCGCCGATCTCGCGGCAGCGGATGCCGTGCTGGATCCAAAAGCGCCTGATCGCCGGATCAGGGTGGGAGAGGGTGCAGCCGTCCTTCACCAGCGGGTGGGAAAAGTACGTCTGATTGAAATCCAGCCCGAGGCCCAGGCCGCGCGCCCAGCTGATCCAGTTGGAGAACTGCTCCGGCCCGAGCCGGTCGCGGTCGACGCGGCGGCCGTTCGTCTCGGCGTAGCAGGCGTGGAGGTTAAGCCGCTGCGTGCCCGGGATCAGCGCGCGGGCTTGCTCGAAGTCGGCGCGGAGTTCATCCGCGGTGCGCGCCTTGCCCGGATAATTTCCAGTCACGGCGAGACCATCGCCCAACGCCGCCCCGGCGCCCTCGAAGCCGCCGACGTCGTCCCCCTGCCAGCAATGCATGGAGACCGGGATGCGCGCCGCCGCGCGCAGCGCGCGATCGGTTTCGACGCCGAGCTCCGCGTAACGATCGCGGGCGAGCCGGTAGGCGGTTTCGAGGGAACGGCGGGTCATGGGAAGAGAAAGTGCGGGGCGGGGCAGGGAAGCGCGCCTTTTCGCGCTCGGCCAGTCCGCTGGGTGTGAAAGCAGCCATTCCGCTTCCGTTTCAACGGCGAAAATGAAGCCGCCGCGGCGCATTCCCCGTCCGGCGCGAGTCCCGCGCTTGCCTCCGCCGCCCGCTCCGGCGTGGCTGCTCTTCATCCGTCCCGCCATGCGCCTCCTCAATCGCCTTCTCCTTGGTTACCTCGTGTGTTTTGCCGGATGCTTGTCCGGCCCGGCCGCGCAGACGTTTCCCGAACAGGGACGGCGCGACGAGGCGGGATTCGAGCGCATCTTCGACGGAAGCACCCTCGCGGGTTGGGAAGGCGACCCGGTGTACTGGCGGGTCGAAGGCGGCGCGCTGGTCGGCGAGGTCACCCCGGCGACGTTACTGAAGCAGAACTCCTTCATCATCTGGCGCGGCGGCACCACGCGCGATTTCGAGCTGAAGCTCGAGTACCGCGTATCCGATCGTGGCAACAGCGGGATCAATTACCGCAGCGAGGAGATCGCCGGGCAGCGGTTCGCGCTCAAAGGGTATCAGTCCGATATCGACGGACAGCAGCGGCACACCGGTCAGAACTATGAGGAGAAGGGCCGCACGTTCCTGGCGCTGCGGGGCGACATCAGCCGCGTCGACGCCGACGGCAAGGCGCGCGTCATCGGTTCCGTGGGTCTCAAAGACGAGCTCGCCGGGAAAGTTAAGAACGGAGACTGGAACGAGGTCCACCTCATCGCCCGCGGCAACGTGCTCACTCATCTGGTCAACGGGCAGGTGATGAGCGTGGTGGTGGACGACGACGCGGCGCGGCGAAAATTTGACGGCCTGCTCGGCGTGCAGGTGCACGTCGGCCCACCGATGAGGATCGAGTTTCGCGACATCCGGCTGAAGTGCCTGAAGCCCGAGGTGGTGCCGGCGCGCGGCGGTTGAAGCGAGAGGGCCGCGGAGAGGCGCACCAGCCGCAAGAGGGCCGCGCGGTGGGATGCTTGGGTGTAGCCGAGGGCGCCCGCCTCGGATGACTCCAAAGCCTGTGCCTCCAACGGAACGCGTGAAGCTACGGCGGCTCACCGCGGATCGCGCGGATGTCGCAGATGACCCGACGAGGAGCGCATTCCAGCGCAGGGTGAGCGGCTCCTCGCAAAGGCCGAAGCGCGGCGTTGCCTCCGTGGTTTCGGGGGCGTGCAATTTTTCCCGCGTCACTTTACCTAATCCGCCATGCCCCTGAAGATTTTTTCCAGACTCCGCTCCATCGTCCAAGCCCCGCTGCTGGCCGTGGCGACGGGGTGCGCTTCGGTCGCCGCCGAGACCGCGCCCGCGGCACCGCTCAATGTTGTCATCCTGTACACGGACGACTGGCGGCACGACACGCTGGGTTGCGCGGGTAATCCGGTGGTGCTCACGCCGCGGTTGGACGCACTTGCGCGCGAGGGACTGCGGTTCACGAACAGCTTCGTGACGACCTCGATCTGCGGCGTCAGCCGGGCGACGCTTTTGACCGGCCAGTGGATGGCGCGGCACGGCAATCGCGCCTTTGAGATGTTCCGCACGCCCTGGTCGGAAACGTACCCAGGGCAGCTGCGGGAGCGCGGCTACTGGGTCGGCCACGTGGGCAAATGGCACAACGGGCAGTTTCCGGCCGAACGCTATGATTTCGGGCGCGGCACGATCACGCCGATGCGGCACTGGCTGAAGCAGCCCGACGGCACCGAGATCCATGTCACCCGGAAGAACGAGAACGACGCGATGGAGTTCCTGCGCCGCCGGCCGGCGGACCGCCCGTTCTGCCTCACGGTGGCGTTCGTCGCGACCCACGCCGAGGACCAGCACCCGAAGCAGTTTCTGCCACAGCCGGAGAGCATGGCGCTGTACCGCGACGTCACGGTGCCGGTTCCGCGCACCGCGACAGAGGAGCACTTCCGCCGGCTGCCTCCGTTCCTGGCGAATGACCGCAACGAGGGTCGCAACCGCTGGAAGTGGCGCTTCGACACGCCGGAGAAGTACCAGGAGTACATGAAGAACTATTACCGTCTCGCGACGGAGGCCGATGCGGCCTGCGGGCGGCTGGTCGACGAGCTGCGGCGGCAGGGGGTGTTGGACCGCACGTTGATCATCTTCACGTCCGACAACGGCTATTTCCACGGTGAGCATGGCCTCGCCGACAAATGGTACCCGCACGAGGAGAGTATCCGGGTGCCGCTGATCGTACGTGATCCGCGCATTCCCGCCGTGCGGCGCGGCGCCACCGAAGCGGCGTTCGCGCTCAACGTTGATCTTGCCCCCACCATCCTCGGCGCCGCCGGGGTGGCCGCTCCGCGCGGCATGCAGGGCGGAAATCTCGCCGCGTTGTATGCCGGCGGGACGCCGGCGGCCTGGCGGAAGGAGTTTTTCTACGAGCATGGCGTCATCCGAAGCGTCGATTTCATCCCGGCCTCGGAGGCGCTCGTGCGGAAGGATTGGAAGTACATGTTCTGGCCCGATCACGGACGGGAGCAGCTCTTCCACCTCGCGGCCGATCCGGGGGAGGAGCGCGATCTCGCCGCCGCCCCGGCTCACGCGGCGGTGCTGGCCGAGATGCGCGCGCGTTTCCGCGAAGTGAAGACGGCCGCGGGCGCTCCCCTGTGAACGGATGACCCCGCTGCGGATCGTCTTCCTCGGGTCCGACGCCATCGCGCGGCCGCTGCTTGATTTCCTGGGCGCGGAGCCCGCGGTCGAGCTGGCCGGTGTTTTCACGCAGCCGGATCGGCCCGTCGGCCGCGGTCAGCACGTGCAATCCAATGCGATCAAGCAGTGGGCGCTGGGGCGCGGCCTGCCGGTTTTCCAGCCCGAGCGTCTCACCGAGGAAGTCCGGCAGACGCTGCTCGCCTGGCGTCCTGACCTCGCGCTGGTGATGGCCTACGGCCACATCCTCCGCGACGACTTCATCGCCACCGCTCGTCTCGGCACGCTGAATTTCCACACCTCGCTGCTACCGAGGTACCGGGGGGCCTCGCCGATCCAGACCGCGGTGGCCTGCGGGGAACGCGAAACCGGCGTCACGCTGATGCGCATCGTGCGGCGGCTGGACGCCGGACCAGTGGTGGATGCCGAGAAGGTTCCCGTGGCCCAGCTCGACACCGCGCTGGATGTGGAGGCGCGGCTGGCGGCGGCCTGCGTGCCGCTCGTCGCCCGCGCGTTGCCGGCCCTGCGACGTGGCGAATTGCCGGCGCGGGATCAGGACGAGACCGCGGCGACCTTCTGCCGGAAATTGGTGAAGGAGGACGGAGTCCTCGATTTCTCGGTGCCCGCCGCGGAACTGGCCGCGCGCATCAATGGTCTGTTTCCGTGGCCCTGCTGCTCGGTCGAGATCAACGGGCAGCCAATCAAACTCGGTCAGGCCGATGCCGGGCCGGGTGGGGACGAGGCGGTTGCTCCCGGTACCGTGCTGGGTCCCGATACGGAGGGGCTGCGCGTCCGGTGCGGCACGGGGATCCTGCGGCTGCGGCGATTGCAGCGTGCCGGTGGGCGGATGCTCCCGGCCGCCGAGTTCCTGCGGGGTTTTCCGGTCGCCCCCGGTGGGGTGCTGCCCTCCCGGCCGATGCCGTCGCTGCTGGTGAAGCGCTAGCGCAGGCGCTCGAGGCACGCGTCCGGCCGCGTCCGGCGTCGGCTCCGAGGCGTCCCTTGACGCGCGCGCGGCGCGCATGCCACGGTCTGGCCGAATTTTCCGCCGAATGCCCAAGAAGAATCCCCGCCCGCAAGACGACCAGCCCGAGCTTCCCCTGGGGAGCGACGCCGTTCCCGCCGCTTCCGACCCCAAGGTGAAGGCATCGGGCGCGAAGGCGGAGTCGAAAGTCCCCCCCAAGAGCGAGGAGAGTGCGGTGGTGCCGGCCGCGGCCGATCCGGCGACTCCGGCGACCCCCGCGGAAGCCCCGGCCCCGCGCCCGCGCGTGGGCAAGGTGCAGGATGAGCCCGCGCCACTCGCACGGAGTTACCGGAGCTGGTTCCTCGAGTACGCCAGTTACGTCATCCTTGATCGTGCGGTTCCGCATCTCGACGACGGCTTGAAGCCGGTCCAGCGGCGGATCCTGCACACGCTTTGGGACATGGACGACGGCCGATTCCACAAGGTGGCCAACGTGGTCGGCCGCACCATGTCGCTGCACCCGCACGGCGACGCCTCGATCGGCGCCGCGCTGGTCGCGATCGGCCAGCGGGCGTTCCTGATCGAGCCGCAGGGCAATTTCGGCAACTCGCTCACGGGTGATGACGCGGCGGCGCCGCGTTACATCGAGGCGCGGCTCACGGGCCTCGCGAAGGAGGTGCTCTTCAACCCGAAGACCACGACTTGGCAGCTCAGCTACGACGGCCGCGCTCGCGAGCCCGTCACGTTGCCGGCGAAGTTCCCGATCGTGTTGCTCGAGGGCGCCGAGGGCATCGCGGTGGGGCTCGCGACCAAGATCCTCCCGCACAATTTCAACGACCTCTGCCGGGCGGCCATCAACCACCTCCAGGGAAAAACCTTCCGCATCTATCCCGATTTCCCGTCGGGCGGCATCGCCGATTTCTCGGAGTACAACGACGGCGAACGAGGCGGTAAGGTGAAGGTGCGCGCGCGCATCGAGGTGCGCTCCAAGCAACTCCTCGCCATCACGGAATTGCCGTACGGGATGACGACCGAGTCGCTCATCGAGTCGATCCTCGCCGCCAACGCGAAGGGCAAGATCAAGGTCCGCCACGTCGACGACAACACGGCCGACAAGGTCGAGATCCTCGTCCACCTGCCGCAGGGGGCCGATCCCGAGCAGGTGACGCAGCAGCTCTACGTGTTCACCGGCTGCCAGCAGAACCTGTCGCCGGCGGCCTGCGTGATCGTCACCGATGAAAAGACCGGCGAGGAGCGCCCCGAGTTCCTCGGCACCCGCGAGATCCTCAAGCGCTCGGTCGACCGCACCAGGGAGCTGCTCAAGCAGGAGCTCGAGATCCGTCTGGGCGAGCTCGAGCAGCAGTGGCACTGGGACTCGCTCGAGCGGATCTTCATCGAGGAACGCATCTACCGGCGGATCGAGAAATCGAAGACTTGGGAGAGCGTGCTGGAGGAGATCCGCGAGGGCCTGAAGCCCTTCGTGAAGAACCTCCGCCGCGAGGTGACCGACGACGACATCACCCGTCTCACGGAGATCCGCATCAAGCGCATCTCGGCCTACAACCGCTTCCAGGCCGACGAGCAGATCAAGCGCATCGAGGAGGACATCCGCGAGACGAAGGCCAACCTGCGGAACCTCACCGCGTTCGCCGTCGCCTGGTTCGAGATGCTCCAGGACAAATACGGCAAGGGCCTCAAGCGCCGCACGGAGTACGACGAGATCGAGCAGATCAACGCCGCCGAGGTCGTGTCCGTCAACCAGCGCCTCTACGTCAACCGCGAGGACGGCTTCATCGGCCTGAACTGGCGCCAGCACGAGTTCGTCCAGGAGTGCACGATCCTCGACAGCGCGCTCACGCTTATGCGCGACGGCTCGCTCAAGGTGTCCAAGGTGGCCGACAAGGTCTTCATGGGCCGCGACATCATCCATTGCGCGGTCTTGCCGAAGGATGGCGACACGAACTTCTACACGATGGTCTACCAGGACAAGGAGTCCGGGAAAGCCTTCGCGAAACGGTTCCAGATCGGCGGACTTTCGCGCGACAAGCTCTACCCGCTGGTGAAGAGCGAGGGCTCCAAGGTCATCTACCTGGAGGTCAGCCGCAGCGAGAAGGATATGCCGAAGAAACTCACCATCTTCATCGACGGCCGCAGCGGCGCGCGCGTGCGCGAGCTCGAGTTCGACCTCACGCCGCTCCCGGTAAGCCACCGCGCCGCCAAGGGCGTGACGGTGACGAAGTGGCAGGTGAAGGAAGTGAAGCGCGCCGACCTTGCCCTGCGCTGAAGCCCGCCCCCCGGTTGACAGCGGTTTTGGTTCGGTTGGGCTCGCGCGATGAATGCCGCGCAGGAGCGAGAGTTCGACGCGCTCGTCGTCGCGAATCTGGAGCGTTGGTTCCGGGGCAATAGTCGCGTCCAGCCGGGGGCGGAAGCTTTCGCCGGGGCCGCTTCGCGCTTGCGCGCCCTCGTGGCCGAACGCGGGTTGCCGGCGGTGCCGCCCTGCGGCCGGCCGGAGGCGGCGCCGGAGTTGATCGCGGAGGAGTGCGCGCCCCTCGAACGTCGCGTCCTCGGGCCGCTCGTGGCGGACGCCCGCTGGGCCACCCCGGTGCGACAATTGTTGAAAGCCTGCCTGCAGCCCGAGTTCCGTCGCTGCCGGGATTCGTACCGGGAGCGCGACACGGACGGCTCCTGCCGGCGGCAACAGGCGGACAAGGCGCGCGGGCGCCTGAGCGGTTCGCCGTGCGTCGATTGTCCGTATTGGCTCGAGCTGACACCGGATCAGCACGCGCGCGCCCTGCGGGACGGCTGGGCGGGGGAACGCGACGCCTTCGAGTCCGACCCGGAACTTTACCTGCCTGCGGACTTCCGCGCGCTCCGACGCCTGGTGCGCGCGATCGCCAGCGGGTGAGGCCATCCGCCCCGCGGCTGATGTTTCAAAGCACCGGCCGACCGGTGAGCTGATCCCAGAGTTCCAGCAGGAGGTCCTCCTCTTCGGGGTGGGCCGCTAGTTCCCCGTGGAAGAGCGGTGCCAGGGCCCCACGCGGATCCTCCTCGCGTTCCCGCGACTCCGCGAACCGCGCCAAGGCGGCACGTTTGAAGGTGGAGCGTTCCCATTCCGTTCGCATCTTATCCTCTGACAGACGCGTCAGGTCTCGAAAGGTTTTGTCGGTTGCGCTCCGAACCAGCGGAAAAGCAGCGGTTGACCGAAAGTTTTCCGGCTTCGAAGTTCGCTGACTTGCACAGGGGACGACGAACAAGGGGAACCTGAGCCCGGTGATCCGGGATCTACGCGCGCCGGCCGGGCGGAGGTGAGGTTGCGGTTGGTTCACCAGCAGGCCGGCGGGGCTTGCGGGCGCCTGAGTTTCGATGATCTCCGTCTCCACGCGAAGCAGCCGACCTGGCCTGGCGCGCCAGTGGCGAACTGCCGCTGAGTCCCGGTCCCTGGTGTCTAGGCGGAATGTGTTGCCCGGACCGTGTAACAGACGCGCTATAAGATAGTTCTTCCCCAAACCTTCCCCCAACCGTGAAATATCCCACCTTTTCTCGGCGGCATCTCGCCGCCTTTGCCGCCTTCGGCGGCCTGTTCTCCCCGCTTGCCGCCCAGACCGCTCCCAAGGCCCCGGCTTTGCCGTCCGCCCCGGCCGATGCGTCGGCACCGCTGGTGCTTTCCGCCTTCGAGGTGAACGCTGAGTCCGACCGCGGTTATCTCGCTTCGAGCGCGATGAGCGCGACGCGCACGAACGAGAAGCTGGAGAACCTGCCGAACTCGATCTCGGTGATGACCCAGGACCTGCTGCAGGATCTCGCGATCACGGACTACTTCGGCGCGGTGGATTTCGCGGTGGGCGCGGAGAATATCTACAACGACCAGGGCACCATCGGGTCGCCGGTCGGCAACCGCGGCGGCAACCAGATCAGCTTCCGCGGTTTCGCGTCGATCCGGCAGCTGCGCGACGGATTCGAGTGGTTCATGCCGCAAGACGTCTACAACACGGAGCGCATCGAGTTCAACCGAGGCGCGGGCGGGCTCGCCTACGGTGACGTCGATCCGGGCGGCATCATCAACGTCGGCACCAAGCGCGCCGGCTTCGGGCGGAAGGGGAGCGCTCAGTTCCGCACGGACACTTATGGCTCGCGGCGGGCGTCGCTCGATCTCACGCAGCCTCTCCTGCGGGACCGCCTGGGCGTGCGGCTGAACCTGGTCGAGAGCCGCATTGACTCCGTGACCCAGCGCAAGGACCGCTCGCTCACGGGAGTGGCCGGGGCGATCCGCTGGGAGCCGTTCACGCACCGTCGCACTCAGATCGATGCCGTCTTCGAGCGGGGCGACACGGTCAACCGTCTGGGACATCTGCAGTTGAACGACCACGCGTCGGTCTACCGTCTCGGCACGGGCACGAACGCCCTAGACGGGAATCCGAATCTGGCCGGCGTGCAGGCCAACGGTCCCGGCATGCGGCAGATCGTGGTCAACGCGAACGGCCTCCGCTCCTGGTTCGATCTCGGAGGCAAGCTCCACGACATGAGCCCGACGCCCACCGCCGTGTTCCGCACTTCGTTCACCAACATCGCCGCCGCGGCCGCCACCGGGACCGATCCGCAGAACCCGGAGCGCATCCTCGCGATCCGCATCCCGTATTCCATCATGCCGCTCTACGAGGATTGGGGCGGGCCCAATCTGCGCCATGATTCGGTCTACGACGTCTACACCGTCGAGCTGAAGCACGCGTTCACCGGAGGTCTGAGTGTGTTGGCCGGCTACAACCACCAGAAGGACGACGCGAAGCGCCTCCAGACCTACGCGTCCAACGGCTGGCAGGCCACCAACTCGCGCGGGGTTTTCATCGACGTGAACCGTGTGCTGCCGAATCCGGACGGCCCGGGCACGATACCGAACCCGAGGTTCGAGAAGTATTTCGTCACTCACATTCCGAGCTACAATCGCCAGCGCCACGACATCGATAACTGGCGCGCGATGGCGGTGTACGACGCGCGCGCTCGCCTGCCGTTGCTCGGTGATTTTTCGCAGCGCATGATCCTGAACGGCACCTACCGTCACGAGTTGTACGGCTCCGACGACTACAACCGCAGTCTTTCCCCGGCGGAGATCGCGGCGCGCCGCGCCGCCAACCCGGCGGTCAGTCCGGCTTTCAACCGCAACGAGGTCGTCACGATCCACTACCTCGAGGATGGCAATTCCGAGGAGAAGCTGCGGATCACTCCGCTCGGCAACCGGTTCGCTTATTACCGGACGGGAGGCTCCCGTTTCGACCAGACGCTGGGCTCGGCGAGCTTCTCGGCGGTCGGCCGGTATCTGGGAGGGCGGCTGCACAGCAGCGTGGGAATCAGCCGGGACTATTTCCGCAGCAACCGCAACGCGGCCAACGGCACCGATCCGGTGACCGGCGAGACCTTCTTCACCGGAACCAGCGGCGCGCGAATTCCGGCCGGCGAGAATCCCGATGTGCCCGTAGTCCGGTTTTCCCGTCTCTACGGCACCAACCAGACCTACGGCGGCGTCTACCGCATCCTGCCGTGGCTCGGGATCGGCGCGGGCTACTTCGAGTCATCGCTTTTCACCGACAGCAATTCCTCCGATCTGCTGAACCGCCCGCGGGCGCAGCGCACCGGCGAGGGTACCGATTACAGCCTGCGCTTCGGCACTCCGGACGGCCGGTTGGCGGCTAATCTGACCTATTTTTCGACCGTGTCGGAGAATCAGGCCGTCGCTATCAGCGGCGGGGCGCGCGATGAACTGAACAACCTGTTGAGCCCTTCGGTGGGGCAACCAGCCATCCCGGCGAACGGGGACTACCGCGATCAAACGTCCAGCGGTGTAGAGTTCGAGTTGGTGGGCAACGTGATGCGGAATCTCACGCTACGCGGGACCTATTCCTACAACAGTGTCATCAACGTGCGTTTCTTTCCGCTGGTGCGCCCGTTCCTCGCGGCGGCGCAGACGGCCGCGCGCGCCCGCGGGCTGGATCCTGATCTCGCGACGCAGATCACCCAGGACTTCCTCGAGGCCCAGGAAAATAATCTCGCGAAGAACATCCGCCGCACCGCGAACCTCGTGGCGCGCTACTCCTTCACGCAGGGCGCCCTTCGCGGTGTCGCGGCCGGAGCGGCCGCGCGTTGGACCGCTGGGCGGCCGCGCGGTGCGCTGGGTGGCGTGGCGACGCTTCCGGCCACCACCATGCCCGACTTCGTCGTCGTGAACCCCTTCGTCAGTTATCGCACGCGGATCGGGAAGCTCGGTTGGAGCTTCCAGCTCAACGTGAACAATGTGTTCAACGACGACACCGACTCCGGTAACAGCTACACTTGGACGCGGTACACAGAGCCGCGGCATTTCATTTCCACGGTTTCCGTCGAGTTTTGACGGCGGGTTGGCGGCGCCGGCCCCGAAGGGGTCAGGGCGTTGAGTGTTTTTTCGGGAGCCGCCGAAACGCCCAACGCCCTGACCCCTTGGGTGGCGGGGTGGCGTCGGGGCGGCCCGAGGAGTGGGTCGGGAAAAGCCGTAAAGACGGCCTATGGGGGGTGGATTCGGCCGGAATCGGTCGAGTTTATCGGATCCGTTCGTTCACCATGCGGGTTTATTCCGAAAAAGATCAGCCGTTTGAAACTCCCGCCTGACAGGTCCGTCATTTAAGCGAATGCCGCCATTTAAAACCCACGGAAGCGCCCTGAGGATGAGATGCTTAGGGATGCACTGGGCGGGCTTCGTCTCGCTCGTTATCCTTGGGCCTAGTGCTTTTCTTCCTGGTTCAACCGTGCCTGCTGGCCTGGCTGGGATGGCGGTTTCAGCGCACGGGCGAGTTGAGGTCTCTCACTTCTACCTGGAGGCGCCCGACGAGTTGCTTCGACTGGGGACGATGCCGGATCAGAGGCCTGTATGGCGGATGCCCGGGACCGATCCTCAGGCGGCGCTTTCGGCGCTCGCTGCCGCGGGACTGGATGCGCGCAGTGTTGCGAACTTGGCTTCCGCGGGGGTCGTTTCGATCGACGGCGACAAGATCACGATTCTGCCACCCTTGGATTTGCTCATGTCCGTGTCCCCGGCGGCGCGGCAGGGGGTTTACACCGTTTTGGCCGGCAACGGGCTGAACCCCCACCACGAAAGGCCGCAGATCATCGCCGGAGATTTGGAGGAGTGGATGCGAACCTCCGCGCTCTCCGTGCTGCAGAAACAGGTTATGCAGGCCCTGATCTGGTGGCCGAATGGAGCGCAGGCATTCAGCGACGTCTCCGCCCTCGTGGCGGCGGCGGAATCCGCCGCCCAAGCCGAGGAGGCCCGCCGGGTGATGACCCGGGTCCGGACCCTCCGGGTGCGGGTGGTGCCTCCGCCGGCGGAGGCCAAAGCGCGTTTCGCGGAATACTGGACGGCAGGTGGATTGAGTCGGTCGGCTGCCCCTCTGGTCAGTTCGTCGATCGAGGAGGCGGCCGGTGTCGGGATCGACCTTGCGCTGCTGCTGCCTCCGCTGGCGCGTGAAAGGATCTACACCTATCCGTCGTTTGAAGACGCGATCGGCGGCAGGATGCCGGACTGCAACTGGACCGCGCTCAACTTTTTCGCCCTCCGCCCGCAGCCTTATTACCTCGACAGCAAAATTTCCTACACGGCCCTGATGCAGGAGTACGAGACGGTGCCGCGGACGGAGCGTTTCGGCGATGTCATCGCTTTTGTGTCATCCGGGGGGAACGTTTTGCACACCTGCGTGCACGTGGCGGAGGATATCGTTTTCACCAAAAACGGGCAGAGTGCTTTCGCCCCCTGGCTGTTGCAGCGGTTGGCGGACGTATCCGCCATCTACGGAGGACCGGAACGCACGGTGCGGGTATTCCGCCTGCGGGCCCCGCCTCCGGCCCAGACGATGCCGCGTTAGCGCGGGCTGGGAGCGGGTCGGGTCCTCCGGTGATCAGCGGGCGGCGGCCTTCAGGGCGTTCTCCAACTCGAGGTCCGTCCACGGTCTGGACCTTTGCGTGGTGGCGGAGCGGATCGCGGCGACTCTTTCGGGTGCAACCGCGGCCGGCTGGCTGCCGAACTCGCGGCCGACGTAGGTGAGGATGGCGGCGACCTGGGTGTCGTCGAGTTGCGGCCAAGGGGGCATGACGAGGCCCCGGCCGGGGTTTTCCTTTCCGTGGAGGATGATGCGCACCAGCGCCTCGTCGCCGCGTTGCAGCCAGGGCGAGCCGACAAGCGCGGGGGCGAGCATGGCGAGTCCTCCGCCGGACTCCTGGTGGCAGGGTGCGCAGGTCAGGTTGTAGGCTGCGCGGCCGGATTCGAAGAGCCGCTGGGCGGTCTGCTGCGCGGGATCCTCGGAATTCCGCTGCTGGTAGCTCGTGAGCAGCGAGTCGAGGCGCGGGTCCGCGTGCGCGCGGATCAGCGCGGCGTTCGCCGAACTCAACGCGCCGGGATTGAAGGAACCTGCGATCATTCGCTGCAGCATGACGCCGGCCCAGGACGGACGTTCGCTCAGCATGCGCTGGGCGGTGTTCTGCAGTCGCGGAGGCAGCGACGGGTAAGCCGCTAGCACGCCCTCCGCGGCGGCCGCGTCTTCAAAATGGCCCAGCGTGGAGAGGCGGTGCGCCCGCCGGGTCTCGTTCTTTTCCGTTCGCAGCAGGCCGAGCAGGATGTTCCGGGCCTCCGGCAAACGGAGAGAAGCCGTTACGTCGAGGAGGCGCTGCAGGTCTTCCTCCTTCAGCTTCGCGTCGCCGAGACGTTTCAACGCCTCCGCGGCGGCGCCCTCGAGGCCGAGCCGGGCGGCGAAGGCCACAATATCGGCGAAGCGCCTCGCCCCGGTCCACGCCGCGGTGACGCGCTCCCTCAGCAGGGCGGGAATCACTTCGACGCGCGGCCCGGTGAGGCCGCGGGCCATGCCCTGCAGGAGTATTTCCGCCTCGGCGAGGCCGGGGGCCGCCTCAAGCAGACGGCCGCAGTAGTCGAGGTTCCGGGCGAGGTGTTCGGGCGCGCGGTCGATGATCCAGGCGGAATACACGCCTTGCCGCAGCGTATAATGTCGCCGCGGTCCCTGATCGGCCGTGAAGCGCATGCCGAGACGCTCGGCGAGGTGTCCCCGGAAAAGCGCTGAACGCCAGACCGCGGGGTCGCGAACAAGCGCGAGGATCTCCTCGCGCCCCGCGATGGCCTTGCTCTCCAACGCCCACCAGAGGAGCAGGGGAAGGTGCAGATCGGTCGCGTCCTCCGCGCGAAGGACCAGCTCGCGGATGATCGGAATCGCCTGCCCTGCCGGGAGGCGTTTCGCGGAACTGGCCAGCTGGCTGCGCACCTCAACGTCGGTCTCTTCCCGGGCGAGCGCCGCGAGGGCGGCGGCGGTCAACGCTTTCACGCTGTTGCTGTCGCCGAGCAGGCGCACGGCCCAGCGCCGCACGTGGGCGTAAGGGTGGCGCACGGCGGACCGCAACGCGGTTTCGTCGAGCTCGCCGCGGAGGTTAAGCACCCAGAAGGCCTCGAGCGCGGCGGGGGCGTTGTCGCGGACTAGGGTGCGGAGGGATTCACCGACCGCTTCGGGGTGACGCGCCAGCACACGTCGGGCTTGCTCGCGGAGTTCGCGGTTGGGGGACGCGAGCGTGGAAATGAGGTCCTGGCTCGAGAGACGGCGCAGGTCGCGGACCGGCGGCAGTTTCCGGTCGGCGGGCACAATTCGGAAGATGCGGCCGTTGGTTTTGTCCCAAGTGTCGGCGGGATTAAGATGGCTCAGGCGGAGGTCGGTCCAGTCGGCGAGGTAGATGGCGCCGTCGGGCCCCTGCTCGATGTCGACCGGCCGGAAGCCCTTGTCGTCCGTCGTGATCAGCGCGTCGGTGTCGACGGTGCGGAAGGAGGAGGTGTCCTTAAGGACGCGGCTGGCTTGGACGCGGTTGGTGAGCGACATGCCGACCACAATCTGTCCGTTGAGGTCGGGCAGGGTGTCGGCCTCGTACCGGATAAAAGTCTGCGGGAAGCGCTGGGAATAGCCTTCGTGGCGCATGTGCTCGAAGAAGCCGAAGATGAACGGATTCATGGCGGGCCCGTGCTTGGTCCAACCCTTCACATGCGTCGCGCCCTGCGTGTAGTGCAGACCGCGGGTGGCTCCGTTGTTGGTGCCGGAGAAGGCGTGCCCGTGGCGGTCGAATTCGAGACTGAAAGTGTTGCCGCCTCCCTCCGCGAAGATCTCGAACACGCGGATGCCGGGATGATAGCGCCAGATTCCCTGGCCGAGCAGGCGGGTTCCCTGGATCTCGAGGTTGGTGGTGCTGCCGGTGGCCCCGTAAATCCAGCCGTCGGGTCCCCAGTGGAGGCTGGTCGCGAGCGAATGGGTGTCCTCCAGTCCGAAGCCCGTCAGATGCACCTCGGGGTCGCCATCCGGCGCATCGTCTCCGTCCCGGTCGGGGTAGAAGAGCAGATAGGGCGACATCAAAACCCAGGCGCCGCCGTCGCCGGGGAGCACGCTGGTGGCCAGGTTGAGTCCTTCAAGAAAGGTCTTGGTGGTCTCGAAGTTTCCGTCGCTATCGCGATCCTCGAGGATCGTGATGCGGTCGGCGCCGCGGGTGTGGTGGGGGGGAGGTGGGGGCAGCCGGTCGAACTCCGCGCGGATGTACTGGTCGTACGCCGTCACGGTGAGTCCGGCGGGAAAAGGGTATTGGATGTACTGCACCACCCACAGTCTGCCGCGCTCGTCGAAGCGCAGGTCGATGGGCTGGCGTACGGCCGGTTCGCTCGCAACCAACTCCACCGCGTAACCCGGGGGCAGCTTCATCGCGCGCATCGCGTCCAGGGGCGGAAGCAGACGCGCCTGACCCGTAAGGTCCTGGCCACCCGGCTTGAAGTTGCGCACGAATTCGGTGACCTCGGGCGTGAAGCGGGGAGGCTCGCCGGCGGTGAGCACCGCGGGAAGGAGCGCGAGGAGGAGTCGCGGGAGGGAAGATGTTTTTCGGGGCGTCACGGTGTTCAGAAGTTGCGGAAGGGGCCGCGTGGCTCCGTCGCCTCCATCTCGGCGCGCCAGGCTTGGAAGCGCGCCTTCACACGCTGGAGGTCGGCGGGGCGCGTCGCGGCAAGATCCCGTTTTTCGCCGGGATCCTGCGCCACATCGTAGAGTTCCTCCTTCGGCGGGACCTCCCCGCGGCGGCCGCGCGGGGTGTAGGAGACCCACTTCAGGTCGCCGACGCGCGCGACCTGGAACGCCGACGGCCAGTCCCAGAACATCTCCGAGCGCGGAGACTTCAACCGGCCCTGCAGCACTGGCAGGAGGTTGAAGCCGTCGAGCGTGAGGTCGGTCGGCAGCCGGGCGCCGGCGACGGCGGCGAAGGTGGGTAGCAACTCGAGTGAGGTGAGGAACTCTCGGGTGGTGGACCCCGCGGGGATCACGCCCGGCCACCAGGCGATGAAGGGCGTACGCAGGCCGCCCTCGAACGGGCTGCTCTTGCCGCCGCGGAGCGACACCCCGTCGATTTGGCCGCCGTTGCGGCCGTTGTCGGCGAGAAAGCAGACCAGCGTGTCACGATCGAGCTTCAGCTCGCGCAGCGTCGCGAAAACGTCACCGATGGCCTCGTCCATCGCCGAGACCATCCCGGCGTACTTGGTGCGGGCATCCGCCGGATCGCGGTCCGGGTAATAGCGACGCAGGTAGGACTCGGGCACCTGGTTCGAGTCCTTCTGGAGGTTGGAGGCCGAGTGCGGCGCGTTGAACGGCAGGTAGAGGAAGAACGGCTTCGCGGCGCTGTCGCGGATGAAGCGCACGGCCTCGCGGCGGAAGATGTCCGTGGCGTAGGTGCCCTTTTCCGCGGTGCTCAGCTCGTTGCCGCGGAAGAGCGAGGGCGCGCCGTAGCGCTCGTGCGTGTAGTAATCGATGCCGTTGTTCCCGTGGCCGACGAAGACATCGAAACCGCGCTGCAGCGGCAGAAAGCGGCGGGCCTGCCCCATGTCCCATTTCCCGAACACGGCGTTCCGGTAGCCGGCGGAGCGGAGGATGTCGCCGAACGTCGTTTCGCGCACGTCGAGTCCGAGCGTCATCTCCGGCGACATCGCGTATTCGGTCGGCGTGTAGCGGTGGCCGTAGTTCACCATGTCGTTGCGGATCATCTCGTAGGTGCCGTTCCGCAGGGGTTGCCGGCCGGTGATCAACCCGCTGCGTGACGGGGTGCAAACGGAGCCGGTGTTGTAGAAGCTGGTGGCGCGGATCCCCTCGGCGGCCATCCGGTCGAGGTGGGGTGTCACGAACTCCTTCTTGCCGAAGCAGGCCAGGTCGAAGCCCTGGTCGTCGCTCACGACCAGGATGATGTTCGGCGGCCGCGCGGCGGTGGCGCCGGCGGCGAGGAGCGACGCCCAAAGTAACGGGCGCAGGACATGGAGGAGCAGGTGCATGTTCAGGAGAGGATCGGCTTCACCACCTCGCCGTGGACGTCCGTCAGGCGGTAATCGCGGCCCTGGAACCGGAAGGTGAGCCGCGTGTGATCGACTCCCAGGAGGTGGAGGAGGGTGGCGTTCAGGTCATGCACGTGCACGGGGTCGCGCGTGATATTGTAGCAGAAGTCGTCGGTTTCCCCGTGCAGGTGGCCCGCCCGGACGCCGCCGCCGGCGAGCCACATCGTGAAACAGCGGCCGTGGTGGTCGCGGCCGTAGTTCGCCGCCTCGAGCTTGCCCTGGCTGTAGGTGGTGCGGCCGAACTCGCCGCCCCAGATCACCAGCGTGTCATCGAGCAGGCCGCGCTGCCGGAGGTCGCGCACGAGCGCGGCGGCGGGCTGGTCGATGTCGGCGCATTGCAGCCGCAGGTCGCTCGGCAGGTTGTAATGCTGATCCCAGCCGCGGTGGTAGAGCTGGATGAAGCGCACGTCGCGCTCGGCGAGGCGGCGGGCGAGCAGGCAGTTGGCGGCGAAGGTGCCGGGTACGCGCGCTTGCGGGCCGTAGGCATCGAACGTCGCCGCGGTTTCGCCGGAAAGGTCCAGCAGGCCCGGAACCGAGGTCTGCATCCGGTATGCCATCTCGTACTGCGAGATGCGGGTCTCGATCTCGGGGTCGATCTCGCGCGCGGCGGCGCGGCGGTTGAGCGCGGCGACGGCGTCGAGCTGGTCGCGGCGCGCCGCGGCGCCGAGGCCGGCCGGGTTGGAGAGGTAGAGGACGGGATCGCCGCCGCTGCGGAAACTCACACCTTGGTGGTTGGAGGGCAGGAAACCCGACCCCCACAGGCGCGCGTAGAGCGGATCGGCCGGGCGCGCGGCGCTGCCGCGCGAGGTGAGCACGACGAAGGAGGGCAGGTCGCGGTTGACGCTGCCGAGGCCGTAGCTGGTCCAAGCGCCGAAGCTGGGGCGTCCCGGTTGTTGGTGGCCGGTCTGGAGCATCGTCACCGCCGGGTCATGGTTGATGGCCTCGGTGTGCAGCGAGCGGATGACGCAGAGCTCGTCCACGATCCCTGCGGTGTACGGCAGCAACTCGCTCACCCACATCCCCGACCGGCCGTGCCGCGCGAAACGGAAGATCGACGGTGTGACCGGGAAGTTCTTCTGGCCGCTGGTCATGCCGGTCAGCCGCTGCGTGCCGCGCACGGAATCGGGCAGCTCCTCGCCCCGCCGCGCCGCTAGGTCCGGCTTGTGGTCGAACAGGTCGAGCTGCGAGGGCCCGCCGTGCATGAAAAGATAGATCACCCGCTTCGCCCTCGGCGCGAAATGTGTGGCGGTCCCCCCGGGGGCCGCCCGCAGCAGGATCGGGTTCAGCAGCGAGGCCAGCGCGGCTCCCCCGATGCCGGCCGACGTGCGCCCGAAGAACTGCCGGCGCGACAACTGCAGGTCGGCCGGTGGGGGATGGGCAGGGGCGGCGGGGGACATTATTTCAGCGGCGGGTGACGACCTCGTCGAGGTTCAGGACCGCTTGGGCGACGGCAGTCCACGGTGCGAGTTCCCGCGGGTCAAGGTCCCGGCCCGCCGGCGCGCTTCCGACGGCCGTGAGACGCTCCGCCGCCGCGGGTTCCGCCGCGTACCGGTCGCGCAGTCGGCCAAGCAGCGTGCCCAGCAGGCCGGTCTCGACCGGGTCGGGCGGTCGCTGGGTCACGCGCAGGAACAGCGCGCGTAACAATGCCGCGTCGCCGCCACCCCGCTCCGCCCGCAGCACGGCCGCGGCGAGGGAGCGGGCGGCCTCCACTTGCGTCTCATCGTTCAGGAGCAACAACGCCTGCAGGGGAGTGTTGGTGCGCGGACGGCGCAGGGTGCACGTCTCGCGGGTCGGGCCGTCGAGCATCTGGATACCCGGCGGTGGAGCGGTCCTTTTCCAATAAGAGTAGACGGAGCGGCGCCAGCGGCCCTCCCCGTTGTCGGGTTCGTAGGAGAGTTCGCCGTTGTAGGAGACCGCCTCCCAAAGTCCTGGCGGCTGGAACGGCTTCACGGGCGGACCGCCGAGCCGGTCGACGAGTAGGCCGGAGACGGCGAGCGCCTGGTCGCGGAGCATCTCGCCCGGCAGGCGGAAGCGCGGCCCTCGCGCGAGGATTTGGTTTTCCGGGTCGCGGGCCAGCAGCGCGGGAGTGGCGGCGGAGTTTTGCCGATAGGTGGCGCTGGTGACGATCAGCCGCAGGAGGGCCTTCACATCCCAGCCGGACTCGACGAAGCGGTGGGCGAGCCAATCGAGGAGCTCCGGATGGTGCGGCGGTTGTCCCTGCGTGCCGAAGTCGGCGGGCGTGGTCACAAGGCCTTCGCCGAAACACTGTTGCCACAGGCGGTTCACGGCGACCCGGGCGGTGAGCGGGTGGTCCGGCGCGACCAGCCAGCGCGCAAGGGCAAGACGGTCCGGCGGGACCCCGACGGGCAGTGGAGGCAACCACGCCGGCACGCCCGCGGTGACCGGCTCCCCGGGTTGGTCGTACTGCCCGCGCTTCAGGACACGGGTCACCCGCGGTGCGGCGGAGTCCTGCATCACCAAGGTCTTCGGGATCGCCGCCCGATAGGCGGCCTCCTCCTCGGCCGCGTGCCGCGCGAGGTCCTGCGCCGCGCGCACCGCGGGGTCGCCCTCGCTTTCGATGTAAGCCTCGAGAATTCGTTGTCTGGCGCGCGCGTCTCGTTTCGCCGGTTCCTGCGTCAGCGCGTCGTGGAGACGCTCGGCCCAGAACCAGGTCCGCGCCTCCGCGGGTTCCAAGGCGCGCGAGAGCACGCGGAACTCGTCCAGCAGGCCGTGGTAGCCAAGTCCGGCGTCGCGCCGGCCCAGCAACAAGGGGCGGTCGTTGCCGATCGGGCCGCGCAGGGTGTCCCGCGTGACCTGGGTGGCCTGACGCAGACCGTCCACGTACACCGCGACGCCGGCCGCCCGCGAGGAGCCGTCGTAACTCACGACCACGTGTCGCCAGTCGGAGCCGCGCAGCGCGGGACGCGTCGTGATCTCGATCGCGTTCGCCACCCAGCGGTGGACGAGGTTCACCTGCAGTTGTCCTTTGGCCCAGATGACCTCCACGCCCCGGCGGTCCTCGTCCGCGGTCGCTTTCGCGAGCACGCCGACCAGGTTGGCGGTCGGTTTCATCCACACACCCAGCGTCCAAGGGCGGTCGGCCTCGAGGGGAATGGACGCCGGAAACTCAAGGTGCTGCACGCCGCCGAAGACGGCTGCCTTGCCGACCACGCCGTGGTCGTTGGAAAACGCGCCCGAGACGACGGGGCGGTGCGCCGGACCGGAAGTTTCCGTCACGTCGTAATCGAGCGCCGCCTGCGTCAGGAGTCCCGCCGCGGGCGGCTGGAGCGCACGGGCGGCCCCGGCGGTCCAGGCCGCGGCCGGCTCCTGCAGCGCGTCGGTAAGGGCCTTTAGTTTCCGGTCTGCGCTCGCGTGCGCGGATCCCAGCGCCGCAAGGCGCGCTTTTTGCTCGGGCGACGCGACGATCATGACCGGGGGCGGATCGTCGGGATTGACGAGCCCCTTCTCGACGGAGCGGTCGAAGAACGCGAAGAGCCGGTAGTAATCCGCGTGGGTGACGGGGTCGTACTTGTGGTCGTGGCAACGGGCGCAGCCCAGCGTGAGCCCCATCCAGACCGAGGCGGTGGTTTCGATCTGATCGGCGACGTACTCCACGCGGTACTCCTCGTCGATGACGCCGGTTTCTCCGGTGACCATATGGTTGCGATTGAAGCCGGTCGCGATGCGCTGCTCATCGGTGGGGGCGGGGAGCAGGTCGCCGGCCAGCTGCTCGACGGTGAACTGGTCGAAGGGCTGGTTGCCGTTGAAGGCGCGGATCACCCAGTCGCGCCAGGGCCAGATCTGCCGAGTGTTGTCGCGAAAATACCCGTTGGAGTCCGCGTACCGGGCCGCGTCGAGCCAGTCGACGGCCATGCGTTCGCCGTAGGCGGGGGAGGCGAGCAGCCGGTCAACCGCGCGCTCGTAGGCGCCGGGCGCGGCATCGGCGAGAAACGCGCGCAAATCCTCCGGGCGCGGCGGCAGCCCGGTGAGATCAAGGCTGACGCGGCGGAGCAGCCGGGCGGGGTCGGCCTCGGGTGACGGCCGCAGGCCCTCCCGTTCCATCCGCGCCAACGTGAAGTGGTCAAGCGGCTGGCGAACCCAGCGGGCGTCCCGCACCGCGGGCTCGGCCGGCCGCGCGGGTGCCGTGAATGCCCAGTGCGGCCGGTACTCGGCACCGGTCGCGATCCAACGGCGGAGGATGTCGACCTCGCCGGCAGTGAGACGCTTGCCGGTCTCGGCCGGAGGCATCGGGTCGGCGGAGTCGGTGACGCGGAGCAGCAGTTCGCTGGATTCCGGGTGGCCGGGCACGATGGCGCGCGCGCCGGACTTGGCGGGAAGGAGCGCGGCGGCGCGGTCATCGAGGCGGAGGCCGGCCTTGCGCGCGCCGGCGTCGAACCCGTGGCAGTTGAAGCAATGCGCGGCGAGGATCGGGCGGACCTCCCGGACGAAGTCGGGCGCATCGGCGGCGCGGCCGGCGAGGGCCGACGCCACGAGCAGGACGGGCGGGAGGGCCGCGCGCAGCCTCACAGGCGACCGTTGAGGCCGAACATGAATTGCGGCCGCATCTGGTGGGTGGTCTGGGGCCGGCCGTAGCCGAACTGCGTCTCGCGGTCGGGCTGCATGAGGACGTTGTTCACGTCCAGGTAGAGGCTGTACGCGCGGCTGAGGTTGTAGAGCAGCTTGAGGTCCAGGACCGGGCGGCGGGCGAAGTAGACGGCGCGGGACTCGTTGGCGTTGAAGGAGGACAGGTAGCGGTGGCGGTAGCTGAAGCTTGCGCGCAGGTTCACCTTGGAGCGGATGTAGGAGACGCCGGTGTTGGCGATGAACGGATTGAAGCCGGCGATCCGCGGGTTCGGCGCGAGGGAGATGGCGCTGCCGGCGCCGTAGTTGCCTCGTGCGTTCATCCAGGTGGCGTTGGCGAAGGCGCCCAGCCCCTTCCAGATCCCGGGCAGGAAGGTGAACTGCTGGTTGTAGCCAAGCTCGAGTCCCCGCACCCGCGCGAAGCCGCCGTTGTACTGGGTCGTGAGCGAATAGCCCGCGTACTCGCCGTTGAAACCGTTGTCGGTGCCGGTCGGTATGGTGGCGCCACCCGACGTGTAGATGAACTTGCGGATCTGCTTCTCGAAGACTCCGAACGTGAACATGCCGGCCGGCTCGAAGTAGAGCTCGCCGGTGACGTCGAAGTTCTTCGCCCATTGCGGCAGCAACGAGGGGTTGCTGGTGGAGACGGTCTGGTTGTCGTAGTTGACCGTGGTGCGGGGGATCAGCTGGCCGATGCCGGGACGGCCGATGTTCTCGGTGTAGCCGGCGCGCGCGATCAGGTTGGGCGTGAAGCGGTACTTCAGGTGGACACCGGGGAAGACGCTGCGGTAGTCGCCGGAGCGGGTCTGGCGCCGGCCGAACTCCTCGCGGGTGCGGCGCAGGATCTCCGCGTCAGTGAGCGGCGCGGCGCCCCACGCGGCACGACGGGCCTTCTCCTCCGGCGTCACAATCTGGAGGGAGCCGGTGCCGTCGGTCGCGGTGTTCTCGATCCGCACGCCGGTGAGGACGTTCAGGCGCCCGAATTGCGCGCTGCCCATCACGTAGGCCGCGTGGATCTCCTCCTGGAACTGCTGGTTGTTGATCAACGCCGCTTGGAGATTCGCGGCCAGCTGCGGCCGCCACCAGTCGGGCCGCGCGGCGATGTCGCCGTCGACGTCGTCGATGCGGCCGACCGCCTGGAACGCGGGGAACGGCGGCGTGGCGTACTTGCCGAGCTTCGTGTTGGGGAAGGGGCGGTTCATCAGGCCGAACTGCGCGAGATTGTCGTCGTTCCGCCCGGCCGCCGCGGCGTTGGGTCCCATCACGCCGTCCGGCCCGACGTAGACGGTGTTGTACGGGGTGTTGTCGAGGTAGCGGCTCTGGCGGCGAAAACGCAGGCCGGCCTTCAGGTAGGAGGAAAATGGCGAGGTGAACGACTGCTTCACGTTCAGGGACGCGCCGAGGTAGTTGTCCCAGCCGACCGACCGCGCGCTGGCGTAGAGGTTGTCGGTGTAGTTCGAGAGATTGAGCCAGTCGGGTCCGGCGGTCTGCGTGATGCGGGGAAACAGCGGATCGTCCCGCGTGATCGTCCAGCCGGCCCCGCGCAGCGTGTAGGTGAAGGTGTTGTTGCCGGGGTAGTGGGCCTTGGACTGCGAGGTGTACGCGTCGTAGTCGAGGGCGAGGGTGCGGTAGCGGTGCACGCCGCCGAGATTGAAGGTCTTGGTGTCCCCAAGCTTGTATAAAGCCTGTGAGTTGATCGCCACGATACTGGCCGCCACCGGTCGCACCCGCGTCTCGGTGTCGGTGTAGCCCGGCAGAATGCCGTTGGTACCGGTCGGGTTGCCCGCGGCGTCGAGGGTCGCGACGGCCTGGTTGGTCTGCCAGGTCACCTGGTTGTGGTCGGAGTGCTCCGTGTGCTTGTTGAGCTGGTAGTTGGCGAAGAACCGGACCTGATCGCTCCACTTGAAGTCGAGACGCAGGCCGGCGCCCGAGCGCGTGCGCACGTTGCGGAAATCCTGGAGCGAAAGGGAATGCTGGTAAGCCGGGCCGGTGCGGTCGGCGGGCAGTTGCTCGTGCGCCTGCGTCGACATGTCGATGATCGAGCCGTGCGGGCGGTAGGCGAGGTTCAGGTTCACGCCGAGCCGGCCGAAGAAAACCTCCGAGTACGAGAGCGAGGCGTTCGGCCGCGCCGGATCGCGCGGGTCGGTGGCGCGCCAGATGCCGCCGATCGAGCCGCGGATGCGGCGCTCGGGCGAGGAGTCGAACGCGCTCTTCGAGATGAGGTTCACCGCGCCGCCGATCGAGTCGCCATCCATGTCGGGGGTCGGCGATTTCGTGACCTCGATGCGTTCGATGGAGTCGGATCCCACGGTTTGGAACTGGAACTCGCGCGTCGAGCCGGCCGAACCCGCGTCCGCCAGCCGGTTGCCGTCCTGCGTGATGGAGCTGAGATTCTGGTGCAGGCCGCGGACGCGGAGATAGCGCATGTCGCCGCCCACGGATTCGCCCTCGACGCCGGGCAGGCGCGCGGCGAGGTCCGCGGGGTTGCCGGCGAGCCCGCCGAAGGCGTCGGCCGACACGATGCTTTTCACGCCGTCGGAGAGGCGCTGCAGCGTGATGGCCTTGGCGTTACCCTCGCGCTCGCTGCCGACCACGAAGGCGCTCAGGCGGTAGATGTCGGCGGTGAGGCTGATGTCCTTCCGCGCGCGGCCGCTCGCCGGGACCTCGGCCGCGGCCTCGGCCGGAGCGAGGCCGGTGTACGTCGCGACCAGCACCACGGGGCCCGGCGCGAGGTCCTCGAAGGTGAAGTAGCCGAGGTTGTCGGTGACGGTCTCAAGGTTGCGGTCCTTGATGATGAGGCGCGCGCCCTCGAGGGTGGCACCCGTCGCGGCGTTGGTCACGAGGCCGGTCAGGGAGCCGGCAACCGCGTACGGGGAGGTGAGGGCGAGCAGCGCGCCGGCAAGGAGCCAGGTGGCGAAGGGCGCACGAGTGCGGAAAGATGGTTTCATCAGGCGATTTTTTCGGGGTGGAGGCGTGAAGCCGGCCCGAAATGGGCCCGGCGTCCGGGGATCATCGAGGGCGTCGCGCGTTCGGCCAAGCTGGAAGTTCCGCCAGGACGCGTTCGCGTGCTGTCCGTCCCGGTCTTTTGCCGTCGGTGGAGTAGCGTACGGTTGTCTACCGAACGAAAGGTCGTGGTGGATACGCGAACGGCCGCGCTCGGTTCCCGGAGGTCGCTGTCGTGGACGGCTCAATGAAAGTCATGCGACGCCCCGGCGGGAACCGCGGGCTCGCCGAGCGCCTCGATCACCTCCGCCTTCACGTGGATCACGCCGTGGCGGTTCTGCAGGCGGCCGGTGACGCGCAGCGCCGGCTCCTGCGTGATGACCAGCCGGCGCTCCTCGAACAATTGCGGCGTCACCACCACGTTTGCGATGCCCGTCTCGTCCTCGAGGCTCACGAAGAGGAATCCTTTCGCCGTGCCCGGGCGCTGCCGGCAGATCACGGCGCCCGCCACCGTGAGCCGCGCGCCTTCCTCCGCCAGTGTGAGGTCCGTGGCGCGCCATGCCTCGGGTAACCGCGCGCGCACCAGTGCCATCGGGTGCGCGCCGGTCGTCACGCCCGTGCCATCGAAGTCGGCCCGCACGCGTTCCGCGAGGGACATCGCGGCGAGCGGCGATTCCGCCGGAGGTGCGGTCTCGTCCGCGGCGGGGGCCGCACGGAAGAGTTCGTCCCCGTCCTTCCACGCCGCCTCGACCTGCCAGAGCGCGGCGCGGCGGTGCGGGGCGAGGGCGTTGAGCGCCCCGGCCGCGGCGAGCGCGCGGCGCTCCGCGGCTTGGAGCGGGGTGCGCCGGAGGAAGTCGTCCAGCGAGGTGAACGGCCGCTCCGTGCGCGCGGCCGCGATGCCGCGACCGGCCGTCTCACGCAGGCCGTTTACCTGACGCAGGCCGAGGCGCACGGCGTCGTCCGCCTCCACCGTGCTGTCCCAGGCCGAGGCCGCGACGCACACCGGGCGCACGCGCAGGCCGTGGCGCCGGGCGTCCTGCACCAGCGTGGCCGGGCCGTAGAACCCCATCGGCTGGTGGTTGAGCAGGCTGGCGAGAAACTCCGCCGGCCGGTGGACTTTCAGCCAGGTGCTCGCGTAGGCGAGCAGGGCGAAGCTGAGCGCGTGCGACTCCGGGAATCCGTAGGCCGCGAACGACAGCGCCGACTCGCTGATGCGTTTCACCACCGCTTCGTTGCGGCCTTTCGCCCGCAGGGCCGCGCAGAGCCGCGCGAGCGCGCGCTGCAGCCGAACGGTGTCCTTGGTGAAGCCCATCGCGCGGCGCAGTTCCTCGGCCTCGGCCCCGGTGAAGTCGGCCAGCGTCATCGCCAGCTCGAGCATCTGCTCCTGGAACAGGATCACACCGAGCGTGCGGCGCAGGATCGGCTCCGCGAGGTGGTCGACGCTCGGGTCGATGTACGTCACCGGCTCGAGTCCGTTGCGGCGGCGGATGAGCGGGTGCGCGAGGTGGCCCACGATCGGGCCCGGCCGCACGATCGCCACCTGCATCGCCACGTCGTAGAGGCACGCGGGGCGCAGGCGCGGGAGCGATGCCATCTGCGCGCGGCTCTCGATCTGGAAGACACCGATGGTGTCGGCACGCTGCATCGCGGCGTAGGTCGCGGGGTCGTCGGGCGGGATCGCGGCGAGCTCGAGCGGGCGCCCGCGTTCGCCGCCGATCCGGAAGGTTTCCTGCAGCGCGGCCATCATGCCGAGCCCGAGCAGATCGACCTTCACGATGCCGAGGTCCTCGCAATCATCCTTGTCCCATTGCGCCACGACGCGTCCGGGCATCGTGGCGTGCTCGAGCGGCATGATGTCGTCGAGCCGGCCGTGGCCGATGATCATGCCGCCGCTGTGCTGGCCGAGGTGGCGCGGCAGTCCCTGCATCTGGCGGTGGAGCCGGGCAAGGGCCTCCGCCCGCGGGTGGTCCGGCGGGATGCCGGCGAGTGTCAGTCGCCGCCGCAGTTCCAGGGTCTCGGGAAAGTCGCCGCCGGCCTGCAGGGCGGAGAAGCGGTCGAGCGTGTCCTCGCCGAATCCGAGGGCTTTGCCGATCTCGCGCACGGCCCCGCGGCCGCGGTAGGTGATCACGTTCGCGGTCATGGCGGCCCCGCGCGGCGCGTGGTCGGCGTAGACCTTCTGGATGATCCGCTCGCGCGGCTCGCCGCTCGGCAGGTCGAGGTCGATGTCGGGCCAGGATGGGCGGCCGTCGCGCCCGACGCGCCCTTCGCTGAGGAAGCGTTCGAACAGCAGGCGGTGCCGCAGCGGGTCGACCGCCGTGATGCCGAGCGCATGGCACGCGGCGCTGTTGGCGGCGCTGCCGCGGCCCTGCACGAGGATGCCCTGCTCGCGGGCGTGCCGGCAGATGTCCCAGACGATCAGGAAATACCCGCAGAACCCCAACCGCGCGATCAGCGCGAGCTCGCGCTCGAGCTGCGCGGTGAGGGCCGGTGGCACGGTGCCGTGGCGCGCGCGGGCGCCGGCGTGCGTCACCTCGCGCAGCAATTCCTCCACGGTTTTCCCCGGCGGCGTGGGGAAATCGGGGAACCGGTAGCCGAGGTCGCGCAGGGTGAACTCCAGCCTCGCCTCGAGTCGGGTGGTCTCCTCAACGGCCGCGGGCAGGTCGGCGAAACGCTCCGCCATCGCGGTAGGGGAATGGATGTGCCGCTGGGCGTTGGCGGAGAGGCGGCGCCCGGCGGCGTCGAGCGTGGTGTGCAGCCTCAGGCAGGTGAAGACATCCGCCACCGGGCGGTCCGCCGGCGTCGCGTACGCCACGCCGCCGGTCGCAAGCAGTGGCAGTCCGCGCGCCGCCGCGAGGTCGCGGAGGAAGGCGATCTCCCGTTCCTCGCCGCGCCGGCGGTGGCGCTGCACCTCGACGTAGAGGTTGGCGCGGCCGAACACGCGCTCGAGTCGCGCCAGCGCCTCGCCCGCCACCGCGGCGCCCGCGCGCCGCCAGGCGTGCCGCACCGGGCCCTCCTCGTCGCCGGTCAGCGCCACCAGTCCCTCCGCGTGCGCCGCGACTTCCTCCCACGTGGCGAGGCAGGGGCGCTTGCGGTCGCCGGGCCCGGGCGCGTGCGGATTCTCCTCCGGCGGCGGAGGCGCGGAGAGGGCATCGCGTGGCGTGAGTTTGGCGCCGGTGATGAGGCGGCAGAGGTTGCGGTAACCGGTGCGGTTCGCGGCGAGGAGCGGCAGCACGGTGCCGTCGGCGAGCGTCACTTCCGCGCCGACCCGCGCGCGGACTCCCGCGTCGCCGGCCGCGCCGTGGAACCGCGGCACACCCGCGAGGCCGTCGCGGTCGAGCAGCGCCATCGCCGCCAGTCCCTGCGCGGCCGCCGCCTCCGCCAGCGCCTCGGGGCTGGAGGCGCCGCGCAGGAAACTGAACGCGCT
Organism: uncultured Opitutia bacterium; assembly: GCA_903900845.1. Classification (GTDB taxonomy): domain Bacteria; phylum Verrucomicrobiota; class Verrucomicrobiia; order Opitutales; family Opitutaceae; genus ER46. Next base: position 66,536 of record CAIUOU010000159.1, read on the forward strand.
GCGCGCGTGAAGCTCGACGTACGGCACGGCGCGGTCCTCCGGCTCAGTCGTACTCGCCTTCGATGAACCAGGCGTCGTCGGCGCGGAGGAGCCGGTAAAGCCCGCCGCCCGCGAGCGCGATGTCCCACTCGGTGCGCGACCAGGCGAGATCGGCCTGCCACCAGCCGCCGCTCGCGCACCACGGGCCGCGCACCGCCGCGACCTCGCCGGCGAAACGCTCCGTCCACACATAGCTCGGCCGCCGGTCCCCCGCCGCGAACTCCAGCCGGGCGGGCAGCGGCGGCCGGAAGCGGCGCAGCGGCGGACCCCAGGGGGCGTGCGGCGGTTCCGGTTCCGGCGGCGGCACCACCGGCGCGGGCGGCGCGAGCACCGTCAAGTCAGGTCGATGGGTGTCCGCCGGCTGCGGCGTGCCCACGTGTCCCGCGCCGACGAGCGCGGAGACGCGCGCGAGCGTGTCGGTGAAGCCGTGCGGGTCGCGCAGGCCGGTCTCGAAGAGTCCCGGCTGGCGTTCGAGGGGCCGCGCGGGCTCGACGTCCAGGCGCAGGCCGGTGATCGCGGCGTCCGTCCGCAGCGATTCGAGGTGCGTGTGCAGCGCGCGGAGCAGGATATCGGGATCGGCCGTCGGCCCGGGCAGCCGGAAGGTGCGCGCGTGGCCCGGGCCTTCCTCGAGGCGGAGCGTGAGTGTGAGGCCGGCGGCGGCGAGCCGGACGGCGCGCAGCTCGAGCGCGAGGCGCTCGGTGAAACGCCGCAGGAGAAACAGCAGCGGCTCGAGCGTCGCGACCGGTTCCTCAAGGTCGTGGGTGGCGGTGAAATCCCGCGGCGGCGGATGCGCGCGGAGCGGACGCGGCTCGTCGCCGCGCGCGCGCCCGGCCAGCGCGAGGCCTTCGGCCCCGAGTCGCGCGGTGAGATCGGCGCGGGGCAGGGTGTGGAGCGCGCCCAGGGTGCGTACGCCCCACGCCGCGAGCACGGGCACGAGCGCCGGCGGGGGCGCGGCGGCCTCGATTGGCAGCGGGGCGAGGAACGCCGTCTCGTCGTCGACGCGGGTGACGGCACCCGGCGCGGAGCTTTCGGCCGCGAGCAGCGCGAGGAACGGCGTGCGCGCGACCCCGGCGGCGGCGGGCAGGCCGGCGGCGCCGAGGTACGCCGCGGCCGCCCGCGCCGCGGCGTCCACACGAGCGGGATCGGCGCCGCGCAGGTCGGCGG
>CAIUOU010000160.1 GCA_903900845.1 uncultured Opitutia bacterium
CAAGCCGAAGCGGGCGATCATCTGCTCGGTCTGACGGCGTTCGGAGGGGGTGAAGGTGCCGGCACCGGAGAGGAGCGAGGGCAGCGCGCCGGAGTCGCCGATGCGTTCAAAGATTTTGAGGACGAGGGCGCGGTCGGTCGCCGAACCGCCGGGGAGCGTCTCGACGAGATCCGGCAGGAGAACGCGGGACGTGCCGTCGGCGAGGCGATCAAGGGCGACGAGCGCTTCGCTGCGCACGGCCGGGCGGTGCGAGCGGAGATAATCGCGGAGGCGACAGGCGTGGCGGGCGTCGTGGAGGCCTCCGAGGGCGCGGAGACCTTTTAGAACCGAAGCTTCGTTGCCGCCGGCCAGGCTGGAATTGATGTGACGGAGGGCGGCGATGTGCGCCGTGTGGTCGGCCTGGTCGAGACCTTGGCGGGAGAGGAGGGCGGCGAGTTCGATGTTGGCGCCGGCGGGCTGGGTGCGCTGCCACTCGACGAGAGCGCGGGCGAGAGGGGAGTTGGGTTGCGCCAGGATGGTTTCGAAGACGGGCAAGGCGTGGCGATGGGCCTCGCCGGAGGCGTCGCGGAGGAAAACCGGGAGCGTGCGAAGGAGGCGGGCCGCGTCGTTGAGGCAGAGGAAGCGTAGGGCGAGGGCCGCGACGGGGGCATCGGCGGCGAGGGCGCGGCTTTCGGCGAGATCGAGATCGGCCGGCGTGGCGTGGGCGAGGAGCGGCGCAGTCGGGCGGGTGAAATCGAGCCAAGCGCCGCGGAGATTGTTGGCGATGGCGGTGACGTAGTCGTGCCGCAGAATGAGGACGAGGACGAAGCAGGCGAGGGCGAGGGCTATGCCCACCATCGAGAGCTGTTCGGGGCTGAGGAAGGGCAAATCGTCCGAACCCGAGGAACTGGCGGCGAACAGTAGGAAGAAGCCGGCGCAGGCGGTGGCGAGGGGTTCGCAGAGGCCCTCGATGAGGGTGCGGATCTGTTTACGACCGGAGGCGGGCAGGCCGGCGAACATGAGGTTCACGTTGTTGAACTCGATCGCGACCATGAGGCCCTGGAAGGCAAAGAAGCCGACCGCAGCGGACAGGTAGTTGCCGTTCAGCAACAGCGCGATGAAGACCACGGCGTAGGCGACGGGCTGAAGCAGGGCGACGTTGCGGACGCCGAAACGGGCGACGAGTTGGTTGAAAAAGAAGAGGCTGATTGCGAGGTTAACGATATTCACCATCGCGGTGAGGCGGCCGAGGAAGGAAGCAAGGGTCGCCTCGTCGAGGCCCTCGGCGAAGATGCCCATGTACTGGTATTCGCAGACGGTGGCGGTCAGGAGCGTGAAAAACAGCAGCGCCGTGAGCACGATCGCGTAGCGCGAACCGGCCATCTGGCGGACGGCGGCGGCGGCCTCCGCCAAGGCGGGTGCGCTGGGGTTTTCGGAATCGTCGGCTTCGAGTTTTTTGGTACGGCGGCGGATCGAAACGAGCACGGGCACGGCGAGTAAGGCGCAGACGGCCCACGCGAGAAACAGGGTGCCCACGCCGAAGCGCGCGCTGATGGGGTCGACGAGGGAGCCGCCGATGATCGCACCGAGGGCGCCGCCGGCGGCGCAGAAGGAGAAGAGGCGCTTTGCGTCGACGAGGTCGAAGTAGCCGTCCAAGAAATTCCAGAACAGGGTGTAGAGGCCTACATACCAGAGGGCGGTGTAGAGTTTGGCAGCGTAGCAAAGCGCGATCGGTTCGGCGCCGTGAAAGTGGGCGCACAGCAGCCAGAGCGCGACGCCGCAAGCCACGAGCACGCCGAGGGTGGCGTCGAACACCCGGTCGATCCCCCAGCGCGCGAGCAACGCGGAGTAGGCGGGGATGTAGCAGAGCATCATTACCGGAGTGAGGATATAGATGTGGGGGAGCTTGTCGGCGCCGGCTTTGACGAGGAAGAGGGCGTCGGCGGCACTGGTGCCGAAGGCAAGGCCGGCCTGGATAAGGAGCCCGAGGAGCGCGAATCGACCGATGCGGTACCCTTCGCCGGGCGCGAGAAGGAAGAGTTTTTCGGCGATACGCGGCATGGGCAGCTGGGCGGGCTCAGGGTCAGGAACGCCGGGCGGAGAGGATCAGGCTCCGATGGGTGTGGGCGTCCGGGCGAAAATGCGGATGCGGCTCTTCGTTCCAAGTGGTGACATGGCTTTGGACGAGTTCGAGGCCGGCCTCGACGAGCAACGCTTCGGCCTCAGCCCGGGAGTAGAAGCGGTAGTAGTAGCGTCCTCGATACAGCCAGCCTCTCGCCTCGGCGGGCTCCATATCGATGCCGGTGATGCCGTCGTCGTCCCCCGGGATGTTGATGAGAAGGAGGCCGCCGGGAACCAGGAGGCGGCGGAGTTCGCGGAGGACGGCGACCGGTTCAGGGAGAGTCTCCACCACGTCGCAGAGGAGCACGAAGCCGAAAGAGGCCGAAGGCAGCGGCAATTCGGCCAAGTCCGATTCGACCAGAGCAACGCGTTGGCGCAGGGAGGCGGGAATTTTCGCGAGTGCAGCGGCCGACGCATCGCAGGCGGTGACCGGACGCCCGAGCGCCAAGAGCGGGGGTAGGTTACGCCCTTCTCCGGTGGCGGCATCGAGGACGGCACCGGGGGGCAGGGCGGCGGCGAGCGGAAGGTGTTGCGCCAAGAAACCGACCGGACTTCCGCCCCACACGGACTCTTTGGTCGAAGCGTAAAGTTCGTCCCACGCGGATTTGTTGTGGTGATTGAGTTTGGCGAGAGGTGGCTCAGAGCTGGACATCACGGTTCGAATTCGCGACGGGAGTCCGGTTGAGGCAAAATCATTTTGAGAGACTGTGCGTCATTGCGCGAATGAGTTTTGGGGACGAGGGCAGACGGCCCAATCATCCGGCAACGGAGCAGGCTCAGCGCGGGGATGGGTGAAATGATCTCGAAATCGGTGGCTCCGGCCGATTGGGCCAAAGCGGCGAGTGCGGCGTGCGGGAGGACGCCGCAGTTGAGCCAGATCTCGGACTGCCAGCCGCGGCGCGCGACCGCGAGGAGGATCTGACGATGCACACCGGTGCGGCCGCCTAGTGGGAATGCCGAGACTGGCGGCATAGCGTGGTAGTGGCAGGCCGGGCGTCCGGTCTCGTCGTACAGCGTACTGGCGTCGCCCCACGGAGGATCGCCGTAAATGAGGTCGGGGGCGCGGATCGAACTGGGCCAGCTGTCGAAGAGATCGCTTTCAATGAGGCGCATTGGGAGGCGGTGTGCGGCGGCGTTGCGCGCGGCTACTGCGAGGGCGTCGGGATCGAGGTCGAGGCCGACGATGCGCGCGACGGGGAGGGCGTGCCGGATCGCGAGTGCGAGACTGCCGCAGCCGACACCGAGATCGGCGAGCAACGGGGCGCGTTTGGCGACGTGGGCGAGATCGGTGGCGCGAGCGATCACGGCCGACACGAGATGGGTGACTTCCGGGTCGGTGACGTAGGCGCGTTTGTCGACGGCGAAGGTGAGGCCACGAAAAGTGAAGCGGCCGGTGATGTGAGCGATGGGTTCGCCGGAGAGACGGCGTTTCAACCAGCGCTTGAGGCGGAGCGCATCGGCGTCAGCGGCGAGGGCCAGCGCGAGAGCGTCGGCCGGGTCGAGGGCGAGTAGGGCGGGATCGGCGGGGCCGAGTTCGGTGCGGAGCGACGTCAAGACGCGGGCGAGCAACGCGCGGGCGCAGCGGGCGGGGGGCGACGGGCGCGGAGGTTTCAAGGCGAAAGGAGAAGTTCGCGGAAGGCGCCCCGCATGCAGTGATTGCTGGCCATCGAGGCGCCATAGCCGCCGGCGTTGAGGAAGGCGAGGAGGTCGCCGTTGGCGAGCGGAGGAAGGAGGGCGTCGCGGTGGAGAAGATCTAGGGCTTCGTTTATATGGCCGGCGATGGTGGTCGGGCGGACGCGGGCGCTCGGCGCCGCCGCGCGCACGGGTACGGGTACGAGCGGGAGCTCGTAGAAGGCGGGTTCGATGTGGAGCTGGAAGCCGCCGTTCACTCCGGCGTAAAGGGTGCGGCCTTTTCGCTCGACGGTGTTGACCTCGAGCAGGAGTACGCCGGCGTCCTTCACCAGGTAGTCGCCGGGTTCGCACCATATTTCGAATCCGCGTCCGCCGAACTGTTGCGCGACGAGTGCGCTCCAAGCCGAGAGATCCAGCGGCCGGTCAGATGCGATGAGCGGAATTCCGAGACCTCCACCGAGGTTGACGTAGCGCATGCGGGCGACTTGCGCGACGAAGGGCTGACAGGCCGAGAAAATTTCCGCGAGTACTGGGAGTTGCGGCGTTAGGTAGCCGCAGCCGGTGTGAAAGTGGAGACCTTCAACAACAAGACCGTGGCGGCGGGCGAGGCGCAGAGCGGCCGGAAACTGCTCACGGTGGATGCCGAACTTGGTGCCGCGTCCGCCGGCGTAGCGCAGGAGGCGGTTGCGACGGTAGCCGATCCCGAGCCCGGGATTGATGCGCAGACCGATCTGCCGGCCAGGCGCGAGCGCGCCCACGCGCGCGATGTCATGGAGCGAGTCGAGGTTGAGAACTAGACCGTCGTGGCGGAGGAGGGCGGCGAGATCGGCGTCGCTGAGCGCGGTGCCGGTGAACGAAATGTTGTCCGCCGCGAAACCGCACGCGCGCGCCCGGGCCACTTCGGCGGGCGAGCAGGTGTCGACGCCGCAGGTGCCGAGCCGGCGCAGCGCGCGCAGGAGCGGCGGATAGCGGTTTGACTTCATCGCGTAGAACACGCGGAAGGGGAGGTCGCGGGCGGCGAGCGCGGCGCGCAGGCGCAGTAGATTATCCGTGACGCGCGCGGCGTCGTAAAGGTAGAGCGGCGTGCCGTTCCGGCGAGCGAGGGGAGCGAGGGCGTGACCGGCGAAGTGCAATTTCCCGTGCTTGTAGCCGAGCCCGGGGCGGGACCACCACGGGGCTGCGGGCCGGGGGGAGCGGGAGGATAGCGGGGTGGTATTCACGGCGCTGACAGCGCGGAGGGAGGGACCAATGCCGCGCGGAAGCGACCGTATTGTATGCTTTCGCCGTCGTTGCCGGAGATGGACGTGCTGCAACTGCTAGGAAACTGGATTTTCCGACGCCGACGTCTCCAGCAACCGTGCCCCATACCTCGCGCGGTCGGCGCCGCGTTGCTCGTATTCGACGAGGTAGCCGCCGATCATCCAGTTGCGGAGCACGAGCGCTTGGTTGGTTACCCTGGCCACGCGGCCGACCATGCGGGTGTTGAACGCCGTGATCGCGCCGACTAGGCGGGCGCAGCCGCCGCTCTGCGCGTGGAGCTTTGAGACGGAGTTGAAGGCGCGCCGCGGCATGGCACCTAAGTGACTGCCCGCCACGACGACCGCAAGTCGCGGCGTCTTCGGAGGGCGGTTTTCCAACCGCACACGCTCGGCGGTTGAAAAACCGCACTCCATGGGGCGCATCTCGGCGACTGGATTATCGCCAATCGGTGTCGGCGGCACTCATACCGCCGGTGCCGCGCCCTCCGCTCAAAACGCCACATGCGCAGTCAGTGTGCAGCTGCGGGGGATGTTATACCACAGGTCGCGCGGTGTGGAGATGCGTGCGGGGTTCTTCACGTCGCCACCGGGGGCGGACGAGCGTGTTGATTTAGTGCGGTTCGTTTTCGTCGAGGGCGTTGTCGACTCGTAGTGTGAGCTCGACCGGGCGGTTTTTCGCGAGGCGCAGGGAGTAGCCGATCGTGGCGGTCGCGAGCGTGTAGCCGCTCGAGTAGATGGGCGTGAAAGCGTCGACACTCGGGTCTTCGATCGCTGCAGTGAGGTTGGCCGGGTTTACGATCTTGTCGGCGCGGCGATAGCCGATGATAGTGGGGTCGCGGTAGCTCCCGCCTGCGTCGAGGCGTAGGCCGCGCAGGCGACCCTCGGCCACCTTTAGCCGGCGTAAAGGTTGGCGGACTTCTTTCGCTGGATGAATTGCGTCGCGGCGACAATGCCCGCACGCGCGGCGATCATGGAGCTCTAGTTGGCAACGGCGGTGGCTGCGTCGAGCGTGGAGCCTCGAATTCAAGGCCCACATCCGATTCCAATGCCGCGATTTCATCCTCGGTCTGAGCGGTCTCGGCCGCGAGCGCGGTTAGTTTTCGTCGCAACTCCCCCAAGCGCTGCTGACGCGGC
>CAIUOU010000161.1 GCA_903900845.1 uncultured Opitutia bacterium
ACCCTCGGTCACGAGCAGCGCGGCGTTGCCCGAGCTTCCGCTGCCGAGAATGGTGAAGCGCATCGCCATGGCGAGTTGATGGTCGGTGCGGGGTCGCGCGGGCCAGACAAAAAGCCGCGGACGAGCGAAGGACCAAGGGACGAACGGACGAACGGACGAAGGGACCAAGGAACGATCGGATGGCAGTAGATGTAGCCGGGGTTGCTAACCCCGGAAAATGCAGAGGCGCCTTCCGCCGGGATTTACCACGGTAATTCGCCCAAGCCCGATCCTTTCAACCACGGTTCACTCGGCTGGCACAGATGAGGCGGAAGCGTGTGCTTCGGGTATTTTGTGGGCCGCCATCGGTGTGTCTTGAGCCCTTTCGACGATAACTTGGAAGACGGCCGCGACGAGGCGCATGAGGCGCACGGCGGGCCCAGATGGTTCAAGTCACCAGGGCCGCGGGCCTTGTGGTTTTTCGCGTAGTCTGCGTGTTCCGTGGGCCCAACTCGATCTCGTGGTTTTCGCGCCTTTGGGGATAAATCTCCGGCCTCCCTGGCCCAAACCTCGCAAGCGTCTCGCTCTTCGCGTCTGCCTCACGGCACTTCGTAGACCTCGACCAGGGTGGCGCCGCCGGCGCCTTTGCCGGTCACCTCGGCGGTGTATTTTCCGGGAGGGAGGGTGATGAGCAGCATGGCGTCGTTCGATGCCGGGTTGGCGACCGCAAACGCGCCGACCGCCGCGCCGGTGGCGGTGAGCTGCGCTCCGCCGCCCCAGTTGTCGTTGGCGGCGATCACCGTGGAATTGGCGCCGAGGAGCTTCAGCCCGGGGTCTGGCATGGTCTCGGGGACCCCGAACACCGCGAGGCCGGGACCGATCGCGCGGATCAGCACCGTCCGAGCCGTCGTGCCGTCGATGTAGAAGCCGGCCACGAGAGAACTTCCCTCCGGGATGTTGCGCCGCACGGAGACATTCACCAGGCGCGGGGTTGCCGACGTGAAGAACGTCTTCGGGGTGGAGTCGTAAAGCTCCGCGATCGCGAACCCGGGGGCGCCGGCCCGGTCGCCGAGTTCCACCGTGTAGCCTCCGGTGACCAGCGACGGCTGGTAGATGGCGGCGTCACGGGAGGCGGCGGAGGCGTAAGGGAATGCGCCCACCGCGCTGAAGGCCGCCGCGAGCGCGGGTTCGCCGCCCCAATTGTCATTGCTTGCCACCACCGGTCCGCCCGCGCGTACCAGTGACATTTGCGGATCGGGCATGAACTCCGTCACCCCGAGTTGCGCCAGCGAAGGGCCCGCGACCCGCGCGAGGATTGCCTTCGCCCCGCTCGTGCCGGCGCCGCCGAGCACCGTCCCCATCGTCATTTGTTCGCCGGGCGCGAAAATCGAAAGGATCGACAGGTTGATCAATCTGCCCGTCTCGGCCGCGGTGGCGGCGATGAACGAGACCGTCGATGAGTCGCTGGTGACGCTGCCGTTGGAGTTGCTCACGACGCACGTGTAGGCGCCGGCCTGTGCCTCGGTGGCGCGGGTGAGCACCAGCGACGGCGAGGTCTCGCCGGGGATCGCCACGCCGTTGCGCCGCCATTGGTAGGCGGGGGTGGGCGTGCCGGTGGCGGCGACGGACAGCGCCACCGTGGGCGTCGTGCCGGCCGCCAGGCGTAGCAACGCCGGCGGCTGCGAGCTGATCGCCGGGGCGCGGGCGGAGTTGGTGCCGGCGACTGTAACGGAGACGGCCGCCGCCACGCTCGCGCCGTTGGTGTCGATCGCGGTCACATTCACCGTCGCAACGCCCCCGCCGACCGGTGAAAGGACGAGCGTCGAGTTGTTCACCGCGACCGAGATGACCTCCGGGTGGGAGGAGGTCGCGGTGAAGGAGAGTATCGCGAGCGGGCCGTCGCCGGGATAGATCGACGCCGCCGATACGGAGTTCACCAGAATGAGATTGGCTGCGCCGACCTCACCCGAGGTGAAGTTGCGAACCGGGAGCTCGTTGAACGGTGAACCGGCGTTCACGCGTGGCAGGGCGCCGATCGCGTCGATCACCGCCATGCCGTTGCCGATCACCCGCCCGAACACCGTGTAGCCCCCGCCGTTGGTGGGTCCGAGGGTGGTCGAGTTGTCGCGCACGTTGAAATACCACTCGCTGGTGGCGCTGTTGATGTCCGAGGTGCGGGCCGCGGCGAGGGTTCCGCGCGCGTTGGGCAGATTATATTCCAACGCCACCGGTGTTTGTTTGGCGACGGTCGAGGTGCCGGAGGCACCCAACAAATAGCCTCCGCCCTGGACGATCGAGACCGCGCTGCCATCCAGAGCCGCGGACCGGTGGAACATGGTGTTCGAATAAGTTCTGGCCGCGACGTACGAGAGGAAGTTCGCGACGTGCTTCGGGGCCGCGTCGGGGCGCAGCTCGACGTTGAGGCGGCCGAGGGTCGTGTCGAATTGCACCAACGGTCCGGTCACGCCCGGCAGGTTGAAATGATTCCGCAGGTCGATCGCCACGGCGGATCCGCCGGCGTTGAGCGATTGCGCGGGCGGCTGGGACGTCATCGCCGGTGTGCTGCCGGCTACGCGCGACGCATTGGCGGCGAGGAGGGCGAGAAGCAGTAAAGGAACGCGGCGGGTGCGCATGGTGGCGCAGCGTGCCGATCGGCCGACGTCCGCCAACCCCTTTGTTTCTTCCCGCCGGATTCCGGCTCAGGGCAGTTCGTAGACCTCGATGATCGCGTCGCCGGTGAGGCCGCCGACCCCGCTCACTTGCGCGGTGTAGGTGCCCGGGGGCAGGGAGACGACCAGCGCGGCGTCGCGGCTGACCGCGGGCAGCGCGAAGGCTCCCACGCTGCTGAACACCGCCGCCAACGAGGCGTTCCACGAGTCGTTCTCCACCACTTTCGCCCCGCCGCTATCGAAGATCTCCAGCTTCGGGTCGGCGAGCGTGCCTGGCACCCCGAGCGCCGCCAGCCCGGGACCGACCGCGCGGATGAGCAGGGGTTTGGGAGCGGTTCCCGCCGGGCCGGAAATATTGAAGCCGGCGATCAGGATGTCGTCGCCTGTGCCGACACGATTGCGTGCGGAGACGTTGACGAGCCGGGCCGCGGAGGGGGCGCCGGTGTCGTAGGCCTCGACGAGCACCACGCCGGCCCCGGTTCCCTGGGCCATGATTGAGCGCGTGCCTTCCACCGTCTGGAGGAAGCCGGCGTCCTTGCTGCCGTTGCCCAGGGCGAAGGCGCCCACCGTCGGGAACACCGAGCTGAGCGTCTGCGGCCAGTCGTCGTTGGCGAAGACGCGGATCTGGCCATTGTAGAGCTCAAGGCGCGGGTCGGTCATCGCGCCGCCTACGCCGAATGCGCCGAGGGTGGGTCCCACGGCGCGCACGAGGACGCCCCGCGAGCCGCCGCCGACGGAGAGCCCCACGATCAGCGTGTCGCCCGCCGCGAGAGCCGTGCGCACAGACAGGTTGGCGAGGCGCGCCGCCGGATTCGGCGCGTAAACGGTCAAGCTGGCCTCGCTGCTCGTCACGCTTCCGGCCGAATTGGAGACGACCACGCGGTACAGGCCGGCCTCGGCGGCCGAGACCGCATTGAGCGTCAGCGTCGCGCCGGTCGCGCCGGAGATCGCCACGCCGTTTCGCTGCCATTGATAGGCCGGTTCCGGGGCGGCGGATGCCGTGGCCGAAAAAGTAACGGAGCCCCCCGCCCGTGCCGTCTGCGTCTGCGGCTGGGCGGTAATCGACGGGGCGGTGGCGGCGGCGCCCGTGATAGCGAAGACGATGGGCTCCGGCGTGCCTTGGCCTCCCGTTCCCACCCCCTGGGCGCGGAAGGTGAAGTTGCCGGCCTGCGTGGGGGTGCCGCTGATGGTGGGAGTGGGCGACCTCACCACGCCGAGGTTGGGCGCAGGCGAGATCGTCAGCCCGGCGGGCAATGTGCCGCTGATCACCCAGTACTGGGCCGCACTGGGAGTTCCCGTGTAAGTGAAGACGACGGGGGTCAGGGTCGACCCGACAGTGCCGGTGGCGGGATTACGGAGAGTCGTCCGCTGGGGCGTGGCGTTGATGATCTGGGTACTGCCCTGGGTGGCGATGAATGTGGTTGCACCGGCGCGGCTGTGCAGGGCGCCCAGGCTCGCGGCGGTGAACGCCGCGCGCAGCATTTCGCCGCCGCGGCTGGCCACGAGTTGCTCGCCGGCGCGGATGACCGTCTGCACTGCGGGCGTGCGCTGCAAAAGGGCCAGCAACGCGCCGGCGGGAAGGTTGAGCCAGGGCAGTAGGCGTCGGAGGGTGAAGAGGACTTCAGGAAAACGTGGCGCGGAAGCGGTCGAACTCATGGTGGCTGCGCCCACGCAACTTCGGCGGAGTTGAAACGCAAGCCGTGGGTCTTCGCGGCGCCTGTCGCCGCCGTCAGTCGATCCTGATGACCGCCTTGATCACCCCCGCCGACGGTTCGAGCCAGCCGGGGAATACCGCGGGCACTTCCTCCAGCCGCGCGTGGTGCGTGATCCACGGGCGCGTGTCGATGCGGCCGTCGCGGATCAGCCCGATGATGCGCGGAAAATCCCGGGTGAGCGCGTTGCGGCTGGCGAGCAGTGTGAGTTCACGCCGGTGCAGGAACGGCGCGTGCGGCAGCTCCATTGGCTGCTGGGTGATCCCGACGTACACGACACGCCCACCGAAAGCGGCGAACTCCAGCGCCCGCACCATCGAGCGGTGATTGCCGGTCGCGTCGATCACGACGTCGGCCAGCTGCCCTTGCGTCAGGCGCGACAGCGCCTCGATGTCGCTGGCGTCACTCCGGGCGAGGATCGTGTCCGTCACGCCCATTTTTTCGCGGACGAACGCCAGCCGGCCTTCCGCGATGTCGATGACGATGGGCCGCGCCCCGGAGAGCTTGGCGAACTCCAGCGCGGAAAGCCCGATCGGGCCCGCGCCAATGATGAGGATGTTCTCCCCGATTCGAGGCGCGCCGCGGTCCACCGCGTGGCAGCCGATGGCGAGGGTCTCCACGAGCGCGCATTGATCGGGCGTGAGGCCCGGGGCGGGGTGAAGTTTGCGCGCGGGCAGGGTGATGCGTTCCGCGAGACCGCCGTCGCACATCACGCCAAGCGTGCGGTTGTGCTCGCAACAATTGGTGAGGCCGCGGCGGCACGAGTAGCACTTCCCGCAATTGAGGTACGGCTCCACCGCGCAACGGTCGCCGGGCTTCACGTGGGTCACGCCTTCACCGACGGCCTCCACGATGACACTCAGCTCGTGGCCGGGGATGCGCGGGTAGGAAAAGAACGGCATCTTGCCGAGGTAGCCGCTGAGGTCGGTGCCGCACACGCCGACGCGCTCGACGCGCAGCAGGGCTTCGCCGGGTCCGGGCGCACCGGGCGCCGGCACGTCGATGATCCGCCACTGCTTCGGTTGCTCGAGTTGGAGGGCCTTCATGGTGCGGGCGTCAGTTGTTTTGCGGCAGCCCCTCGAGGTGGCCGATGTTGCGCACGGGCGCGAAGATCGCCTGCACCTCGCGCAACAGGTCCGCATCGATCGGCTCGGCGAGCCACTTTGCCCATTGGCGGATGTTGGCGGGGTTGGCGCTGCCGGCGACGGTGGTCGCGATATCGGGGTGGGCGCACGAGAATTGCAGGGCCAGTTTGGCGATGTCGCTGCCGCGCGCGGCGCAAAGTTGCGCGGCTTTGCGGGCGGCCGCCTTCACGGCCTCGGGCTCCTTCAGCCACGCGGGCAGCGGCGCGTTGGTGAGCAGGCGGGCGGAGAACGGGCCGGCGTTCATCGCGCCGACGCCCCGGGCCTTCAGCGCGGGCAACACCTCATCGGCGAAGCGAGTGTTCTGCAGCGTGTACTGGTTGTAGCTGAGGACGCAGTCGACGTCGGTCTGGTCGAGGATGAAGCGGAAAATCTTCATCGGGTAGCCGCTGAAGCCGATGAAGCGCACCTTGCCGGCGGCCTGCGCCCGCCGCAGCGCGGGCAGGGTCTCGTCGATGATCTGCTGCATCGGCACGAACTCGATGTCGTGGCACAGCACGATGTCGAGGTGGCCGGCGCCCAGGCGGTGCAGGCTCACGTCGATGCTCTCGGCCACGCGCTTCGCCGAGAAGTCGAAATGCGCGAGGTCGTAGCGGCCGAGCTTGGTGCAGAGCGTGTAGCGGTCACGCGGCACCCCCTTGAGCGCGATGCCGAGCAGCACCTCGCTCATGCCGCGGCCGTAGAAGGGCGAGGTGTCGATGAAGTTGAGCCCGCATTCCAGCGCCACGCGCACACTGGTGAGCGCCTCGTCGAGCGTCACGCTGCGGAACTCCGCGCCCAGGGAGGAGGCGCCGAAACTGAGCACGGGGAGATGGAGGCCGGTGCGGCCGAGCGGGCGGGTCTGCATGGGAAGGCGCGGAGGTTGGCCGGGTTCCGCGCCCGCCGCAATGCCGGCCGCGGGAGGCGGCGGGCGTCTTTGCGTTTGCGGCTTGGCGCGGCCGCCCCTACGGCTTCGGGCCAAGCCCGCGTCAAACTCCCCGCCGCCTTCCATGATCAAAGCCGTCGTCAAGACCATCGCCCTGCTCGCGATCCTCTTCGTCATGCTCTATGTGGGCATGAACAACATCCACGCGGTGGATTTCCATTTCCCTCTCGCCGGCACCACCTCCAAGCAGCCGCTGCGCGCTTCGGCGGCCCTGATTTACTTCGGGATGTTCGCGGTCGGCCTGCTCGCGGGCACCATCCTCGCCGTCGGTGGCGGCGGTGGCGGCAAAGGCAAGCCGGCCAAAGCCAAGTAACGCCGGGTGACGCCGGCCGTTTCAGCAGCACCGGCTCCGGCCGGCTCCTTCGCCGCCGTGCGCGGGGCCGCCGGTTTTTTCCGCGCCGGTCGCGATGATGCCGGCCGCTGGTGGCTGATCGATCCGGACGACCGGCCGTTTTTCCTGCGCGGCGTGCACGGCGTGCGCCCGGCCGGTGTGGTTGATGACGGCGCTTTGCCGCGGGATCCCGCCGCGCTCCTGCGCTCCTGGGGTTTCAACGCCGCGGGTATCGGCCCCGCGCCGTTGCGCGAGGATGGACTGGCCTTCGTCGCCACGGCGGAGCTGGCCCAGGCCGGAGTACGCCTCACCGGACCGGGCCTTTCGCTACCGGATGTCTTCGATCTCGATTGGCCGCGCCTCGCGAGCTCCCGCGCCTTCGAGGTCTGCCGGGTGCATGCGTCCGATCCCGCGCTGATCGGCTGGGTGAGCGATGACGGGCTGGCTTGGGCGGCTTCCCCGGCCGGAGGACGGCCGACCCTGCTGCAGCTCTGCCTCAGCCTGGAGCCGTCGCATGCCGCCTACCACGCGGCGTGGGAATTCACGCTCGCCCTGCACGGCGGCCGGTTGGAGGCGGTGGCGCGCGCTTGGGGCGTGGCCTTGGCCAACAAGGAGGTCGTGCGCGAGATGACCCGCGCGGAGACGGGCCTCGCCACGCGCGGCTACCTGCGCGACCACGCGCGTTGGACGCAGGAATTCGCGCGGCGCTATTTCACGACGACCGCGGCGGCCCTGCGCGAGGCCGACGAAAACCATCTTGTCCTCGGCTGCCGGTTCCGCGGTCCGGTCGGTCCTGACGTGCTGGCGCGGTGCGTGTACCCGGCGGTCGACGTGGCGTTGCCGCATTGGCGCGAATTGCCGGCGGCGGGTGCGGCCGCCCAACCCGTGGTCGCGGGTGAGTTCTCGTGGGTGGAGCCCGCCTTCGCCGGCGCGGCGACCACCATCTGGGCCGCGCGGCTGACCTCCGTGGAGCGCATGTTGCGCCGGGGACGCTCGCAGTTGGAGCGACTGGCCCGGCATTCGGCGGTCGTCGGTTACGCCTGGCCCGCTTGGGCGGACGAGCCGGGCGAGCAACCGCCGTTCGCCCGCGGCCTGGTGCACATCAACGGTGCCGAGGCCCGCGAGCACACCGAGCTTCTCACCGCCTTCAACCTGCGCGCCGAGTCCCTGCGGCGTCTCTGATCTCCGTCCTCCATGTTCCATCGCCCCTCCGCCCTCGCCGTGCTTGCGTTCACCGGCCTTTTTTTCACCGGTTGCGCCAGCCTCGATCTCGATCGCGAGGTCGAGATGAGCCGGACCATCTCCGGCACGCTTAACATCGGCCAATCTTTTCCGGCCGGCTCGGAGGTGATGGTGCGGGCGGTGGAAATGTCCGGAGCACCCGCGCTCGCGGCCCAGGGAGCTCCGGTGGAGCGCCTGCCCGGCGTGTCCACCGAGACCATCCTCGGCGATTTCGTCCTCAAGCTCGACGCTCCCGCCGTCGACGGGCTCCCGTTCCAAATCTCGATTCCCGCCGATGAGGCGCGTTTGCGGCGGGGTATCCTGCTGGAGGGACGTGTGCTCTTCGGCGGATCGCTCCGGTTTCGCACGGTCAATGCGCATGTCGTGACCGGGGCATCCCTGGCCTATCCGCAGCGCGTCGTGCTCCAGTCGGCGGGTCGCTGACCCGTCGTCAGGTACCGGTGCGTTTTCGCCGGACTCCTGCTCACCTGATCCGGGCCGGTCATGCCCCCGGACCGGGCTGAACTTTCTCAGCCGGCGCGGGCGGTCTCGTCCATGATCCGCACCATGGTTTCCTCGACCTCGCGCGCGGTTTCGGCCGCCCCGGGGGCGTCGAACATCGTGAGGAGCGCGGTGGGCCGGATGGTGGCGAGAATGGTCTGGCCGCCCTCGGCGTAGACGGCGATCCGGCAGGGCAGGGCGGTGGAGATGGCGATGTTCTGCCCGAGCACCTTCTGCGCGTGGCCCGGGTTGCAGACCTCGAACACGCGGCACTCGCGTCCGAAAGCCACGCCCTTGCTTTCCATCTTTTCGCGCAGGTTGTGCACGCCCAGCACCCCGAAGCGGTGCGCGGTCGAGATCTCCGGCAAACGCTGGCAGACGGTCTCAAGCGGAACGGACGTGGTGCGGGTGATGACGAAGTCGGCGGGCATGGTTGGGAGGTTGAGAACTTCCCCGCGAAGATGCGCCGCCCGCTTCAGCGGTAAATCCAATAGCGTTTGCTCTGTTCCTGGTAGACGCGGGCCTGCTCGCGCCATTGCGCGAGCCACTTCTCGACGTCGACCTGCGCGCCGCGGGCGACGATGTCGTCGAGGAACGCCTGCGAGCCCATGTGGCGCAGGAAGCCGCTGACGTCGCGGTTTGGCCCGGGCCGAAAGGGGTTTTGCGGCGAGAACTTACAGGCGAGCTTCATCATCCAGAAATTCAGCTCCACCGGGCGCCACGCTTCCGGGTCCGTGATCTGGATGTAGATGCCGGTGCCGTTTCGACCGGTCTTGGGGTTCGGCATCGTGATCTTCTGGAAGCGGATGCCGGGGAGCTTTGATTGGATGGCCGCCAGTTCCTTCTCCAGCGCCTCCAGCGGCACGCGCCGATGGGAAAGACCGCGGAAGGGGTGCGCCGGGCCGACGCCTGTGCGGAAGCCGAGGTCAAAATTCACCTTGGAGTTTGGATCGAAATAGGAGCCGAGCCCGGTCATCGGGTAACCCTGCACCGCCTCAAAATCCTGGATGAGACCCGAGGTCGGGATGAACTTCAGTCCGGTGTCTGGCCAGCGCATCGCGCGCGTCCAGCCGCGCATCGGAAT
>CAIUOU010000162.1 GCA_903900845.1 uncultured Opitutia bacterium
CCGTCGTCGTGGCGGTAACGCAGCCCGAACTGGTCCGTACCGCCGAGGAACGTCTGGCCGCCGCCGGAGAGGGTGACGCCCCCGCGACCCGTTGCGCCGACCGTCTCGGTCTCCGAGAAGCGGAAGGGAACGCCGTTCGCGGAAGTGGGCGCCGCGACCGTGCCGGCGTTGAATGACCAGGTCTGGGTGCCGATGTAGGTCTTGTAGGCGTTGATCTGCGCGTTGAAGGAGAGGACGCCGTGCGCGGTGGCCCGCCAGTCGGCCTTCAGGCCGAAATTGCTGCGGGACTGGCTGCGCGGTCCGTCCTGCACGGTGTACTGCTGCAGATAGGGACGCGCGAAGGTCGCGCCCGTGCCCGTGCCGCCCGCGTTGAACAGCGTGGTCGAAAGGTGCTGTTCGTTGAATTTGTCGCTCCGCATCCCGGTCACGACGATGCCGAAGTCGCGGTTCACGGGCAGCGTGTAATCGAATTCCCACCCCGCCAGCAGCTTCCTCGTGGGCTGATCGCCCAGGGTGTGGGGCGTCTTGCGGAACGTGAGGTTCTCGCTGTTGGCCATCAGGGTGATCCCGTAATTCAGGCGCGCCCGCGGACGCTCGAAGGCGCTCTTCGTCACGAGGTTCACCGCCCCCGCCAGCGAATCCGCCGGTGTGGCCGGCGTCGGAACCTTGGTGACCTCGATGCGCGAGATGTTGTTCAGCGCGAGGGTGTTCATGTTGAACGTGCGGCCAGGCGAAGCGTTCGCCGAGACCATCGAGGCGCCGTCCGATGTGAACGCCGTCATCGACCCGCCGATGCCCCGCACCGATACCCCCACGATTTCCACCTCGCTGTACTCCATCGCGAGGCCCGGGATGAACTTGAGGAACTCGCCGACGTTGCTGCCGAGCACGTCGCCGAGTTCGTCCGTCGCCATCACATTCTTCAGGTTCGGCGCGAAGCGCTGCTCGTTGGTGGCGATCGCACGGGCGTCGGTCTCGCGGTCCGAGCCGACTGTGAACCGGTCCATGCGCACGACCTGACTGTTCCCGTCGCCGTAACGCACCCGGCTGGTCAGGGCGATGTCCCGCGTCGCCACGCCGCCCGCCGGAACTTCGACCAAGGCCACCTGCGGATCGAGATCCGTGTAGAAGTACTCCACCTCCCGCCGGCCCGCGGGCACGTCGATCAGGCGGTAGCCGCCGAAGTCGTCCGTAAGCACCACGAGGTCGGTGTCCTTCACGGAGACCCTGGCCTTGCCGAGCGCGTTGCCGGATCCGGCGTTGGTCACGCGGCCGGCGATCACACCCGTCGCGGCGGAAGCGAGGAGCGGCGCGAACAGGACGATTAAGGCGAACAGACGGAGGAACCGGGCGGAGCGGAGTTTCTTCATGGTAGGACGGGGGTTGCCGCGGCTTGGAGTGTAGTGACCGACGGCGGGGCCCCCTTCCCTAACCTGCGACACCCGGGATCAACAAGGACTTTCCCGGGAGCAGCGCGCCCTCCGCCCTCGCCGGCGTTTGAGGTTTGCCGATCCGCCGTGCCGCGTGGAGAACATCGCCCTCGCGACCGCCGTCCAACGCGGCGATGCGGCCTCCCCTCCCCCATGAACTGGACCGGCGTCATTCCCGCTCTGACCACCAACTTCCGCTCCGACGGATCGATCGACCACCCGGCATTCGCCCGGCATTGCCGCGCGATGCTCGACGCCGGGTGCACCGGACTCGTCTGCGCCGGCTCGCTCGGTGAGGCGGCGACTCTCTCGACTGAGGAAAAAATCGCCCTCGTGCGCACCGCGGTGCGGGCCGCGGGGCGGCGAGCGCCGGTGGTGCTCGGGGTCGCCTCGCTCTCCACCGAGGAGGCCGTCGCGCTGGCCCGCGCCGGCGCCCGGGCGGGAGCCCAAGGACTGATGGTGCTGCCGCCTTACGTCTACAGCACCGACTGGCGCGAGATGAAGGCCCACGTCGGCGCCGTCATCAGCGCGACCCGCCTGTCCTGCATGCTGTACAACAACCCCGTCGCCTACCGCACCGACTTCCTGCCCGCGCAGGTCGCGGAGCTCGCGGCGGAGCATCCGAACCTTGCGGCGGTGAAGGAATCCAGCGGCGACGTGCGCCGGATCATCGCGCTGCGCGCAGCGCTCGGGGAGCGGCTCTCGCTGCTGGTCGGCATGGACGATGCCGTGGTCGAGGGCGTGCGCATGGGCGCGCGCGGCTGGATCGCCGGCCTGGTCAACGCCTTCCCGCGCGAGTCGGTGGCGTTGTTCGAGGCCGCCGTGAAGGGTGAGGTGGCCCGGGCCGACGCACTTTACCAATGGTTCCTTCCGCTGCTGCGGATGGATTGTGTCCCGAAGTTCGTGCAGCTGATCAAGTGGGTGCAGGCCGAGACCGGCACGGGCGGTGCCACGGTGCGCCCGCCGCGCCTGCCGCTCGCCGGCGCCGAGCTGGCCGCGGCGCGCGGTACGTTGCGCAAAGCACTGCGGGACCGGCCCCGCCTCGGCTGAGGCGGCGCGCAGGTTCAGGTGTAATCGTACAACTGGGGGTCGCGAAGCGGCGACGTGCGGCGCACGCGAAAACGGTGCCGCGGCTCCTTCGGGTCGGCCGGCGGGCCACCCGCCCCGGGGCCGCCCATGCCCATCCCGTCGCCGTAGGGGTCATCCATGCCGCCGCCGGCCTCGTCGCCGCCGCCCAACTGGTCCTCGAGGGAATCGGGATCCGCGCCTTCCTCGAGCTTGCGGACGACTTCCTCCATCTCGCCGTCGATCTTCTCGCCGGTGAGCTCGGACATCCGCCGCATCATGCGCGCCATCGCCTTGGGGTCGTTCTCGTCGACGCTGGAGAACTCCTTCTCCATCGAGTTCATCGCCGCCTCCATGCGGGCGTCCTCGGCCGGGTCGCCCCCCGCCGCGCCGGCGTCATCAGGTTTCTTCTCCGCGGCCTCGTCCTTGGCGCCGCCGCCGGTGATCGCGAAGGCCGAGACCAGCTTCCTCATCCGGAATGACGGGTTCACCGGGCATTTCGGCACCGTTTGTCCCTGGGCCAGGGTCTTTGCGTAGAACTGGTAGATCGTGTGGTTGTCCGGACAGTAATACTCGTAGATCGGCATAAGACTGAACCTTGGGTCTAGGAGCGCCGCGCCGGTTTGGCAAGCTGGTGGCCATGGAGCACACCGCCGCCGAGCCCCTCGCGGTTGAGTCGGTCCATCGTCGCGGCAAGCCGCCGGCGTTTCTCGTCGTCCGCGCCAAACATTTCCAACTGCCCCGCGGACGACTCCACGCTGGAAAAACGGACCGAGACCAGCCGCAAGGGCCGCTTCAGTTGCCACGCTTCCCGGAGGAGCGGCCCCACCAGCGGATAAAACGGCGCCTCGAGATCGGTCGCCTCCGCGAGGCTGCGGCCATGCGCGGCCTGGGAGAAATCCGGATAACGCACCTTCACCGTGAGCGTGCGCACGCGTTTGCCGTCGGCCCGAACCTTCGCCAGCAGCTCGTCGACCATGCGCTTGGCGATCCGCTCGACCTCGGCCGGATCGGCGATGTCGGCGGCGAACGTCTCCTGCTGGGAGTAACTCCGCGCGTCCTCCTCGTTGGTGTCGACCGGGGAGTCGTCCTCCCCGCGAGCTGCCGCGAGCATCGCCCGCCACCCGCTTCCGAAGGCGGCGCGCAAGGTAGACTCCGGCGCGGCAGTGATGTCCCCGACCAACTTGAGACCGTGCGAGCCGGCGAGGACGGCCTCGGTCTTCGCGCCGATCCCCGGCAGCCGGCCCACGGGCAGCGGCGCAAGGAAGGCCGCCTCCTCTCCGGGCGGCACGACCACAAAGCCACGTGGTTTGCGCAGCTTGGAGGCGATCTGCGCGACGAGCTTGTTGGCGGCGATCCCGAAGGAAACCGGCACCTGTAATTCCGCCCAGACCCGCGTCTGCAGAGCGCGTACCGCGCCTTCGACCGCCTCGGGCGTCGCCAGACCACAGGGGTTGAGATCCAGATAGCCCTCGTCGATCGAGTTCCGCTGCACCAGCGGCGTCAGCGTCTCGCAAAGGTCGAACATCCGGCGGGAGACGTCGCCGTAGAGACCGGCCGTGTGCGGCAGCAGGACCAGGTCGGGACAGACCTGCCGCGCCCGCCGCGAGGGCATCGGCGTGTACACCCCGGCCGCGCGCGCCTCGTAGCTCGCCGAGGAGATGATGCCGCGCTCCCCGCCGCCGACGGCGCAGCGACGCCCGCGCAACTCCGGCCGTCGCGCCAGTTCGCAGGAGACGAAGAAGGCGTCGGCGTCGAGATGGACGATCCTGGCGGGTACCCCGGGCATCACCGTTGATTGCCCGCGCGCCGGACTTACCCGGCAAGCGGGAAAGCAACGAAGGGTACCAGGGAACCCGGTGCGACCGCGCCGCACCCAACGCCCGGGGCCAGCCTCGACGCAACGGGAGGAATGTGGTTTCGAGGATACCGGGCAGAACGTTCAAAAATAATTTGAGCCGCCGGCGTTTTTTCCCTCGAAATTCCGCTGGCCCGCCCCGGCCCGCCCGATTCCCTCGGTCTTAGAAGCCCCAAGTTACCCACCCACCCCCCTGAAACGGCATGATGCTGCTCATCGCCATTTTCTCCGTGATCGTGCTCCTCCTCTGCTGGCTGTGCTACAGCGGCGAGAGGAACGGCTGAGCCCGCGCCCCGGGCGGATTCAGGCCACGCGGGCGGCGGCCACGTAGCCGTCGATGATCCCGTCGAAGCTCCCGTTGGTGAAGAAAACCACCAGACGCCGCTCCGCGCCGTCTCCCAGCGTGCCGGCTCGCAACAACTCCAGCAGCCCGGCGTTGGTGGGCGCGGACCACGCCGCGACTCCCCTCGCCTCAAGGTTCGCGGCGACCGCCGGAGGATCGAACCTTTCCGTCGCCGGGATTCGGTCCGCCCGGCTCACGGCTCCGAGGTAAACCTCGTCGGCCTGCGCGAGCGCATCCTGGAAGGCTCCTTGCAGCGACTTGGTGCGGGAGGTGTTGCTGCGGGCCTCGAAAACGGCCGTGAGTCGCGCCCCCGGGTATCGGGCGCGCAGGGAACGCACAGTCTCGCCGATCGCCGTCGGGTGGTGGCCGAAATCCTCGATCACGGTGACGCGCCCGCCGGACATCCTGATCTCCTGGCGCCGTTTCACGCCGCGGAAGTTGGCGAGCGCCGCCAGGTCGAGCTCGGCCGGCCGCTCCGGATGCAGCGCCAGCCCGGCGGCCGTCGCGGCCATCGCCGCATTCCGGGCGTTGAAGAGCCCGCCTAGGCTCCAGCAGACGCGGGCCCACGGCGCGCCGCGCCATGTGAGCGAGAACGACGCGCCCTCGGGCGACTCCGCGAAGCCCTCGATCCGCACATCGTTGCCCTCCCCGACACCGACCCGCACCACGCGCGTCCAAGCCATCGGCCCGAGCGCGCGGAGGTTTTCGTCGTCCCCGTTGAGCACGATCCAGCCATTGCGCGGCACGATGCGGGAGAGATGGTGGAACGTGCGCTGTACATCGGCGACATCGCGGAAGATGTCGGCGTGGTCGAACTCGAGGTTGTTCAGAACGGCGACGTGCGGCGCGTAGTGGATGAACTTGCTGCGCTTGTCGAAAAACGCGCTGTCGTACTCGTCGCCCTCGATCACGAACGGGTCCCCCGGAGCGCCGAGGTGCGAGCCGGCGGGCGGGTCCTGCGGCACGCCGCCGATGAGGAAGCCCGGGTCGCGTCCCACCGCCCGCAGGAGAAACGCGGCGACGGCGGTCGTGGTCGTCTTCCCATGTGTGCCGCAGATCACAAGGTTGCGGCGGGACCGGAGGACGCAGTCGTGCAGGAAGGCCGGCAACGAGGTGAAAGCGAGAGCGCGGGTCTCGAGGAGCCACTCGACCTCGGGGTTTCCCCGGCCCATGGCGTTCCCCACCACCACGAGGTCCGGTGCGAGCCGGGCGAGGCGCGCGGGATCGTAGCCCTCATGGAGCTCGATGCCCGCGGCGACGAGCACCGTGCTCATCGGCGGGTATACGCCCGCGTCGGCCCCTGACACGACATGCCCCGCGGCGCGCGCGAGGAGCGCGGCGTTGCCCATCGCGGTCCCGCAGACCCCCATGAAGTAGATCTTCATCGTTAACGGACGGAACAAAGGGGAGCGGCGGACGGAAGGAAACAGGAATTCCGGCTTTCCAACGAAAGATCCGCCCGCAAACCTCTCATCGATTTTTTCCAAAAACGCCTGTTCCCCAAGCGGATTACGGGCGTCTCTGTAACCCCAACCCCTCTGCTGTGAAGTCATCTCGCTGGTCCAAAACCCTGCTCCGCTCCGTCATCCTCATCGCCGTGCTCGCCGGCGTCGGCTGGGGCGGGCGCGTCGTCTGGAAGGCCGTCAGCCCCACCCTGTTCGGCAGCAAGCGCGAGGAAGTCGTGCCCGTGACCAAGGTGCGCACGGCCAACATCGCCGAGGAGATCGTCGCCGTGGGCCGCCTGCGCGCGGTGTTCTCGACGGATCTCCGTTCCGAGATCAACGGGCGCATCGTCAAGATCCTCGCGGTCGACGGCCAGAAGCTGAAGCGCAACGACGAGATCCTGCGCATGGACCAGCAGGACATCCTCACGCAGATCCAGGAAATGGAGCGCAGCATCGAGGCCGCAAAGCTCCGCACGCAGCGCGCCCGGCGCGACTACGAGCGCCTCGTCGACCTGCAGAAGCGCGGCGTCGTCACCTCCAAGGACTTCGAGGACGCCCGGATCACGCTCTCGCTCAGCGAGAACGACGCGGCCATCGCGGAGGCCCGCGCCGCCAACCTCCGTGACAAACTCGCCAAGACGATCATCCGGGCGCCGCACGACGGCACCCTGCTGCTGCGTGATCTTACCGAGGGTCAGGTCATTACCAGCGCCGCCGCCCAGAACGGCGGCACCATGCTCGGGGAGGTCGCCGACCTCACCTCCCTGATGGTGCGCACCAACATCAACGAGATCGACGTCGCGCGGCTCAAGATGGGGGACAACGCGCGCGTGCGCGTCGACGCCATGCGGAGCGTGCAGATGGCGGGTACGGTGAAGCGCATCGCCACCAGCGCGTTGGAAAGCACCGTCGACCGCACCCGCGTCTTCCCGGTGGACGTCTTCCTCGACGAGCCGGATGAGCGCCTGCGGCCCGGGATGTCGGCCACGGTCATGTTCACCCTGGCCAAGGTCGATGATGCGACCGCGGTGGCGATCTCCGCGGTATTCGCGACCGCGGAGGCGCTCCGTTACGTGTTTTTCAAGAACGAGACCGGATTCGAGATCCGCCAGGTCGAGACCGGCATCGCCGACACCCGTTACGTCGAGATCCTTTCCGGCGTGAAGGTGGGCGATGAGGTTGCCCGCTCCCGACCGCTGGAATTTGAGGGCGAGCCGCCCGTGCTCGCTCCGAGCAACTCGCCGCAGCAGCCCAAGGCCCGAGAGGCCAGCCCCGCGAAGGGCAAGGAACCGACGCCGCCCCGCTCGTCGGGGTCCGGCAGCAAGCGTCGCAACGGCACCTGATCCCCGTCCCACGATGCGCCTGCTTTTCCTGGGCATCATCAGCGGCTGGCACGAAGTCCTCGCGCACAAGCTGCGATCGTTCCTGACGCTCTTCGGCATCGTGCTCGGCGCCGCCGCGCTGGTCGGCATGCTCGGCGTGGTGAAGGGCCTCCTCCGCGGCTGGGAAGCGATGATCTACGAGACGGGCGGCATCGAACGCATCAGCGTGCAGGTGAAGCGCCCGCCCGACGTGCAACGGGAGAAGGCCGCGCTTTCCCCGGGACGGACCTTGAACGACGTCGACGCGATCCTCGCCGCCGTGCCCCTCGCGCAGCGCGTCACCGCCGAGGTGACGATCGCGGGGGGCTCCCGCCTTTATTTCCAAGGCCGCGCCACGAGCCAGTATGTCCGCGGCGTGCTCCCCGCCTCCTTTGTGATGGACCGCTTCGACGTCGAGTCGGGCCGGCTCATCGGCGAGCTCGACAACGAGCTGCAGACCCAGGTCGTCGTTCTCGGCGCCACCGTGGCCGAGACCCTCATCCCCCGTGGTCTGGATCCCATCGGCCAGAACATCACGATCAACGGCCAGCCGTTCACCGTCGTCGGCGTGCTCAAGGAGTACCAGTTCGCGATGGGTGGCGGCCGCTACAACACGAAGAACTCGGCCGTCTTCATCCCGCTCACCACCTGCCAGACACTCTTCCGCCTCGACGAGAACGTGGACGTCCTGAACGTGCAACTGGCGGACATCGCCGACATGCCGCACGCGCTGGAGCAGATCACCAACGTCCTTCACCAGACCCACCGCGGTATCCAGGATACCCGGCTCGAGACGCGCGAGGACCTGCTCCAGCGCTTCGAGGAGACCCGCAAGAGCTACGTCTACTCGCTCGGCGGGGTAGCCGGCATCGGTCTCGTCGTCGGCGGCATCGGCATCATGAACGTCATGCTTGCCTCGATCAGCGAGCGCGTGCGGGAAATCGGCGTGCGCCGCGCCCTCGGGGCGAAACGCACCGACATCCTGGTGCAGATCCTGGCGGAATCGCTCACCATCGCGGTCGCCGGCGGCATCGTCGGCATGGTCGCGAGCATGGGCCTCATCGCGATCCTGCAAAAGGTCGTGGTCGCATCCAACCGGCCCGAACTCTCCCCCGCCGCCCTCGTGATCGGCGTGGTGTTCAGCGGTCTCATCGGCGTGCTGGCGGGGCTCTACCCCGCCATCCGCGCGTCGCGCCTGAGTCCGGTCGAGGCCCTGCGCACCAACTGAACGCGGGCTTCGGCCGTGCCCGCGTCAGCCCTTGGCCCCGAGGCTGGCGTCGGCCGAGTATCGTCCGCCGCCGGTCAGGAAGAGCACCGCGCAGGCGCCGAGGTAAAGGAACGCCATCTCGCCGTTGCCCTGCCCAGTGAGCTTGCCGCCGTGGGCCACCCAGAAGGCCACGCCCATGGCGAAGGCGAGCACCAGCGCGGATAGTCTCGTCCAGAGCCCGACGACGATGAACGCCGCGCCAGCGAGCTCCGCGAAAACGGTGAGCGCGAGGCTCGGCCCCTTGCCGATTCCCATGAAGTCCAGGAACTGGGGCGACATCTTCGAGAACCCGGCCAGCTTGCCCCAGCCGTGGAGCACGGCCATCGAGGCGCCAATCCAGAGGCGGAGCACCAGCAGGCCGAGGTCGGCGCTGCGCGGGATGAAGTTGAGTTGGAGAAATTTCATCGGCGGAAGCCAAAAGCGGCCCCACTGCGGGCACAATCTTTGCCAGCTCGCGTGCCGGCGGCGAATCTGCGTTTTTTGCCGCGTCGATGACCGCGCCCGCCGCCTCGCCCGCCCATGATCCCTACGCGGCGCTGCGCGTGCCGCACTACCGGGCCTACCTCATCGGCAATTCGCTCGCCCTGCTCGGTCGTCAGGCGGTCCTCGCGGCCGCCACCTGGCAAGTTTACGAGTGGACCCGCTCCGCCACCGCCCTCGGCCTAGTCGGCGCGGTCAATGTCCTGCCGCTGCTCGCCCTCTCGCTGCCAGCGGGGGCCATCGCCGACCGCCATGACCGGCGCCGTCTGATCACCCTCGGCACCGCGGTGATCGCCGTGGTGACCGCCGCGCTCGCGGGACTCGCCTTCTGGAGCCGCGCAGTACCCGACCTCGCGCCGCTGCGCTGGGCCAACGACGGGCTCCGCTCGATCGCCCTGCTCTTCGAGCGTCCCACCGATGCCGCGGCGCTGCGCTTCGACGAGCCCGCGCTGCCGCTGGTTTTCCTGCTGCTGCTCGCCCTCGCCTGCGCCCGCATCCTCATCTGGCCGGCTCGGGCCAGCATCACACCGTTGCTCGTGCCCCCCACCGCGATGGCGAACGCGATAACCTGGAACACCAGCGCCTTCGAGATCGCCACAGTCGCTGGCCCCGCCCTCGGCGGCATCCTGATCGCCACCGGCGGGACCAGCTCCGTCTACGCCCTCAGCGCCGGGCTCGAACTCGTCTTCCTCGCCGCCCTGGGACGAGTGCGCTACTTCCAGGCGCCCGCGCCGGCCCCGGCCCGCCGCTCGTGGCGCGACATGCTCGCCGGCGCGGAGTTCATCTGGCGTCGCAAGGTGATCCTGGGCGCCAGCAGCCTCGACCTCTTCGCCGTGCTGCTCGGCGGCGCGACCGCCCTGCTCCCGGTCTTCGCCGACCGCATCCTGCACGTCGGTCCCGTGGGCTTCGGCTGGCTCCGCGCCGCACCCTCCCTCGGCGCGATCGCCATGGCCCTCTGGATCGCCCACCGGCCTCCGCTCGCCCGTCCCGGACGCGCCCTGCTGTGGTCGGTCGCCGCCTTTGGCGCCGCCACCATCGCGTTCGGATTCTCCACCTCCTTCTGGCTGTCGCTCGTTGCCCTGATGCTCACCGGCGCGTTCGACAACATCAGCGTCGTGGTCCGCCAATCTCTCGTGCAGCTGCTCACGCCCGACGAATTGCGCGGCCGCGTCACCGCGGTGAACCAGATCTTCATCGGCTCCTCCAACGAGATCGGCGCCCTGCGCGCCGGCCTCTCCTCGGCCGCCCTCGGCCCGGTCGCGGCCGTGGTCTGGGGCGGAATCGGGACGCTCGCCGTCACCGCGCTGATCGCACGCACCGTGCCCGCCCTGCGAAGTCTCCCGCCCCTGCACACGCTCCAGCCGGAGAAGTGAGCGGCGACGGGCGCCGCCGCGGATTCGACGAAACGCGGCGGGACGAAGGGAAGCGAGCGGGAGACCAAACAACAGGCCGAACGCACGAAGGGAATCGGCTTCGCGGATATACCTTCTCGAAAATCCGCGGGAAACACCCGCGGCTACATCGCATGACCCTTCGACGGCGCGTCCCGAGGACAGTGTCCTGGGTTCCTGATTACCAGACCTGCCTGTTCTCCCCCGTCCTTGGTGAAAGAGCCAGGTGGTACCGCGCAGCGAATCGACCAGCGTTTCGGCTTTCTCGCCTCGACCATCTGACACAAAAAAGCCGCGGTCCCAGGACCGCGGCTGAAGTGGGAACCGGAGCCGCTCAGTAGCGGTAGTGCTCGGGCTTGTACGGGCCCTCGACCGGTACGCCAAGGTAACCGGCCTGATCCTTGGTGAGCTTGGTCAGCTTGGCGCCGATCTTCTCGAGGTGCAGCCGCGCCACCTCCTCATCGAGGTGTTTCGGGAGGCGGTACACGCCCACCGCGTACTTGTCGCGGTTACGCCAGAGGTCGATCTGCGCGAGCGTCTGGTTCGTGAAGCTGTTGGACATCACGAACGAGGGATGACCCGTCGCGCATCCGAGGTTCACCAGCCGGCCCTCAGCCAGCAGGTACATGCTCCGGCCGCCCGGGAAGGTGTACATGTCATACTGCGGCTTCACATTCACCCGCTTCGCGTCGGAGTTGTTCAGCCGGTCAACCTGGATCTCGTTGTCGAAGTGGCCGATGTTGCAGACGATCGCCTGGTCCTTCATCCGCCGCATATGCTCGAGCGTGATGATGTCGCGGTTGCCCGTCGTCGTCACATAGATGTCCGCCGTGCCCAGCGTCGACTCGAGCGTGTTGACCTCGAAGCCCTCCATCGCCGCCTGCAAGGCGTTGATGGGGTCGATCTCCGTGACGATCACGCGCGCGCCGAAGCCCTTCAGCGAGAAGGCCGAGCCCTTGCCGACGTCGCCGTAGCCGCACACGCAGGCAACCTTGCCCGCGATCATCACGTCGGTCGCGCGCTTCAGGCCGTCGGCCAGCGACTCGCGGCAACCGTAGAGGTTGTCGAACTTCGACTTGGTGACCGAGTCGTTCACGTTGATGGCGGGCACGCGCAGCTTGCCCTTCTCCATCATCTGGTAGAGGCGATGCACACCCGTGGTGGTCTCCTCGGAGACTCCGCGCCACTCCTTCGCGATACGCGTCCAACGGGTCGGATCCTGGCGGTGGATACGCTTGAGGATGTTCTTGATCACCTGCTCCTCATGGGAGCCGGATGAGGTGTTGACCCAGTCGCTGCCCTCCTCGAGTTCACAACCCTTATGGATGAGCAGGGTGACGTCGCCGCCGTCATCAACGACGAGCTGCGGGCCCTGACCGCCCGGGAACGAAATGGCCTTTTCCGTCAGGTCCCAGTATTCCTCGAGCGTCTCGCCCTTCCAGGCGAAGACCGGCGTGCCGGCGGCGGCGATCGCGGCGGCGGCGTGATCCTGCGTCGAGAAGATGTTGCACGAGGCCCAGCGCACATTGGCTCCGAGTTCCTGCAGGGTCTCGATCAGCACCGCGGTCTGGATCGTCATGTGGAGCGATCCGGTGATGCGGACGCCCGCAAGCGGCTTCTTCGGACCGAACTTCCGGCGGACGGACATCAGGCCGGGCATCTCATGCTCGGCGATGGAGATCTCCTTGCGGCCCCATTCGGCGAGGCCGATATCCTTGATCTGGTAATCGGCGGTGGCGCGCTTGCGCGCGGGCTTACGGGCTGCGGTGGCGGTGGCCATGGTGGTGGGAGGAATTTTGGACGGATGCTTAGCGCAACGCGGCGCGGAGGGCGGCGGCCTTGGCGGTGGACTCCCAAGGGAGGCCGGCCTTGCCGAAGTGCCCGTAGTTGGTGGTTTCGCGATAGATCGGGCGAAGCAGGTTGAGCTGCTTGACGATATCAGCGGGCTTGAAGCTGAAGACCCGCTGGACGGCATCCGTGATGCGCTCGTCGGAAACACCCTGCTGCGCGGTTCCGAAGGTGTTGACGTGCACCGAGACCGGGCGCGGGTGACCGATGGCGTACGCAAACTGGATCTCGGCGTGCTTGGCGAGACCGGCGGCGACGATATTCTTGGCGATCCAGCGGCCCATGTAAGCGGCCGAGCGGTCGACCTTCGACGGGTCTTTGCCGGAAAAGGCGCCGCCGCCGTGGCGGCCCCAGCCGCCGTAGGTGTCGACGATGATCTTGCGGCCCGTGAGTCCGGAGTCGCCCTGCGGCCCGCCGATCACGAACCGGCCGGTCGGGTTGATGAGGTACTCGGTGTTCTTCGTCAGCAGCCTGGCGTCGATGACCTTCTTGATGACGTTCTGGATCAGAAACTTTTCGATCGTCGCGTGGGCGACATCCGCGGTGTGCTGCGTGGAGATGACGACGTTCACGACCTCGACCGGGCGGCCGTCCTCGTAACGCACGGAGACCTGCGACTTCGCGTCGGGGCGGAGCCAGGCAACTTGGCCGGACTTGCGGATGCGGGTGAGTTCGCGTCCCAGGCGATGGGCGAACATGATCGGCGTCGGCATCAGTTCGCGCGTCTCGTCGCAGGCGTAACCGAACATGATGCCCTGGTCGCCGGCGCCCTGCTCGGAGGTCTTCTTGCCCTCGGCCTTGCGGGCGTCGACGCCCTGCGCGATGTCGGCCGACTGCGCGGTCAGGTAATTGTTGATGAAGACCGAGTCGGCGTGAAAAACATCGTCGTCGTTGACGTAGCCGATGTGGCGGATGGCGTCCCGGATGACCTTGCCGAGATTGATGGCCTCCTCGAGCGGGCGGGTGCGGCCGGTGCGCTTGTCCTGAAGCTTCGGGATGGTGATCTCTCCGCCCACCACCACGACGTTGGACTTCACGAACGTCTCACAAGCCACGCGGCTGGAGCGGTCGACCGCCAAGCAGGCATCGAGCACGCTGTCGGAGATGAGATCGGCGACCTTGTCGGGATGACCTTCGCCGACGGACTCGGAGGAGAACACGAATGATTGGGCCATGGATGGTACGGTTGGGACCCGGACGAAACCAGCCGCCAACACCCGCAGGCAAGCGAAATATCAACGCATCGTGATTCAAAGATATGTTCCTAAACCCCGCCCCCTCAACGCTCCGGACCACAGCGCTATTGCCACAAGAACGGTTTCGCCGTGATTGAGAACCATGCCTGAAGAGTCACCGCTCAACGCCGAAACCCTGGCCGGTCTGCGTGACTTGGATCCCGCCGGGGGCGACGAAGTGGTGCGGGAGATTGCGACGATCTACTTGGAGGACACGCCGGCGCGCCTGCGCGAGATGGAGGAGGCGGCTGCCGCGGGAAACGCCGACCGCTTCATCCGCGCGGCGCACGGACTCAAAGGGAGTTCCGCCTGCCTCGGGGTGACCGCCATGCGCCTCGCCGCCGAACACGCTGAATCCGCCGCCCGCGCCTCCGGCCTCCCAGCGGGGCTGGTGCATCTCCCCGCGTTGCGCGCCGCCTGGATTTCCTGCGAGCCGGCGCTCCGGCGCCTGCTCACCTGAGCGGAGCCGCGATTTTCAGCCGCGGCGCTTGCCGCTTCCGCCACCGCCGCGCCGGCCCGACCCGGCGGTCGGCCGCGAGGCCTTGCGGAAATCCCCCGAACGCAGGGCGTCGATCTGATCCCGCAGCACCGCCGCGCGCTCGAACTCCAGCCGGCCCGCGGCGTCCTGCATCTCCTGCTCCAGTTCGGCGATGACCGCCGCCACATCCTCGGTGCCCTCGGAAACCACCGGATCCGTAACCTCCGCGGCGGCCTCGCGCGTCTGCAGACTGGCCTGCGCGGCGCGGCGCACGCTCCGCGGCGTGATGCCGTGCGCGGTGTTGTACTCGATCTGCCTGGCCCGGCGATACGAGACCTTCTCGAGCGTGCGGCGGATCGATTCGGTGATGACGTCGGCGTAAAAGATCACCCTGCCCTTCTCATGCCGGGCCGCGCGCCCCGCGGTCTGGATGAGGGATGTCTCGCTCCGGAGAAACCCTTCCTTGTCGGCATCGAGGATCGCCACCAAAGCGACCTCCGGCAGGTCCAGCCCCTCGCGCAGGAGGTTGATCCCCACCAACACGTCGAAATTGCCCAGCCGGAGGTTGCGCAGGATCTCGACGCGCTCGATGGCGTCGATGTCCGAGTGCAGGTACTCCACCCGGATCCCCGCCTCGCGCAGGTAGCTGGTGAGATCCTCCGAGAGCCGCTTGGTGAGGGTCGTGACCAGCACGCGTTCGCCCGCCGCCGCCGCCGCCCGCGACTCCGCGATCAGGTTTTCCACCTGCCCCTTGATCGGCCGCACGGTGATCTCGGGATCAAGCAGCCCCGTGGGACGGATCAACTGCTCCGCGATTACCGTGGAGCGTTTCAACTCGAACTCGGCCGGCGTGGCCGAGACGTAGACCGTCTGGCCGGCCACGGCGTCGAACTCCGCGAAGCTCTGGGGACGGTTGTCGAGGGCCGAGGGCAGCCGGAAGCCGAAGTCCACCAGCGTCTCCTTCCTCGCGCGGTCGCCGTTGTACATCCCGCCGATCTGCGGGATCGTGACGTGGCTCTCGTCCACGAGCAGCAGGAAATCGCGCGGGAAGAAATCGATCAGGCAGAACGGGCGCTCGCCGGACTTCCGTCCCGTGAGGTGCCGCGAGTAGTTCTCGATGCCGTTGCAGAAGCCCATTTCCTGCAGCATCTCGAGGTCGTAGTTCGTGCGCATGCGGATGCGCTGCGCCTCGAGCAGACGCTTCCGCTCCTCGAACCACGCGACGCGCTCGTCGAGCTCCCGCCGGATGGCCGCGACCGCGGGCTCGAGGCGTCCGCGGCTCGTGACGTACTGGTTTGCCGGGTACAGATCGAAATCCGCGATCGCCCGCGTGACCGTGCCGGTCGTCGGGTCGAACTCCGCGAGGCCGTCGACCTCCTCGCCGAAGAATTCCACGCGCAGCCCGCGCTCGAGGTAGGCGGGAATGATGTCGACCACATCGCCCCGCACCCGGAAGCGCCCGGGCTTCAGCTCGTAGTCGTTCCGCTCGTAGAGGTTGTCGACCAGGCGCTCCAGCAGCGCCTGCCGTCCCAGCGGGGCGCCGCGCCGCAGCTCGATGCGGAGGTCGATGAACTCCTGCGGCGATCCGAGGCCGTAGATGCACGACACGCTCGCCACCACGATCACGTCGCGCCGCGAGACCAGCGAGCTGGTCGCCGAGATCCGCAGCCGCTCGATCTCCTCGTTGATCGAGGAGTCCTTCTCGATGAACGTGTCACTGGAGGGGATGTAGGCCTCCGGCTGGTAGTAGTCGTAGTAGCTGACGAAGTATTCGACCGCGTTTTCCGGGAAGAAATTCCTAAACTCCGAGTAAAGCTGGGCCGCGAGGGTCTTGTTGTGCGAGATGATCAGCGCGGGGCGCCCGAGCTCCGCGATGATGTTGGCCATCGTGAACGTCTTCCCCGAGCCGGTCACCCCGAGCAGCGTCTGGTGCCGGTTCCCCGCGCGCAACGACGCCGCCAGCCGGGCGATCGCCTGCGGCTGGTCCCCGGTGGGCCGGTATTCGGAGCTGAGCTTGAACTCCATCGGGGGAACGTGGCGCGGACCGCGCACCGGCACAAGCGCGCCGGCCGGACCGGACCGCTTCCGGATCAGAGCCCGAGCAACCGCCACACACCGGCGCGAAGCAATGCCCCGCGCCGGCGCCCCGGCCCCGCGGCCGCGGATGCCTCCTGCGCGAGGAGCACGCCGCGCCCCGCGAAGACCTCATCGAAGAGCGGAGTGGCCCCGCGGTGGTAGCCCCAGAAGGTTTCCGCGCGCGCCGGACGGTAATCCAACCCCGGCGAGAACCCGATCACCGCGCCGCGGTTCAAGCGTCGCGCCGGCGCCGGGCCCGCCCCGAGCTCGAGCGCCTCCCGCCGCACCCCCCGCGCCCCCGCCACGAACAGGCGGCAAGGTCCGGCGAACTCAAAGTGCCGCACCGAGCCGGTCACCCATGCCCGCCAGCTCAGCCAGCGCCGGTGCCGGACGATGCGCAGCCGTTGGCCGCCGGCCTCCGCCACCGCCGCCACGAATCGCGGCCGCAGAATCATCGACGCTCCCGCCGGGAGTGTCACCTCCGCGAGCTCCGTCTGCCGCTCCCCGCCGCCCGCTAGCGTGACCCGGCGTTCACCCCCGCTAGCGCGGTTCCCCAGCTCCACAAGCTCCACCAGGCCGCAGGCCGCGCTGGTCAAAGGTATCCGCCAATCCAACACCCACCGCGTTCGCCGGTCCAGGTCCTCGTCGGAGGCCTGCAGGAAGCGCTCGCGCACGAGCAGCCGCTCGCCGGGGGCGAGCGCGACGTCCAGCGCCACCCGGCTCGCGCCCACCGTGGCCGGCTCCGCCGGGGCCGCTCCGAAACGCAATGCCGCGCCGCGGGCCGCCAGCGGCGCGAGACCGTGGTAAAGCACCACCGACCACGCGAGCGGCCCCAGCAGGACCACGGCGAGGCCACCGATGACCCACCACTTCACCATTTCCCACGCGGCGCCGATCCAACGCACGAACCAGGAGCGCCCGCGCTCCAGGAACGAGATCTCATCGTTCACCCGGCGCCATGCCGCCTCCACCCCCTCCCGCTCCCACCCCGCCTGCTCCAGCGCCCGCCGTGATGCCGCCAGGCGCGCGGACGACTCCTCGCGCACAGCCTCGGCCCGCGCGACCCGCTCCGCGCTCCTTGCGCGCTCCTCGCGGTCGCCGAACCACCGCCCCCACCAGCCCTCGCGGTCGCGGAGTTCAGCGACCGTCTTGGTCGCCTCACGCAACCGCGCCTCCTGCGCCTTCGTCTCCGCGCCCAGTTCGTTGGTGCGCGCCGCCAGCGCCTCGCGGGCGCGTTCGATTTTCCCGCGATCCGTAATTGCCGACTGGAGCCGGCTCCGGCGGTCCCACTCCTGCAACGCCTCCTGCCGGACGAAGAGCCACGCGCCGTAGATCGCGGCGGCCGCCAACGCCGCCACCGCCACCCCCGCCAAGCGGCGGGTCAGCCAGCCAAACACCCCGGCGAGGAGCGATTCGAACGCCACCCCCCACGTCTCGGGCGACGCCCGCGGAAACGCAAACACGTCCGCGCACGCGGCTTGCACGGGACATTTAACCGGCACCACGGAAGGTAAAGGGAAGGTAACTCCGCCCTGGCCGCCGGGAAGCGGTTTGCGACCGGCGCTCCGCCGCGCCAAACTCCCCGCAACCAGACCAGAGCATGTCCAAAGCCATCGTCTCCAGCCTCTACGACTCCGACGTCTTCCGCATGGCGTGTCGCCAGTTCGACAAGGCGGCTGACGCGATCAACCTCCCAGAGTCGCTCCGCGACCGCACGAAGTACCCGCGCCGCTGCCTTGCGGTCTCCCTGCCGGTGCGCCGCCGCGACGGCAGCGTCACGGTCTTCGAGGGTTACCGCGTCCAGCATAACCTTTCCACCGGCCCGTCCAAGGGCGGTATCCGGTTTCACCAGGACGTCACGCTCGGCGAGGTCGCGGCCCTCGCCATGTGGATGAGCTGGAAGACCTCGCTCGTGGGCCTGCCCTACGGCGGCGCGAAGGGAGGCGTGATCGTCGATCCGAACCAGCTCACCGAATCGGAACTCGAGCATCTCTCCCGCCGCTACATGCAGGAGATGGTAAATTTCGTCGGTCCTCAGGTCGACGTGCCGGCGCCCGACGTCGGCACCAACGAGCGGATCATGGCGTGGATGATGGATACCTATTCCAACCACGTCGGGCACGTCGCCAGCGCGGTGGTGACAGGCAAGCCCATCGCGCTCGGCGGCTCCGAGGGGCGGCGCGAGGCCACCGGTGCCGGCGTGGCTTACCTCGCGCGGAAGTACCTGGAGAAAATGAAACTGCCCGTTTCGAAGGCCACCGTCGCGGTGCAGGGGTTCGGCAACGTCGGCAGCGAGACCGCCCTCGCCCTCCGCAACTATGGCGCGAAGGTCATCGCGATCTCCGACTACACCGGCGGCGTCTACAACCCGAAGGGCATCAACCTGGAAAAGGCGCTCGCCTACTTGCGCTCGCAGAGGGTGCTGCTCGACTTCGACGGCGGCGAACCGGTCACCAACGAGCAGTTGCTCGAGCTCAAGTGCACGGTCCTCGCCCCGTGCGCGCTCGAGCGCGTCATCACCGACCAGAACGCCAAGCGCCTGCGCTGCCGCCTCATCGCCGAGGGCGCCAATGGCCCCACCACCAACGGCGCCGACCGCGTCCTCGAGCAGCGCGATGACATCGAGCTGATCCCCGACGTGCTCTGCAATTCGGGCGGCGTGATCGTCTCCTACTTCGAATGGCTGCAGAATCTCTCGAACTACTACTGGACCCGCGACGAGGTGCTGAAGAAACTGCACGCGATGCTCGACCGCGCGAGCGACGCCGTCGAGGTCCAGCAGCGGAAGTTCAAGTTCAGCCGCCGCCTCGCCGCCCTCACGCTCGGCATCCAGCGCGTGGCCGACGCCAAACAAAGCCGCGGGCTCTTCCCCTGATCCGCGCTCAGAAGGTGTGGATGAAGAGCCCGGAGCGCAGCTTCGGCTCAAACCATGTGCTCTTCGGCGGCATGATCTGACCGGCGTCCGCGATATCCATCAACTGCCCCAGGGTTACCGGGTACATCGAGAACGCCACGCCGCCCTCGGCGTCGACGCGCTTCACAAGTTCTCCCGGGCCGCGAATGCCGCCGACGAAATCGATCCGCTTGCTCGTCCGGACGTCGGTGATTCCGAGGACCGGTCCGAGCAGCTTGTCCTGCAGCACGCTCACATCGAGGCGCGACACCGGATCGGCACCCGCATCGGCCACGCAGCGCAGGCCGTACCATTTTCCGCCGAGGTACATGCTGACCTCGCCGACGCGCGAGGGACCCGGGTTGGCGTTCTCCACCAGGCCGAACAGATCCTTCACCTTCGCCAACAACGCCGCCGGCGTCAGGCCGTTCAGGTCGAGCACGATGCGGTTGTAAGGCAGGATCTTCAGCTCGCTCGCCGGGAACAGCACGCAAAGGAACCAATTGTACTCCTCGGCACCCGTGTGGGTCGGATTGCGTTCGCGGCGCAGGCGGGCGACGCGGGCCGCACTCGCCGCGCGGTGGTGACCGTCGGCGATGTAGGTCACCGGCACCGCGCCGAAGGCCTTCACCCATTCCTGCCCGCCCGCGATTCTCCAAACCGTATGCCGGATGCCGTCTGGCGCCGTGAAATCGTGAAGCGGCTGCTCCTTCGTCTTGGCATTCACCAGCGCCGTGACCGCCGCGTTGTCGCGGTAGGTCAGGAAAACAGGCCCGGTTTCGGCGCTCAGCGTGTCGATGAGGCGCGTACGGTCGTCCTCCTTGTCCCTGCGGGTCTTCTCATGCTTCTTGATCAGTTCCGCGTCGTAGTCCTCGACGTGGCAACCCGCGACGAG
This sequence comes from uncultured Opitutia bacterium, assembly GCA_903900845.1. Lineage (GTDB taxonomy): Bacteria > Verrucomicrobiota > Verrucomicrobiia > Opitutales > Opitutaceae > ER46. Next base: position 20,066 of record CAIUOU010000162.1, read on the forward strand.
GCCGCGCTGCACATGGTCACCCATCCGCTGCTGGTACACGTAGAGACTCGGGCCGGTCTCGCGCACGAGCGTTCCCTGCCGTTGCAACGTCTCGAAATTGCCGCGGGCGCGGGCATAGACGGCGTCGCTATAGGGATCGGTATCCGGCGGCAGGCCGATCTCGGCGCGGTCGACGTGCAGCAGGCTGTGGGGCCGGCCGGCGGCAAGCGCGGCGGCCTCGGCCGTGTTGACGACATCGTAGGGCACGCAGGCGACCTCGGGGGCGAGGGCAGGCACGGGGACAAGCCCCTGGAAGGGATGGATGCGCATGGGAAAGGGACGCGGAGCAAAGCCGGCGCGCCGCCCGGTTGACACGGAAAAAATCGCGGGGGCCGAAAACAAAAAGCCCCCCGGAGTGAACCGGAGGGCGGGAAAGGACGCGGGCGAAACTTACTTCTTCGCGCCGCGCTTGAACTTCGAGGTGAACTTCTCGACGCGACCCGCGGTGTCCACCAGGCGCTTCTCGCCGGTGTAGGCCGGATGGGAATCCATCGTTACGTCACGCACCACAACGTGGTACTCGACCCCGTCGATCTGCTCCTTGCGGGCGGATTTCATGGTCGACTTGGTGAGGAAACGACGACCGGTCCCGATATCCAGGAAGCAGACGTTGTTCAGGGCGGGATGACCTTGTGCTTTCATCGCAATGACAGGGAGTTAGCCTTGGCGGGCCTTGTAGCGCGGCTCGACCTTGTTGATGACGTAAATCTTGCCGCGGCGACGGACCACCTGGCAGGCGGGGTGACGCTTCTTGGCCGATTTGATGGAGGACACGACTTTCATAAAAGGGCTGAAGGCATCCCGCGCCTCCATAGCTGTCAACGGTATTGTTGGCGCGAGCGCGCCTCGTCGCAAGGCGAGCGGTCAATCGACGGCCGGATAACTGCCGAGCCACTTCACCATCGGGCAGAACTTGCGCAATTCCGACAGCGCCTCGCGCATCCGGGGATCGTCGTGATGGCCCGTGACATCGAGGAAGAAGAAGTAGTCCCAGGGGCGCTTCTTGCTCGGACGGGACTCCACCTTCGACAAATTGATGCCGCGCTCCGCGAGAGGCATGAGCATCCGCAGCAGAGCGCCGGAATGGGAAGCCGCCTCGTCGCCGAGCGAGACCAGAAGGCTGGTCACGTCCTTGCCGTTGCCCACCGCGCCCGACGGTCGCCGGCCAAGCACGAAGAAACGAGTGGTGTTGTCGGCCTTGTCCTGGATGTTCCGCGCGATCACCGGCACGCCGTAGTGCTCGGCGGCGAGTTCCCCGGCCACCGCGGCGGCGCCCGGGTCCTCCTTCGCCAGTTGCACGGCGCGCGAGGTGCTGGGGGCGTCGATCAACCGCGCGTGCGGCAGGTTGCGCTGCAGCCAATGGCGGCACTGCGCGAGCGCCTGATCCTTGGAATAGACGCGCTCGATGCGCTCCAGCGGACCGGTTGAGATGAGCGCGTGGCTGATCTCGAGATAGATCTGCGAGACGATCTTCAGGTCGCTCTCCACGAAACTGTCGAGCGCCTCGCGCACCGATCCCTCGGTGGAGTTCTCGATCGGGATCACCGCGTGATCAGTGTCGCCCTTCTCCACCGCGGTGAAGATATCGCTCACCGTGGCCATCGGGCGGTACTCGACGCTCGCGCCGAATTTCCGCAGGGCCGCCGCGTGCGTGTTGCTCGCCTCGGGCCCGAGATAGGCCACGACCAGCGGCTTCTCGAGCGCGATCGCGGCCGACATGATCTCGCGGTAGATAGCCCGCAGCGCCTCGTTGCGAATCGGCCCCGAATTCTGGGCCGAAACCTTGCGCAGGACGGCGTCCTCCCGCTCCGCCACGTAGATCTGCCCGCCGGCGTTGCGCTTCACCCGCCCGATTTCAGCCGCTAGGGCAAGCCGCTCGTTGAGCAGCTCCACCAACCGGCGATCGAGCGCGTCGATCTTCTCGCGAATCGGACCGAGCTCCATGTCAGGCGGTCTCCGCCGGCTTGTCCGCGGCTTCCGCCGCTATTTCCGGCACCGCCGCCTCGAGCGGCAATTGCTCGTCGGCTAGGCCCACGTCGGCGTCGGTCGGCGGACGGCTGGTGGACGTGGTCTTCAGCCATTCGTCGATCTGCCGCGACGAGAGCACGTCAGAAGCCGGCAATTCGTCGAGAGATTTGATGCCGGTGAATTCGAGGAAGTGATCCGTCGTGCCGTATTGGATCGGACGGCCCGGGGTGTCGGCGCGGCCGACGATATAGATGAGGTCGCGCTCGAGCAGCTTGTTGATGCCGGCCTCGGCGGAAACACCGCGGATCGTCTCTATCTCCGTGCGGGTGACCGGCTGGCGGTAGGCGACGACGGCCAGCGTCTCGATCGACGACTGGCTGAGCTTCACCGGCGGCGGCTCCTGGCGCAGGATCCGCACCCATCGTCCGAACCGCGGGTGCGTCACGATGCGGTAGCCGTTATTGCCTTCGATCAGCAGCAAACCCTCGTCGGCCTGCCGTAGCTCCGCCGCGATCGCGTCCATGACCTCCCGAATCTGCGTGGCCGTGATCAGCGACGGTACGTCGCTGTAAAGCTCCGGATCCTCGACCGTGGGTTCAAAGATCACCTCCGCCGATTCCTCGGGAGCCGCGGCGGCCGGAGCCGGAGCGGCCGCTTCGGCCGAAGCCTCGGCCGCGGGCACGCCTTCACCGGTCACACTCGCCTCAGCCGGAGCCGACTCCTCCACCACAGGCAGCGAAGCCTGCTCGTGAAACCGCGTGAAGGCCGCCTGGATGTCCTTGATCGACAGCGGCTGGCCCGACGAAAGCAGCAGCGCCTTCAGGACTTTCTTGAGGTTGAACGCCATGCGGGGAAAAACGCGTCGAGACATGCGGCGCGCCTCCGGCCCATGCAACCCGATTTTCCACGCCCGGCGGACGACGCCGGTCAGAGATGGCGCAGGATGAAGATGATGAACGGGACGCCGATCATCAGAGCCATCATCCAATACAATAACAGCTGCACGCGCCGCGCCTGCCGCTTCTCCTCCTCGGTCGGTTCCATGGGGCGCACCAAGCCCCGTCGGCGCGGTTTTTCAAACCGATCGGCGACGGCCTCCCCCGGAAGGTTTCGCTGGCGCCCGCCGCGGCACCCTGCCAACTCCTTCGCCCCATGAGCAAAAAGGCCGCCGCCGCCCGCCGTCACTGGCTCGTGAAGTCCGAACCCGACACCTACTCGTGGAAAGACTTCGTGCGCGAGGGCGAGACGGCCTGGACCGGCGTGCGCAACCACTCCGCCCGCATCAACCTCGCCGCGATGCAGGTCGGCGACGAGGTCTTCTTCTACGAGAGCATGACCACGAAGGCGGTCGTCGGCACCGCCACGGTCATCGCCACCGCGACTCCCGATCCCACCGCGGATGAGCCGGGGTGGGTCGCCGTGCGGCTCAAGGCCGGCGCGGAGCTGCGGCGTCCGGTCACGCTCGCCGACGTGAAGGCCGAGCCCGCGCTCGCCGCGATGACGTTGCTGCGCTTGTCGCGCCTTTCCGTGCAACCGGTTTTGGCGGCGGAGTTCGCGCTGATCCTGAAGCTCGGCGCGCGTGCCGCTTGAAAGCCCGCTGACCCGAGAATCACCGCGCCTCCCCTCGTGCCCGCCGTCGCCCAACTCGCCATTCTCGCCCCCGGTCTTCTCGGTGGGTCCGTGGCGCGCGCCGCGCGGGCGCGGGGCGCTGCCCATCGCATCGTGATCTGGGCCCGCCGGCCCGAAACGCGCGATGCGCTCCGCGGGCAGCCGTGGGTTGATGCCGTCGTCGCCACACCGGCCGAGGCCGTGCGCGAAGCCTCACTCGTGGTGATCGCCGCACCTGTCGATCGGATCGTCCCGCTCGCCCGCGAGATCGCCCCCGCGTTGCCGCCCGGTGCGGTCGTAACCGACGTCGGCAGCGTGAAGGGCCCGCTCTGTGCTCCCGCGACCGAGGCGATCGGGCCCAAGGCTCACTTCGTCGGCTCCCACCCGATGGCTGGTTCCGAGCAGACCGGTTGGGAAAACGGCTCGGCGGAACTTTTCAACGGCCGGCCGTGCTTCGTCACTCCCCTGCCCGGCGCGGCGCCCGCGGCGGTCGCCATGGTCGCCGGTTTCTGGACTGCCCTCGGCGCGGGGGTCGTGACCGCGGCGCCCGCGGAGCACGACCGGATCGTCGCGCACATCAGCCATCTGCCGCAGGTCGCGGCATCGGCGCTCTGCTCGTTCCTCGCCGGCACCGACCCGCGGTGGCGGGATCACGCCGGCGGCGGGTTGCGCGACACCACGCGGATCGCCGCCAGCGATCCGGGGCTCTGGCGCGAGATCCTCGCTTCGAACCGGGCCGAGGTGCTCGCGTCGCTCCACGCCTACCGCGCCGAACTCGATCTTTTCATGAAGGCGCTCGAGTCGGGCGACGACGCCGCCGTGGCCGCCCGGATGGAACGCGGCCGCGCGTACCGCGCCGGTTTCCGCCCGCCGCCCCCGGCTAACCGTTGATGGACCTCGCCACCGAACTCGCCCGCCGCGCAGCCCTGGTGGAAACCGGCCTCGCCCGGTTTGTGCCGGAAGCCTCCGTCCGCCCCGACCGCCTGCATTCCGCGATGCGTTACAGCCTCGAGGCCGGCGGCAAGCGTCTGCGGCCCGTGCTGGTCCTCGCGGCCGCGGAACTGTTCTCCGCCCCGCCGGAAGATGCCCTCGCGGCGGCCGCCGCCGTGGAGTGCCTGCACACGTATTCGCTGATCCACGACGACCTTCCCTGCCTCGACAACGACGACCTGCGCCGCGGCCGCCCCACCGCCCACCGCGCGTTCGACGAGGCCACGGCGCTTCTCGCGGGCGACGCCCTCCTCACCCACGCGTTCGTGATCCTCACCACCGCCTACGCCGACCGCCCCGCGCTGGCCCACGCGCTCACGCGCGAGCTGGCAGACGCCGCCGGCAGCCGGCGCCTCATCGGCGGGCAGATGGAGGACGTCCTGGCCGAGAAACGGGCCGATGTCTCCCCCGCCGACCTAGACTTCATCCACCTCAACAAGACTGCCGCGATGATCGAGGCCTCCCTCGTGATGGGCGGCCTGATCGGCGGCGCCTCGGCGCCCGCGCTCGACTCCCTGCGCGCGGCCGGCCGGGCCACTGGCCTCGCGTTTCAAATCGTGGACGACATCCTCGACGCGACCGCCGACACCGCGACGCTTGGCAAGACCGCGGGCAAGGACGCCCGCGCCGGCAAGGCGACCTACGTGCGGATCCACGGCCTCGAGGCCTCGCGCCGCATCGCGCGCGAACACACCGCTGCCGCCCTTTCCTCCATTGATCGTCTCCCCGGCGACCGCGCCTTCCTCCTCGCCCTCATCGCCTCGATGGCGGCGCGGGCGTCGTGAGCGGGTTCGCCGGGGCGCCCCGATCAGCGCCCAGCTTCACTTCACGGGAAACGCGATCAGGTCGATCAGCGCCGTGCGGCCGGGTGAGCCGAGACTGAGCGACTCCAGCGCGGAGGCGGCGGGCGCGCGCGCGGGGTCGTAGTAAACGCCGCGGATATCGCCCAGCTCGGTGCGGGCCTTGGCGCCGCTCAGGTAATACGTCGCCTTCACGAGGTTGCGGTAGCTTGAGCCCGCCTCGTAGAGCGCGGAGCCGATCCGCTCGAAAATCAGCTTCATCTGGCCGCGCGCGTCGCCGCCGCCCTCACCGTCGATGCCGCCCAGAAAAATCAACGGCACTCCGCCGCCCACGTGGCTCACGCGGCAGTAACGCGGGGAGACGGTCAGCCACGGCAACGGCAGCCACGCGACGCGGTCCCCCGCCGGCGCGGGCAATGCCCGGGCCGACGCGATCAATTCGATCTCCGCGGGCAGCGTGCTCACCCACTCGATCAGGACCAGCGGCGGCACCGGGCCGCCGTCGAAGCTCGCCGCCACCTCGCGCACCGCGGCCGCGTGGTCGGCGAACGGCGTGATGAAAGCCTTGATCTGCACCACGTCCGCCTTGCGCAGGCCGAGATGCGCCAGGGTGCGGTGCAAGCCCGCCATGGTCGCGCGAACCGCCTCGGCAACATCCGCGCCTTTTTCCGCCTGCCCCGAGACAAAGACTTTTCCGCCGGCCGGCAGCACGGCCGCGCCACCCCGGAACGCGACCGACGCGGAATCGGAGGCCGCCGTCGCAACCGCCTCGAAAGCGACCCGGCGCCCGGTCGTGACCAGCGGCGTGCGCACGAGGGTGTAAGCCACCGGCGCGCCCGCGAAGCGGTGCGCCACCGCCGCCTCCACCCCCGCCACGTCGGCATCGGAGGCAACCAGGGCGTTGAGTCGGACGATGCCGGCCGGATCTCCGCCGGCGGCGCGCACCACGCGGTCGAGCTCGGCCAACGCACCCGCGGCCTCCGTCGCGGCGTCGGCCGCGGCCGGCCCGGTGACCGCCCCGGTGAAGACGAGCGGCCCGTCGGGTACGCGCACGGACCAGGCCTGGCCCGGCCGGTCAGCGCGGGCGCGGCGTTCAAGCGGGGCGGCGGAACACACAGAGGTCATGAGGAGGAAAGACGGGACCAAGAGCGACAGGCGGGGGCGCATCTCAAAAAGCACGGCACGCAAAGCCTCGCAGGCAAGAGCGGATGCGCCTTTCCCCCGCCATCGATCCGAATCCGCGCCACGAGGTTCCCCACGCCATCTGCGAAACCAGCGGAGCAAACCCGCGCGACGATCACTTCGCGGCGACACTACGCGCTATCTCCACGGCGTAGGCGTGCGTGACCGCCCGGCCCCGCGCGTCGCGCGGACTGTGGAAATTACCGCTGAAAACAATCCAGCGCCCGTCCGGCGTGAAGGTCACATTCGGTTCCACGCCCCGATCCTTGCTGTAATCGTGGGCCGTCATGTCGACGAGCCGCTCCGACTTGAACACGCCGATCTCCGTGAGCGCTTCCGCGTCCTGTGGCGAACGGCCGCGGACCGGCGCCGGACGAAACAGGTAAATCCATTGTCCGTTGCCGGGAGGATCGAGTTTTTCCCCGTCCGCCCCGTAGGCGGCTACGCTGCCCGGCCCGCCGCCATCGCCGGCAAACAGCTTTCCGTCAGCGGAGACGTTGTAGTGCACCGACCACTCTTCCCGCCTGATCGAATACCATGTGCGCCGGCCCGTCGCGAGTTCCACGCCGGCCAGCCAGAAGACCGCGCTGCGCGGCGTCTGCAGGTCGAACCAAACCGTTTTCCCGTCCTGGCTGAAGAACTCGTGGCCCCAGATCTCCATGTTCATCGAGCGTTGGTGCAGCGCGCGCGGAACCCCGCCGTCCGTCCGCAACGTCCACGTGCGGTTGGTGAAATGCCACGGCCCCTCGTGGCAGAACAGGATCTGCCGCGGATCGGTCGGCGAACATTGCAGGTGGTTGGTCCAGTCGTTCTCGCGGTGCAGCACACGCAGGGTGCCGGTGCGGATATCGATCGATGAGATCATCTTCGGCGTCCCGGCGGCCCAATTGGCCTCCAGCGTGCCGCCGGCGCCTCCCGCCGGCGGTGTGCGCGGCACGGTCTTACCCTCGGGATCGGGCCCGATCAGGATCAACTGGGTTTCGTCGCAATTCACCGCGAACTGCGTGCCTCGCGCCAGCGGCGGAAGCCGGACCACGTCCCGGACCTTCCGATTGTCGACATGCACCGCCCGCAGAATGCTCTCCTCGCGAACGAAGAAATACGCCTCGCGGGACCGCCACGCCATCGCGATGGGACTCGCGTCGGCGAGGATCAGCTCCCGCCGCGGCGCCTCCCGGCCGAGCCGCGAGATATCGACGGCCATGATGCCCTCGCGGGTGCGCAGGATGACCTTGTCGCCCTCCGGCGTGTAGGCTTGCTGGTGAAAATACAGGCTCCCGCCGCCGGTGTCGGGCGAAAGGCGGATCACACGATGTCCCGTACGCGGATCGATCCAGTCGGACGGAGGCGGCGCGTCTACCGCGTGCGCCCGCGGGACGAGCGAACCAAGCATCAGGGCGAAGACGACGGGGAAAGGGCGCATGGTGAGGCTGGACGCGCGAAGGGGGACGGACGTTGCTAGAACGTCTCAGGCTGGGCTGATTCACAAGACTCCTCAAAGCGAATTCCGCGGCGGGGATTCGGGGAAACCGCCCCGCTGCCACGCTTTCGGCCTTTGCGTCCGCGGACTTTCCCGAGGCCGCAGCCTCGCCTGCACGGGATGCCTTTCGTCAGGAAAAGACGGAACCGCTCTCGTGACGAAATGGGGGCGATGCCGAGGACGATTCCTCGGATCATCGAAATTTACCCTCCCCTCACGCCCGCGCCGCGCGCTTGATCGCGAGCAATTCCTTCATCACGGACGAAAGGTCGGCGGAACGGTCGACGCCGCCGAAGGCGTCGTGCACCCGGCGGTAAAGCACGTACAGGCGGTCGTAGGCCCTCCGATGAGAGGCGATCGGGCGATAGCGGCGCCTACGTACGCTGGTCATCGCGCGCTGCGCGGCAGGGAAATCCCGGTGCGCGCCCGCGAGCACCGCCGCGCTGACCGCGGCGCCGAGCGCGCAGGCCTGCGAGGAACCGGCCACCTGCATCTCGCAACCGGTGATATCGGCGTAGATCTGCATCAGGAGCGGGTTCTTCTCCGCGATACCACCGGCGCAGACGATGCGCTTCACCGGCACCCGGTAAGCCTTGATGCGCTCGAGGATCGCCCGCGCGCCGAAGGCGGTCGCCTCGATCAAGGCGCGGTAGATCTCCGCCCTCGTGGTGTAGAGCGTCTGGCCCAGCAAAAGTCCGGTCAGCAGCGGATCGACGAGCACCGTGCGGTTGCCGTTGTTCCAATCGAGCGCGAGCAGCCCCGACTCGCCGGGGCGCTGGCGCGCGGCCTCTCGGGTGAGCGCGGCGTGGGTCGCGGCGTCTCCGTCGCACACCGTCTCCACCCACCACTTGAAGATGTCACCCACCGCGGACTGCCCCGCCTCGATGCCGTGGAAACCGGGCAGGATCGCCCCCGGCACGATGCCGCAGATGCCGGGAATATCGGGGACCCTCTTGGCGGAGGAAACCACCGCGCAGTCGCACGTCGACGTGCCGATCACCTTCACGAGCGTGCCCTCGGCCACACCGCAACCGATGGCGCCGTAGTGCACATCCATCTCGCCGATCGCGATCGGGATGCCGGCTGGCAGCCCGAGCCGGCGCGACCAGTCAGGACTCAGTTTTCCCGCCGGGGTGCGGGCGTCGTGCGCACGCGCGTAGAGCCGGTCGCGGAGTTCCGCGAGCGCGGGATCGAGCCGGCGCAGGAAGGCCTTGTCGGGCAGACCGCCCCACTCCTCGCCGTAAAGGGCCTTGTGGCCCGCGCAGCAAACGCCGCGCACCACGTCCTCCGGCCGCCCGATGCCGGCGAGCACCGAGGGAATCCAATCGGCCAACTCGACCCATGAATGCGCGGCCGCGAAAACGTCGGGCGCCACCCGGCGGCAATGGAGGATCTTCGACCAGAACCACTCCGAGGAATAAGTGTTCCCGCACTTGGCGATGAACCCGGGGCGGATGCGCGCGGCGAGCGCGGTGATCTCGGTGGCCTCCGCCACGCTCGTGTGGTCCTTCCAGAGCCAGCATTGCGCGTCGAGGTTTCGCCTCCACTTGGGCTGCAACGCCAGCGGCCGGTTCGCGGCGTCGACGGGAATGGGGCTGGATCCGGTGGTGTCGACCCCGATACCCACGACCTTGCCGGGAGAAAACCCCCGCCGGCGGGCGGCAGCGGCGAGCGCCCCGCACACACAGCGCTCCAATCCCAGCAGGTGGTCACCCGGATGCTGGCGGGCGAGGTGGTGGTCCCGGGGGTCGAGCAGCACTCCCTGCTGCCCGCTGGGATACGCGAAGACCGCCGAGCCGAACTCCGCGCCGTCGCGACACCGGACGACCAGTGCGCGCACCGAATTGGTTCCGAAATCAATACCGAGGGTGAACATGGGGAAGCGGAAGGAAACTGAGACGCGGGGATTCGGGTCGAAGGCGATGATCAGCCGAGCGGCTTCTCCGCCCAGACCACGCTGCGGTCCGCGACGGTCTCCCGGAAGCCGAAGCTAGTGAACCCCGCTTCCGCCAGCAGCTCCGCCATCTCGGCCGTCCCGTAGCAACGTCCCTCGGTGATCGCCATCAGCAGCGCGGAGTAACGCGCGACCGGCAGGGGGCCGCTTTTTTCCGCGTTCAGGTGCGCGTCGTGCACGATCAGCACGCCTCCGGGCTCCAACGCCGCGAACGAGGCCGCGAGCAGCGCGCGCACGCCGGGCACGTCCCAATCATGCAGCACGTTCGAGAACAGGTGGGCGTCGTGCCCGCGCGGGAGCGGATCGCGGAACATGTCACCCGCCGCCACCGCGACGCGCGATTCCCAGCCACGCCGGGCGACCATGGTACGCGCGATGCCGTCGACGGGCGGCCGTTCCAGTACCGTCGCCCGCAGACCGGCGTGGTGCGCGACGAGGGTGCAAGCGTACACGCCCGATCCTCCCGCGATGTCGAGCAGGCTGCG
>CAIUOU010000163.1 GCA_903900845.1 uncultured Opitutia bacterium
CAAGGAGACCTTCGCTGAGTTCTGGGCCCAGCCCGACGCGATGCGCGCCGCCAGGTTTTTCCGACAGTGGTTCGGGGCCGCGCGGCGCTCCCAACTCAAGCCGATCAGGAAGATCGCGCTCACGTTGCAGGCGCAACTCTTCGGTCTGCTCAACTACTTCACGCATCCCATCACCAATGCCATCTCGGAGGGCTTCAACTCGAATATCCAGGCGATCAAGGCCGACGCCCGCGGCTCCCGCCGTTTCGAGAACTATCGCGACCGCATCCTCTTTCTCTGCGGTAAGCTCGACCTGCGACCCGCTCCACCGTGACTTTCACCCACGGAGATCCCCGAAGAACCTTTTTTTACCAGCGCGAGAACGAAGGTTGTGGGACGGATTTTCTGACGTTCAGGGCAGACTACCCGAGAGAACCGTTACCATCCCCTGCGGGGATATCCGGGAGCGAATCGCATCGTTTACGTGTTCCAAAGTTAGCTCTCGAACACGGACGGTATAGTCATCCAGCCACTCCGGACCGTAGCCACGTTGCAAGGCGTTAAGTAGAGCCGCAGCCATTCCGGAGGTCGTTGCAAGGCCCACCTTGTGGGCTCCAGCCAATGTGACCTTAAAGTTTTCGAGTTCTTCCGTGGTAACGCCGCTCTCAAACAGCCGGGTCAACTCTCGTCGTATAGACGCTAGACCCTTTTCAAGGAGTTCGGGTGCGAACGTACCGCGGATTGACCACGATCCGTCTGTGAACGAGTCGGCCCCGAGCGACGCACCTACTCCGTAAGTCAGCCCTTCGCGGTTGCGGATAATGTCCAAGAGCCGCGCGGAGAAAAACCCGCTGCCGAAAACAGCGGTGGCCGTGGAAAAGGCCAGATGTTCTGGATCACTGTACCGTAATCCCGACGGCTGCCCTATCACGACCGACACGCTTGTCTTGCCCGGAATGAGTACTTTCTCGGTGTGTCCCAAGGCAGCACGAGGAGCTCGAGTCGCCGCTGGGTAGTCCTTACCGCCGTTCCATCCCTGGAAGGCGACGGCGACGGAATCAGACAACTCAGCCTCATTCACGTCGCCGACCGCTACAATACGCATTGAGAGCGGGCCGTAGTGCGATGTATGAAACTCCTTAACCTCTGCCAATGAGGCTCTTTCGAGGCCTGAAAGGTAGCTGTCGCTCGCCGGCGGACGATTCGGATGACCCTCCGGGAAAATCGCGCGATTGAATGCCAAATCAGCCCGGAAGTCGGTGTCTTCCAAACCACGTTTAAATCGCCCCACAAGCTGCCGCTTTACTTTCGAGAATTCATCCGCGTCGAACCGGGGCGTCCGCAGTTGCTCGGCAAGCAGCGCGATTACCTTCGGCACGTCCTGACGCAGGCACTTAGCGCTGAAGTTCAGGGTGTGGGAACCGGTACTGAAACTCAGGGTGGCACCAGTTTGCTCCAGCAACTCCGCAGCGGCGAATTTGTCCCTTTGGGCCGTGCCTTTATCAAGCATGCTGGCGGTGAGATCCGCGATCGATGGGTTGGATGGGGGGTTAAACACATCGCCCGCCCCCAAAGAGCCTCGAATTGTGACCACATCCTTGATGTCCGTCTTCAACATAGTCAGGTCGATCCCCCCTATGCGGCTTCGGTTCACCGCCTTTGCGATCGAGGTCGGACGCACGTTTGTCGGGCCGACTACGGCCTCGGCACCTCGACCGGTAAATTTACCCGGAGGTGTTTCGAGAACGTTTGGCTCTCGGTAGAATCGCGGGGAGTTACTCATGGACCGGGCCGCGTATTTTCCTGCCTCCAAGGTCGAGGAATGCCCGGCGTTAGCCGCCGTTTTCCCCTGCTGAGGTACGAACCAGCCGGTTGTGCTTTGGTCCTCAACCAAGTACTCTCGGGCAACCCGCTGAACCTCCGCCGGCGTCACGGCTGCAATTCTCTCCAGGAGCGACGAGTAAATGGTCCAGTCTCCCACGGCGATCGCCTCGTTGAGTTGCCCGGCGATCGCGAATGAGCCGTCTCTACCGTAGGCTATACCGGCGAGAATCTTATTGATCGCGGTGGAGGCTTCCGCCGCGGACACGCCGCTGGTTTTGATGCGTTCAAGTTCCTCCAGCACAGCTTTTTCCGCTTGCTCATGCGTAACTCCGGGCGCCAGCAGCACAGTGGTGCTGAAGAGTGCCGGATCGCGGAAGAACCCCTTCGAGGCTTCGGCGCTGATCGCGAGATTCTTGTCTATGAGAGCGCGATAGAGACGGCTGGTTTTACCGGTGCTGAGAATGGCCGAGAGCACCTCCAAGGCCGCATGGTCCGGATGGGTAGCAGAAGGGGTCTTATGGGCGATTTGTACCACCCCGACCTCGCCCGGGCGTTTCACCACCGTGCGTCGGGGACCGGTCTGGAGCGGCTCCTCGGTGTAAACCTCCGGGATCGGCTTCGGTGATTTTGGAATCGCGCCGAAATACTTGCGGACTAGCTGCAAGGCCTGCGCCGGTTGAAAATCCCCGATCACCGTCACAGTCGCGTTGTTCGGCCAGTAGTAGGTCTCGTAAAACTCCCGCAGCTTCTCGATCGGTACCCGTTCAATGTCGCTTCTCCAGCCGATGGTGGAGTGGTGGTAGGGGTGCGCGATGATTGCGGCTGCCGTCACCTCCTTGTCGAGGGCCGAGGCGGGATCGTTTTCGCCGCGTTCGAACTCGTTTCGGACTACGGTCATCTCCGGCTTTCTATCCTCCTCCCGCAGGAGCAGATTTCGCATCCGATCAGCCTCGAGTTGGACCGCCAACTCCAGATGGTCGCTCGGCAGGTTCTCGTAGTAGTTGGTCCGGTCCAGCCAGGTGGTGGCGTTGTTGATGCCGCCGATCTTGTCCATGAGCGTGTCGAAGCCCTTTCCGATTCCGGGGTGAAAGTTTTTCGAGCCCTTGAACATGAGATGCTCCAGGAGGTGCGTGGCGCCGGTGGTGCCGGTGACCTCGTTGCGGGATCCCACGCGGTACGTGACCATGAACGTGAGCACCGGGGCGGAGTGGTCCTCCAGCAGGAGGATGTTCAGATCGTTCGCGGGAAGCCGGTACTCGGAGATGCCGGCCACGGTGCGTACATGCTCCGCGCCATCCACCTGCGGTATGGAGGCCGCGGCCGAACGGGCGAGCAGGAGAAGGAAAAGGCCGGTCAGGCGTGCTTTCATGAAGGATAGGGTGTCTCGGGGCCGACTCTGCGACCGGACGGATACCCCGCAAGAGCGCAAGGCGATCGCGCCGTTTCTCGGGGAATCGCTTGGCGCGCGGACAGGCCGTACGCCAGTGTGAGCGGGATGTCGCCGCAGATTGTCGGACAACGTTGTGTGAGTGAGCGGGAGCCTGAACTGGGCCTCGGGGTCGTCGCTTCCGTTGATCCGGCGGCCAAGCGGGTTTCCGTTTCATTCCCGGCTACCGGCGAGAAGCGTCTTTATGCGCTGGGCACTTCCGTGCTGAAACGCGTGCGGTTCCGCGAGGGCGAGTCGGTGGCGGATCGGGACGGATCCACTTTCGTGGTCGAGGCGGTCGAGGAAACGGATGGCCTTCTAACTTATGCCGGCGAGGGACGGCGATTGCGGGAGGACGCGGTCTCCGACGTCACCAGCGTTGACTTGCCAGACAAACGGCTGCTTTCGGCACAGACGGATCCCGGGGAGATTTTCGACCTACGGCTGCGCTCCTGGCAGGCGCAGGAGAGGTTCCGCCGCTCCCCGGTACGCGGATTTCTGGGTGGCCGGATCGATCTGATTCCGCACCAGTTTTTCATCCTGCAGCAGGTCTCCGAGCGTCGCTTGCCGCGGGTGTTGCTGGCGGATGAGGTGGGCCTGGGAAAGACGATCGAGGCCTGCCTGATCATTCAGCGGCTATTGGCGGTCGGGCAGGCCCGGCGGGTGTTGGTGCTCGTGCCGGAAACGCTCACGCACCAGTGGTTCGTCGAGTTGCTGCGGCGCTTCAATCTCTGGTTCGGAATCTACGACGAGGAACGGTGCCTTGCGAGCGAGCAAAGCGATCCGGGCGTGAATCCCTTCCTAACCGCGCAACTGGTCCTGGCCAGCGTGGGCCACCTCGGCGGCAATGCGGCGCGTCGCGAGCAGGCGGTGGCGGCAGGTTGGGATCTGGTGGTGGTTGATGAAGCCCACCACCTTGGTTGGTTACCGGAACAGGCCAGCCCGGAATACGTGCTGGTGGAAGAGTTGGCGCGGCGCACGCCCGGCCTGCTGTTGCTCACCGCGACGCCCACCCAGCTTGGTCTGCCGGGACATTTCGCCCGACTTCGCCTTCTGGACCGCGACCGCTATGCCGACTTCGGCAGGTTTCAGCAGGAAGCGGAGGGCTATGGCGCGGTGGCCGCGGTGGCTGGCAAGATCATCGAGGGGAAGTCGCTCGCCGCCCGGGATCAGGGGGCGCTGAAGCGCATCTTCACCCGGGATGCAGAGGGGTTGGCGCGTCACCTCGGGGATCTGGAGAATGGTCGCCCGGGAGCGCGCGATGCGCTCCTGCGCGCCCTGCTCGACCAGCACGGCACGGGCAGGGTGATGTTCCGCAACACGCGAGCCGCCATGACCGGTTTTCCGCGTCGCCGGCTTTGTCCCGCCCCGGTACGGTCGGACGATCCGGCGCTCCATGTGCGAATCGCGCGGGAGTTGCGGGCGGAGGAAACGGGAGGCGAGGCAGCCGTGCGATACTCCTTCAAGGATGATCCCCGTGTGCTTTGGCTCGTCGACTTTCTGCGCAAGGAGCGGAAGGCGAAGGTCCTGCTGATCTGCCGATCTCAGCGCAAAGTGGCGGCGCTGGCCGCCGCGATCCAGGAAAGGATCAACCTCAACTTCGGGCAGTTTCACGAGGGGCTGCCCCTTGTGCAGCGTGACCGCCAGGCGGCCTGGTTCGCGGAGCCGGAGGGCGCACGTCTACTCCTCTGCTCGGAGATCGGTAGCGAGGGGCGCAACTTCCAGTTCGCGCATCACCTCGTGCTCTTTGATCTGCCGCTGAACCCGGGGCTGCTGGAGCAGCGGATCGGCCGGCTCGACCGGATCGGCCAGACCGAGACTATCCGCATCCACGTGCCCCACCTCGAGGGCGGAGGCGACGAAGTGGTTTTCGCGTGGTACCATCGGGGGCTCGATGCATTTGAGCATCCCTTGCACGGCGGGTCCGAGTTCGAGGCGCGTTTTCGCGAATGCGTGCTCGATCTCGCCACTTCCGCCTCCGCTGGTTCGGAGAAAACGCGACGGGCCCTGGATTCACTGGTGGATGAAGCCGCGGCCTTCCGGGCGGAACTGGCCGAGCGGCTGCGCCGGGGTCGCGACCGCCTGCTGGAATTGAATTCCTTTAACCGTGAGGCGGCCGAGTCGGTCCTGGCGCGCGTGCGTGCGGCCGATGCAGACCCCCTGCCACGCGAGCTTCTGC
The DNA here is from genome assembly GCA_903900845.1 of uncultured Opitutia bacterium. Taxonomy (GTDB): domain Bacteria; phylum Verrucomicrobiota; class Verrucomicrobiia; order Opitutales; family Opitutaceae; genus ER46. Next base: position 5,409 of record CAIUOU010000163.1, read on the forward strand.
TCCAATTGCTCGACCATTTCGGGGTCGGCGTGCGCGAGCATGAGGGCGGGGACTTGTTCCTCGACCCCAGCCATGCGTACATCGAGTCGTTTCCCTCCATTCCGGCCGATGGTATGCTGGCGACCTTCAGCCGGGCGCGGGCGATTGTGCGGGAGGACATCCGCTTCCTTTCCGCCGACCATGCGTTGGTGCAGGATGCCATCGATCTCCTCGTTGATTCGAAAGCGGGAACGACGGCACTCGGGAATATTCCGGCGGCCGAACCCGACCTGCTGCTGGAGGCGGTGTTCATCCTGGAGCCGCTGGCGGATCCGCGGTGGCACGTGGACCGCTTTTTGCCGCCCACCCCTTTGCGCGTGATCGTCAATTTGCGGGGGGACGACGCGGGTGGTCAGTTCGAGGCGGCTGCGATCGCGGCCGGCTTCGAGGACGTCGACCCGCACCGCTTCCTCGAGGCGGGGGTTTTCGGGGCTGGGCAGCTGAAGGAGATGTTGGTCGCGGCGTCCACGATCGCCGAGGAGCGCGCCGCGGCCGTCCGTGCGGCGGCGCGTGCGGCCGCGGAAACGGCCCTGGGGGAGGATATCGCCCGCCTCGCGGCTCTGCAGCGCATCAACGACCATGTTCGGCCCGAGGAAATCGCGCTCGTCCGCCAGCAGCAGGACCAGACCTTCAAGGCGGTCCGCGCATCCCGCCTGCGGCTGGATGCGCTGCGGCTGATCATCGCCGGGGAAATGGACACCCTTTGAGCGGACGCCACCTTCCGGTCGCTCAACCCCCCGCCGCACGTGCGATTCCGTCGAGGTACGCGCCGGCCAGGCGAAAGACCTGCCATGCCATCACGGCCAGCACCAACAGGTACACGACGCGCGGCGTCCATTCCGCGAGGCTGCGCAATCGCTGCCGGCTGGTTTCCCCGTAGCGGGCGCCGATGCGTCGGAAGGCGGATTCAAGCTGCCCGGTCCGTTCGGCGTTCTTCCACTCGGCGATGACGTCCGGTGGGAACGTGCCGCGTCGCTCCAGCAGAGGTCCGACCGACGCGCCTCGTGCCTCCGCGTCGTCAGCCGCTCCCGTGAGGGACTCCCGGAGGCTTTCGCTGCCGCAGGTCCGGGCCGCAAGCCGCACGGAGTCGATCAGCCCTAGACTGGTACGGGAAAGGAGCGCGAGCGTCCGGAAGCAGCGCCAGCAGTCGATCGCGTGCCAGGCGGCGCCAACCAGCGGCAGCGGCCGAACCCAGCGGTCGAGCGAGCGTCCGGAGGCGTGGCGCCACCACCGCCGGAAGCCGAGGCCCAGGGCGAGGATCAAGGCGAGAGGGCCGACGGCGGCGATCAGGTAGCCGGCCGTGTCGCCGTGCGCGACAAGGGTCGGCAGCGGCACGATGAAACAGGCGGCGCTCAAGTTGAACGCGGGCAGAGCGAGGCCTGCGATGATCTGCTGGCGGAGCGCGACCTTCTCCTCCGCGAAATCCGCGAGCTCGCGCAACACCTCGTCGAGCGCGCCGCCGCGCTCGCCAATCGCGATCAGCTCGAGTTCCCCGGGCGGAAACAAGGCGGCGTGCCCGAGCGAGCGGCTGAAATCTTCGCCGCGGGAGAGGGCGGCGACGAGAATTTCAACGGCCGCCGGTGCGGTGGCGGCGACGGTGCGGGCGGCCGAGACCGGGTCCGAGCCGGCGGCGAACTGGACCGCGAGGGTCCGGCAGAACGCAGCCCGATGCTTCAGCGGGAGCACGCGTCAAGGTGAGGACGGCCGTCGGTTGGCGTCAACGCCCCCGGTCCACGTCAGGCCTCGTCAAACTTACGGGCGAAAAGCGCCTCGAGCTCGGCGAGCATCGCGGCGGCGTCGTCTCCGTTCGCGATGAACCTGACCTTCGAGCCCTTGGCGGCGGCGAGCATCATCAGCCCCATGATGCTTTTGCCGTTAACCTGTTCCTCGTCCTTTTCCACCAACACCTCGGCTTTGAACTTGTTGGTGATACGCACAACCATCGCCGCCGGGCGGGCGTGAATCCCCATTTTGTTCTGCACGACGAGCTCCTTGGTGAGGGACTGGGAGTTCGCGGCGGCCTCGCTTTTGCTCATATCGGTGGAACCGGTTGGCGAAAGTCCGGAGCGCGCCGGCGGCTTGCAACCCAAAAACCGGACGGCACGCTGCGCGCCGATGACGAAGGTCGCCATCATCGTTCCGTGCCGCCTCGAATCGACGCGGTTTCCGCGCAAGCTGCTGCACCCCATCCGGGGCAAGCCGCTGCTCCTCTGGGTGGCCGAGCGTATCGCGCGGGAGGCTCCGGAGTTCCCGTTGTGGTTCGCGGTGGACGACGAGCTGCTCCGCGCGTGCTTGGCTGGCGCCGGGTTCCGGGCGATCCTCACCAGCACCGCGCATCAGAGCGGCACCGACCGCCTGGCTGAGGCCAACCGTACCGTTCGCGCCGAGCAGGTCATCAACGTGCAGGCCGACGAGCCCCTAGTTTCCGGCGCGCAGATCCGCGCGCTGGCGTCGTTGCTCTCGGACGGCGTCCCGATGGCGACTCTGGGCACGCCCTTCCGCACCGCGGCGGACTTCCAGAATCCCAATCAGGTCAAGGTGGTGCTCGCGCCGGCGGCTCGGCGCGCGCTTTATTTCTCCCGTTCCCCGATGCCCTACGCGCGCGACCGCCAGGGCAAGGTGGACGACGCGTGGGTGGCGGCTAACCCGTGCTTCAAGCACCTCGGATTGTACGGCTACCGGGCGGATGTGCTGGAGCGTTTCGCCACGCTCTCCCCCGGAAGGCTCGAGCAGATCGAGAAGCTCGAGCAACTGCGGGTGCTGGAGCACGGGCTGGAGATTGCCTGTGACATCACGGCCGATCCATCCATCGGCGTCGATACTCCGGAGGACGCCGTGAAGTTCGAGCAGTGGCTCGGCCGCTGACTTCCGCCGGCCCCCGGCGCCGGTCTTGGAGGTTCAGATTTTGCCGGCCTTGCGGGACTCGACCATGCGGTAGAAGTCGACGAAGAGCGGGTCGGCGTCGTTGGGCCCGGGAGCGGCCTCCGGGTGATACTGCACGCTGAACACGGGCAGGGTGTTGTGCCGAAGTCCCTCGACCGTCTGGTCGTTGAGGTTGATCTCGGTGATGCGCGCACCCCGCTGCTCGAGGGATTTCGGGTCGGTCGCGAAGCCGTGGTTCTGGGCGGTGATGGATACGCGCCCGGTCTCGAGGTTCTTCACCGGCTGGTTCCCGCCGCGGTGGCCGAACTTCAGTTTGAAGGTTTTCCCGCCCAGCGCGTGCGTGAGCATCTGGTGCCCGAGGCAGATGCCGAACATCGGGAACTCCGGCAGCAGGTTGGTCACGGTGCGGTGGATGTACGGCAGGGCGGACGGATCTCCAGGGCCGTTGGAAAGAAACACGGCGTCCGGCCGGTGTTCGCGGATCTGCGCGGCCTCGGCGGTGGCGGGAAACACCTGCACCTCGAAGCCGTGGTTCACCAGCTTGCGGTAGATGCTGTACTTCGCGCCGTAGTCGAAGGCCGCCACGCGGAACTTCCGCGAGGGAACGCCGGGCGCGTTCATCGTTGTTCCCACCGGCAGGTAGGGGGTGTTATGGTTGGAAGGCTCGTCTGCCTTCCAAAGGTAGGGATCTCGGGTCGTGACTTCCCGCACGTAGTCCGAGCCGGCCATGTCGCGCCAAGAGCGGGCCAGCCGGAGCGCTTCGTCGTCGCTGATCGGGAGGGTGCTGAGACAGCACTTCATCGCACCGTCGACGCGCAGCTTTTTGGTGAGGGCGCGGGTGTCGATCTCGCTGATCCCCGGGATGCCGTGGCGGGCGAGATAGTCTTCGAGTGAAAGCCGGCTGCGCCAGTTGCTGACCACCGGGGATAGCTCGCGGACCACGAAGCCGCTCGCCTTGGGCGTCGCCGCCTCGTTGTCGGCGTCGTTGATGCCGTAATTACCGATCTGCACCGCGGTCATGGTGACGATCTGGCCGAAGTAGGAAGGATCCGTGAGGATCTCCTGATAGCCTGTCATCGACGTGTTGAACACGCATTCACCCGAAACGGTGGCGGAGCTGCCGAAGGCCCGACCCCGGAAGATCGAGCCGTCTTCGAGGGCGAGAATGGCGGGCTTGTAAGAGGACATTAAAGCCGGACGAAAATGCGTCGGATCACCGCTGCCAAGAGGTTAATTGGCGCGGCGCGTCTTCGCCGCTCCGCGAGGGACGAGGAAAAATTAGGTGGGGGAAGCGAGGAGCCCCACGAAACCCACCAAATGCACGAAACCGAGCCGGGTGGCCCACGGAAAGCCCTCCTTCGCCCAAGCTGCAACTGGGGGTATGTACTTAAGACACGGAACAGAAAATCTGGCCTCGAAATGCGCCCGATATACCGCGGCTGCAGCCGCGGATGACGCGGGATGCACAAGAAGAAATGACTCCGTCGCGATGCAACCGCTCTTCGTCGGGATGCTGGTTTTCAGGTTCTCCCAGTCCTTCGTTTCCTCCGTTTGCTCCTGTTCGCCGGCTCGGGCCGTTCCGCCGGAATGATTTTCCAGCCCGCCGTTTGACACCGACTGCCCGTTTCCCAACCGTTTGCGTCCGACGATGCCCTATTCCGAAGACCGCGCCGCCTGGCCCGAGGGCCAGGGTCTCTGGCCACACATCCCGGAGGGCAAGTGGAACGACTGGACCTGGCAGCTCCAGCATCGGATCGCGAGCGTGGCGCAGCTGGAGGGACTGATGACGCTGACCCCGGAGGAAAAGGCGGGCTGCGAGCAGGCCAACCACAAGCTGGCCCTCGCGATTACCCCGCACTTTTTCAACCTGATCGACCGCGACGATCCCGATTGCCCGATTCGGAAGCAGGTGGTGCCGAGGATCAACGAGATGGTCGTCTCGGAGGGTGAGATGCTGGACTCTCTTGGAGAGGATGAGCACTCACCGGTGCCAGGGCTGGTGCACCGCTATCCGGACCGGGTGCTTTTTCTGGTGACCGATCGCTGCGCGGCCTACTGCCGCTACTGCACGCGCAGCCGGCTCGTGTCCAACGCGCAGGACTACAATTTTCATCCCGAGTATGAGCAGGGTCTGCGCTACATCGAGGAGCACCCCGAGGTGCGCGATGTGCTGCTCTCGGGTGGGGATCCGCTGCTGCTCTCCGACCGCAAGCTGGAGCATCTCATCGCGCGGCTGCGGGCGATTCCGCACGTCGAGTTCATCCGCATCGGCTCGCGGATCCCGGTTTTTCTGCCCCAGCGCATCACGCCGGAGCTATGCGACATCTTCCGTCGCCATGGGCCGGTCTGGATGAGCATCCATGTGAACCACCCGCGGGAGTGCACCGCGGAACTGAAGGCCGCGTGCGAGCGACTGTCGTTCGCCGGGGTGCCGCTGGGCAATCAGAGTGTTCTCCTCCGGGGCATCAACGACGACGTCGACGTGATGAAGGCCCTCATGCACCGCCTGCTTCGCATGCGGGTTCGGCCCTATTACCTTTACCAGATGGACCTCATCACCGGCGGCGCCCACTTCAAGGCCGACGTGAAGAAAGGCATCGAGATCATCCGCGCCCTGCGCGGGCACACGACAGGCTATGCTGTCCCGCAGTTCGTGATCGATGCCCCCGGCGGCGGAGGAAAGGTGCCACTCAATCCCGACTACGTGGAAGAGGTGCGGGACGACGGTGTCTTCCTGCGCAACTACGAAGGACGTCTTTTCCGCTACCCGCTGGTCCCCTCCGCGACCGATGGGGCGATTCCCGCCGCCGCTCCGGAATGGACTCCCGCTTGGGTGGATCGCTGAAAGCCCCCATTCGGGTCCGCGGAGATTGACCCCGGGAGGCGCCAGGGCCTGGCCTGGCAAAGACTCTCAGGCCCCGCGCTTGGACTTCGGCGGGGAATCGCGCCGGTCCAACTCATCCAGACGCTGGAGAATCTTCTCCTGGATCTCGCGGGTCAGGCGGGCGTCGGGTTGCAGCAAATCCTCGCGGATGAGCGCCTGAACATAGCCCGACACGGAAAGGCCTCGCTCCGCAGCCCGCCCCTTGGCCTTGGCGAGCAATTGAGGCGGGAACGAGATTCCTTGGGTCGTGTTTTCGCGAGGCATCAACCATCATGTAATCGCTTGTAAGAGCCCCGGCAAAACTTCCTTGCGGAATTACTGCCACCCGTAGGCACTCCATTGCGCGGCCCTCCGGCCGCTGTTCTTGGTCTCCGTCGCTTAGCGTCTCGAGGTCGACCTCAGCGCAGGTTTTTCAAGTGGGCTAAAAGATCGGTGACCTGCTCCCCGGGCATGGCCTCCAGCAGGCCCTCTGGCATGAGTGATCGGCGCAGGTACGCGGATTCGCGGATCTCGCCGCGTGGCAACGTGCGATCGGCGGAGCCGGGTGGTCGGAGCACGATGGCGTCGGCGCGCTCCTCCGCGAGGAAGCCCTCGTGCACCGTTCCATCCCGGGCGACCACGCGGTAGGTGCGGTAGGCGCTCTCCATCGCCGCGCTCGGGGTCAGGAGGTTGCGCAGCAGTGCCTCTACGCCTGTCAGTCCCACCCCATCGAGGGCGGGGCCAATCTGTCCGCCTTTGCCGCCTTGTTGATGGCAGGCGAGGCAGGAGGCGGCAAAGAGTTCACGGCCGCGCTCGGCGTTGCCGCGGGCGTTGGCAAGCATGCGGTAACGTTTGAATTTTTCCTCCTGCGCGGCGGCCTCCGCCGGGGTGAGCAGAGCGGGGACGTCGGTGACGCGTTCGGTGCGTGCCGCGCCGTGCAGCTTTCCCCAGTCGGCACCGGCAAAAACCCGGGCCAGCCCCGCGGGACGAGCTGGGTCGGCCGCATGTGTGCGATCGAACGAAGCGCGGATTTCCGACGCCGAGCGAGCTTCGCTCCAGACCTTGAATTCCGCGATCCAGCCTGCGGTGCCTCCACCGCTGGGAGAGGTGCGGCCGAGATCGAGCCCGGTGTAGTCGCGGGTGTCGGTCCTGGTGCCGGTCGCGTCCAACTCGCCGTTGACGTAGATGCGAAAAACCCCGGTGGCGTCGCGCGTGAGCGCGCAATGCGTCCAGACGCCCGGCGTGACCTTGCGGCGCGCCACGACGACGTCCCGTAGCTCGCCGCCCAGCCAAAGGCGCAGCTGGCCATTGGCGAAATTCAGGTCAAAGCGGCCCGGCGCCGCGAGCAGGCCGTCATGATTGGAGATCGGAGCCTCGAACTTAACCCACGCCTCCACCGTGAAGGCGCCCTTCAGGGTGAGCTGGGTCGCAACATAGTCGGCGTCGGCACCGCCCAGACGCAGCACCTGGAGTCCCTCCGCGCCGAGCTTGGCGGCCAGCGCGGCGAGGTCGGTATCGTCGGGGCGCAGGAGCCGCAGGCGTTCCAGCGTCACGGATCCGATGTCTCCCGCGGGGATTTGTCCCGCCTTCAGCTGCGCCGCCACGGCGGCGGCTCCGGCCGGCGAGCGGGAAAGCTGGTCGAGCGCCCGCCCGCGGGCCTCGACGCTGAGCGCCGGCAGAAGCCGCACCAGCGTGACGGGACCGGCGGGGTCGCGGGTGCCGGCGAGGGCGGCGATAAGCTCGTCGGTGACCGGCGCGGCGGATTTTTTCTGGAGGATTTCCTCGAATGTTTCGGCGAGACCCTCGCCCATCTCGCGCAAGGCGCGCAGCGCGGCGAGCGACGCGGGGGTGCGGCCGGCCCCCTTTTGCACCAGCCGGTCGAGTGGATCCGCGAGCTGTTTCAAGCGGAAGGCACCCGCGACTTCGGCGCCGAGAATCACGTCGGAAGATTGCGGGGAAGACAGGAGTTTCCCCGCCGCGGCGGCGAGCTCGGGGGCCAACGGCGCGGCGTCGATGCTGGTACGGATGGCGAGGAGCGCGCGAAGGACGGACGCCCGCGTGGTTTCCCCGGACAGCGCGGAGGCGAGCACCTCGCGCACGGCGGGATCACCGAAGTGCGCGGCAAGCACGCGGATCTCCTCGTCGTTGAGCGCGCGCCCCAGCGCTCCGGAAATACGCGCCAGCCCCGCAGCGGCGTCGCGGCCGCCCAGAGCAAGGGTCGTGAGCACGCGGTTCTCGATCGGCAGCGCACGGCCGGCAGGCGAGTCCAGCAGGGCGCGCGTGGCGGCGGGATTCCGCTCCATCGCCCAGCGCGCGAGGTAGCGTTCGAAGTCCCTTTCGTAGCGGTCCCACTCTCCGGCTTCGGTGCCAAGACGCCCGGCCCCGAGCCGGGCGGCGATTGCCATCGCCCGCGGGCCCGCACCCGTCACGTGCCGGAGGGCGTCGCCGACGGCGGCCCGCACCGCGGGATGGGGATCGTTGGCGAGCGGGGCGGCGATCCGGAGAAAAACATCCTCGCCGCTTTTGCCCGCGAGGCGGGCGGCCTCACGCCGCGGCGCGGGATCGGGTTCCGCCGCGAGTGCGGCGAGCAGCGCCGGCTCGGGATCGCGTAGACCCTCGAGGGCCCACAGCGCGGCGAGGCGGCGGTCCATCGGGGCCTGGCGGTCGGTGGCGAGGCGGGTGAGTTCCGGGGCGAGTCCGCTGGCGCGGCGGTCGGTGACCTCGAGCCAGGCAAGACGCGAGACGAGCGCGTTGGGATGGCCGAGCTGCGCGACGAGTTCGTGGTCGCTCAGCTTCGTGAGGTCGGGCGGAGCGATCCGAGGCTGGTCGCGGTGGCGCACCCGCCAGATGCGGCCGCGGGACTTATCGCGGTCGGGGTGGGTTCGGGGGACCTCGTTGTGCGAGATGATGCGGTTGTACCAGTCGACGATGTAGAGGGCGCCGTCAGGCCCGAAGGCGATCGCGATCGGGCGGAACCAGCGGTCGTCGGTGCTGAGGAAATCGGGACCCTTGGCGTAGCGGTAGCGCGGCCCGTCGGGCGTGGCCGTGACGATCTGGATCGCGCCGGTGATCGGATTGGCAAGGTAGAATGCTCTCGTGCCGGAGGCGGTTTCGCCGGCGGGCGCGCGGAAGCGGCCGTCGCGGTCCTCCGCCAGCGCGAGGCCGCTCAGGCCGGTGCCGCCCATCTGGGCGGGCGCGAGCGGCGCTGGCATGAGCGGCTGGTACGGGCGGAGAAGATCCTTGGATCCGGTGCGCACCCAGATGCCGGGGGCGTAGGGAATGACCGGGTAGCCCTGGTCGTTGGCCTCCTGCAGAAACGTCTCGCCCTCGCGGCTGGTGACGAGGCCCCAGATGTTGTTGGGTCCGGCGGTGAGGCTCTCGAAGGCGGAACCGTCCGGCCGGAAGCGGGCGAGCTTGCATTGGTCGAACGGCACCTCGGCGGTTCCGTCGGCGAAGGGCTGGCCGTCGGGGCGTCTCACTTTGGAGTAGTTGAAGAGCCCTTGGGCGACGAAGATCCAGCCGCCCGGTTGGCGGAGAAACTGGTGCGGGAACAGGTGAGAGTCCTGCGTGCCGAAACCAGTGAGGACCACCTCGTGACGTTCGGCGCGGCCGTCGCCGTCGGTATCGCGGTAGAGGCGGATGTCGGGCCCGTACTGCACCAGCGCGCCGTCGCGCCACGGCTGCATCCCGAGCGGCATCACCAGCCCGTCGGCGAACACCCGCGGCGGACCTGGCGACGCGGCGTGCGGCTCGTCGAACACCACCACGCGATCGCGGCCGCCGCGGGCGAAGAGCGCGTCGGACTCCGCCTTGTTCTCGTTGGCGTCGACCGGGTATTCGAGCGCCGTCATCGACCAGAGCCGCATGCGGGCGTCCCAGGAGAGGCCGATGAACTTCCCGATGCCCGGCGACTCGGCGGCGACGAGCTCGACCTCGAAACCCTCGGGCACGCGGAACGAAGCGCGCTGCCGCTCGGGACTCAACGGATCGGTGCCCATCGCGTTGTAGCTGATGTCGCGGCCGGTCTTCGTCGCCGCGGCGGTCTTGGCCGCCGGCGCGGGGGTCGGGGCCACGGGGGCGGAGGAGGCGGATTTCTTCTTGGCGTTCTTCTCCTTCGGCGACGGCGGTGGCGGCAGGCCGACCTGCGCCCAGGTGACGGCGCCCGGAGTGGGGGGCAGTTCCTCGATGACGACGTCCTTCACCTGCACGAGGGCCATACCGCCGCTGTGGATCTGGAGGCCGAGCAGGCCGTCGGCGGCGATGCGCGGCTCGGTCTCGGCGTAGTCGAGGGCGGGCACGCCGTTGATCCAGGAGCGGATGCGCGGGCCCTCGGCGCGGATGCGGTATTCGTTCCAGTCGTCCTTGCGCACGGCGGCGGTGACCGCGGCCGCGTCGCGCGGCTCGGCTATCACGCGGCGGCGGCGCGACTCGTCGTAGAGCTTGCCCCACCAGCCCTCGCCGGCGTCCACCTGGTAGCCGGCCATCTCGGTGTGGTTGGGGACGCGGAGGCTGCGGATCTGGACGCCGCTGTTGATCATGCCGGTGTTGGGCACGCCGGTGAGCTTGATCCGCAGGCGCAGATCGAAGTTCTGGAACGAGCGCGCGTGGGTGAGGAAGAAATTGCGCGGTACCTTCTCGGTGAGGGAGCCGCCGGTGAGGCAGCCGTCCTGGACGCGCCACCACTTCAGGTCGCCGTCCCAACCGGCGAGGGATTTGCCGTCGAACAACGTTTCCGGCGCGGCGCGGAGCGCCGCGGTGAGCACAAACAGGGCCGTGAGGCCGCGGAGGGCACTGGTCTTCATGGGGTGCGCCAAGCGTGGGCCCACGTCCGCGCGGGGAAAGGCGGAAAGTTTCCGCATGGTTCCACGGCCGATTTTTCAACTGAGGCTGGCCTCGCGGCGCGGACCGGCCCTCAATTCCCGGGCCCGCTTCCGCCGCGCGCGGGCCTCCGTCCAAAACCCAGCGGCGACCAAGCCATGAACCCTGCTCTCCGCCCGTCCTTCGCCGCGCGCGCCTTGCTCGTCGCGTTACTCCTTCCCGCCGTCCGCGCCCAGGTCGCGCCGGCCACCGACACCGTGCGGTCGGCCTCCTCCGAGGCGCCGCTCACGCTCACGCCGTTCGTCGTCGAGGAATCCGAGGACCGCGGTTACGCCGCCACGTCGACGCTGGCCGGCACGCGCCTCCGGACGGACCTGCGCGACGTCGGCGCGGCGATCTCGGTCGTCACGGCGCAGTTTCTCGCCGACACCGCCTCGACCAACGTCCGCGATCTGCTCGTCTACACGACCAATACCGAGGCGGGCGGTTTCGAGGGCAACTTCTCGGGCGTCGATACCGGCAACCGTTTCTCCAGCGCCGAGTCCACGCTGCAGAACCCGCAGAACTCGACGCGCGTGCGCGGCCTCGCGGGGGCGGACCTGACGCGCGACTTCTTTCTCACGAACATCCCGATGGATTCGTACAACACCGAGCGGGTGGACATCTCGCGCGGCGCGAACGCGATTCTCTTCGGCCTCGGCAGCCCGGCGGGCATCATCAACAACCAGCTGAAGTCGGCCAACCTCCGGAAGAACGCGGTCTCGTTCCAGCAGGCGTTCGGCCGGTTCGAGTCCCACCGCGAGGTGTTTGATGTGAACCAGCTGATCGCGCCCGGCACCCTTGGTTTGCGCGTGATCGCGCTCAACAAGTCCGAGCGCTACCGGCAGCAGCCCGCCTACGAGGACGACCGTCGGATCTACACGGCGCTGAAATGGGAGCCCCGGCTGGTGCGCGGCGGTCTCACGCAGCTGCAGGTGAGCTACGAGGGTGGCGGCACGGTTTCGAACCGCCCGCGCCCGACGCCGCCGCAGGACGGCCTCTCGGTCTGGTACAACGTCCTCAACAAGGTCGCGGTCGATCCCACGGTGCCGACCTCGGTGACGAACAACCCCTTCCTCTTCGCGCACCTCGGAGCGCCCGGCCGCTGGTTCGGGCAGGTCGGGGCGGTTTTCACCGACCCGGCCTCCTCGACGCAGGGGGGCAACGGCGTGCCGCCGTTCATGATCACGCGCGGCGGCGTGCCGTTCACGCAGTGGTTCGCGGTGGGTGCGTACGCGGCGCAGGGCACGAATCCGAATTTCTTCCTCAACCAGCAGTTCGCCCCCGCCGGCCAGGCCTATGGGGGCCTGTGGCGTTACCAGGAACTGCGCGATCCCTCGGTCTTCAATTTCTACGACACGCTGCTCGACGGCCCGAACAAGCGGGAGAATTCCGATTTCCGCGCGCTCAACGCGGTCCTCCGCCAGACCTTCCTGCGCGACCAGGTGGGCTTCGAGTTCGCCTACGACCGGCAAACCCACAACCGCGACAATTTCGGGATGTTCGGCTACGACGCCTACACCCTCTTCGTCGACCTCAACTCCAAGCTCGTCGACGGCGCGGCCAACCCGAACTTCGGCCGGCCCTACGTCGCCTCGGATTCGATCGGCAACAACTTCGTCGAGACGCGCCGGGAGGCGAAGCGCGCCACCGCCTATTTCACGCTGGATTTCCGGCGACGCGAGGGGCTGCTGCGGCACCTAGGGCGGCATGTTTTCACCGGCACCTACACCGACCAGTTCAACTCAACCTTCTACCGCACGATCAACGGCTACTCCTACGGACTCGACCTCAACGTCTACGCCAACAACCCCACGGCGACGACCTATCCGTCCTACGCGGCCATCCACTACCTCGGGTCCTCGATCGCCAACCTCAGCTCGCCCGCCGGCGCCAATATTTCCGGGATCACCGCCGAGCACATCCCGCAGTCCAGCGGCACCGCCCTGGTGTTCGACGCGCGCGTGAACCGCATGGTGCGCGTGCCCGTCTCGGTGATCACCGCGAGCGACCGCGACATCAGCAAGCTGTACGCCGGCGCCTCGAAGAACGCCAACACCACGAAGAGCGCCTCGGCCATCTGGCAGGGCTACCTGTTCTCCGACAAGCTTGTCGGCCTGGTCGGCGTGCGGCAGGACGAGTTTGACCTGCGCGACGCGGGCCCGGCGCGGCTCGCGTCGGGCACCGGCGAGACCGACCCCTACAATCCCGCGTGGACGCTGCCGGCGCGCCCCTCGATCTACGCGAAGGACAGCACGGTGAGCTGGAGCGGCGTGCTGCATGCGCCCGATTGGCTGAAGCGCCGGCTGCCGCGGGGCGCTGACCTGAGCATCTCTTACAACGAAGCGCAGAATTTCCGGCCGTCCTCGACCATCGCCGACGTCTACGGCCGGCCGTTCGCGCCGCCCGCCGGTCGCACCAAGGACGCCGGGCTCACGATCTCGGCGCTCGAGCGCAAGTTTACGTTGCGCGTGAACCGCTACCGCACGACGCAGACCAACGACACCGCGACTTTCTACAACACCTTCTGGCCCGGCAACGACGTGGTGCGCGCGATGAACGGCATGCGCCAGGCCAACGTGAGCGAGGTCGTGATCAACCGCTGGTTCGGCTTCGCGCCCAACGATCCGCGTCATCTGCCGCTGCGTGCCGGCCTCACGGATCCGGCGCAGGCCAACAATCTGAACCCCGGGCTCACGGCCGCCGAGACCGCCTTCCGCAACACGTGGTTCACGCAGCGCACGCGCGAGGAGTGGTTGCGGCCGGTCGATCCGCTGCTGGCGCAAACGTGGAACTTCACGCAGGCCGCCAACGGCGGCAATTGGAGCGCCACCCGGCCGCCCAATGTGGGCAACGTGGCCGACACGGTCTCGGAGGGTTGGGAGTTCGAGGGCACGTTCAACCCGACCAACAATTGGCGCATCAGCTTCAACGCTGCGCGGCAGGAGGCCCGGCGCGCGAATGTCGGCGCCGACTTCACCGAGTTTGTGAAGCGCAACCTCCCGCTGTGGAAGGACGGTAACGGCCAGCTGGCGACCAACATCCGCCAGATGGAGGGCCTGGAGGACATCACCTACTTCGGCTCGTTCGGCAGCTCCCAGCTCGGAAACCTGGCCATCATCAACATGCACGTGCCGTACCTGAACGCCCTGGCGTCCAACGGATCGCCCGTACAGGAGCTGCGGCGGTGGCGTTTCAACGGCGTCACGAACTACGACTTCCGCACGGGCCGCCTGAAGGGATGGAGTGTCGGCGGGGCGGCGCGCTGGCAGGACCGCGTGGCGATCGGCTTTCCGCCGAAGCGCAACGAGGCCGGCGCGTGGGTGTATGATGTGACGAAGCCCTTCTATGGCAGCACCCAGATCGACTACGACTTTTGGCTCCGCTACGGACGCCGGCTGCTCAACGACAAGGTGCGTTGGAGCGTGCAGCTCAACGTGCGCGATATCTTCGGCACCGACGACCTCATCGCCGTGACCGCGCAGCCCAACGGGGCCGTCGCCAGCGCGCGCATCCCGCAGCCCAACAAGTGGACCATCACGAACTCATTCGAGTTCTGATCGGCTCCCAAAGGGGTCAGGGCGTTTTTTGTTTAATCACCCCTTCTCCTAAACGCCCAACGCCCTGACCCCTTGGGGAGGCGTCTCGGAGGAGGGCGCGGAGGTTGGTTTCGGGGCCGGGTTGTAGTTGGCGCACTCGTGGCCGGTGCGGACGACGCACCCGCCGGCCTTGGGGTGGTCGCACCAAAGCCATTCCCCGTACGTTCCCGCGAGGGTGCGCCCAAAGCGGCACTCTGGTCCGCAGGGCCATAGCATTCCGACCCGAGGTGGAAGTTCCGCGATCATGAGGCTTCCTTTCCCCGACGCCCGCCGGAGCGGTCGTCCCCGCGGCGCCGGGATCAAGCGTTCACTGCCATGCTGTAAGCCCGGAAATGCTTTTCCGTCGTGGCGTGGCGCATTCCGAGATGACGAAAGATGGCGAGGCAGAGCACCTTGGCCCGCCCCTCATCGAAACCCGGCTGCTCCTGCAACAGCTCGGTGAGCCGGGCAAGCCCGGCGTCGAATTCGCCGCGTCGCAGATGGGCGATCGCGGTCAGATAGTCGGCGCCGGGAGGTTGGGACCCGAGAGAGGCCGGAGCGGCGAACGCGGCCGCGATGGCACGCACGTTGTCGGCGTCGCCTGACCAAGGGGAACCGGCGCTGATCCGCGCCATGCCCTGTTCGGCGGCCTTCGGGTCCAGGAATACCAAGGCGCGCGCGAGAAGCACCGCCAGCTCGTCGTCTCCGGGATCGGTGGCGGCGAGCGGTGAGAGCAAGGCCGCGGCTTCCGCCGCCTTCCCGGCCGGCAACAGGCTCCGGGCACGAGCCATGGTCTCGCGTTTCGGGGTGGGCAGGTTCTCGGCGAGCCATTGCCGGAGGTGCGGCTCGGGCAGCGCGCCCGAGAAGCGTGCGACCTCCGTGCCATGATGGAAAAGCCGCACATCCGGGATGCCGCGGATCTGGAATTTCCCCGCGAGATCCGGGTGCGTCTCGGTATCGACCTTCACCAGCTCCCATTTCCCGGCCGCCTCGGTGGCGAGCTTCTCGAGAACAGGACCGAGCATCTTGCACGGCCCGCACCAAGCCGCCCAGAAATCCACCAGCACGGGCACGCGCTGGCTGCGGTCGATAACGTCGGTCTGGAAATCGGTGAGGTCGTGATTCATCGGCGATGCAATTAAGTGAGGGCCACCGGCCCGCGGAAACATACTCCCGACGGGCGGATTCCGCGAGCGGGCTGCGGTGCGTTCAGGAAGACGACGAGCGCTCGTGGCGTTCGATCAGGCGGAAAATCACGACGGCGCCGATGGCGAGTCCGGCGAACCAAACCCACGCCGGCACGCCGGTGACGTCGGGCAGCCGCACCTTGCCGAGGGCGCCGATGGGCAGGATTTTCGCCGAGATCCACGGGAAGCTGAAAGCGTAGAGCACACCTCCGAGCAGGGCGCCGGCGAGTCCGGCGAGCGCGTGCACGCTGCCGCCCGCGGCGGCGGCGATCGCGGTGCCGGGGCAGTAGCCGAGCACGACCATGCCGATGCCAAAGACACCGCCGCCCAGCACGACGCCGAGCAGGTTGGCGGCCTTGATGTGGTAGTTCGCGAGTCCGGCGGAATTGAGCGCGAGCACGCCGATGCCGCCGACCACGATCGCGGTGAGCATGATCTTCAGCACGGTGAAGTCGCTGAACCGGAACTGGTTCACGATCACCGCATGGCAGGCTACGCCACCCCGGTGGAGCAGGAAGCCGAAGACCAGCCCGAGCAGGACGGCCGTGACGAGGGCGGAAGGGCCCGTGATCGGCGGCACGGCCGCGCCGAGGGAAACCAGCGCGCTCATGATCCACTCTCCTTCCGGCCGCGGCCGAAGAGCACGAGGCAGGTGGCGATGCCCGAGGCGAACAGCGTGAGGAAGAACGTCCAACCGCCGACCGCCAGCTGCAGGCTGCCGCTGATGCCGTTGCCGCTGGTGCAGCCGTCGGCGAGCCGCGCGCCGAACATGATCAGCACGCCGCCGAGGAACGCCGCGCCGAGACTGCGCGCGGTCGACGGCCCGAAGCGCGCGCGCCAGACTTCGGGCACGGTCTCGACGCGCCAGCTGCGCGCGAGGAGCGCCGACAGCAGACCGCCGAGGCCGATGCCGCCGAGGAACAGCATGCCGTAGTCCCACTTGAACCCGTGCTGCTTGAAGTAGGCGTTGGCGGTGATGACGTCTCCGCCGACCAAAGGGCTCGCGCACGCCCCGGCGAGGCCGGTGAGTGCGGTGGTGACGCCGAGGGGCTTGTCGACGAAGTAGAAAACGGCCCAGCAAAGGAGGCCGATGCCGGCGCCGACGCCGTAAGGGTTCCAGCGCGCGCGCTGGAGCAGGCAGGGGGTGGATTCGGGAGAGCTCACCCCGGCAGGCTGGCGCGCCGACCGGGCGGAGAGAAGCGCAACCTGCGGACACCTCGGGGTAGGACCGACGGGAATACGCCTTGTGGGTCGCGGAGGCGGCGGCCACGGTCGCGCCGCCATGGATCCCGCGCCCGCCCCGGCCCCCGACCCCAGCCGTTTGCCCCGCCACGTTGGCGTTTGGAATGGAGGTCTGCTCCTCGTCACCGGGGTCATCGGCGTGGGCATCCTGCAGTCGCCCGCCGTGGTCGTGCGCAACACCGGCTCAATGGGTCTGGCCTATCTGGTGTGGCTGGTCGGCGCGGTGGTCGCGGTGTGCGGCGCGCTGGTGATGGCGGAGCTGGCGTCGCGTATGCCCCGCTCCGGCGGTATGACGGTTTTCCTGCGCGAGACCTTCGGCCCGCGGGTTTCGTTTCTCTGCGCGTGGTCGGTCATACTCCTCGGGCCGGTGGCGACGGCTGCGATCATGCTCGTGAGTGTGCGGAACCTCGGGGCGATTTTTGGAATCGGTGAAAACGTGCAGACCCTGCTCGCCCTGTCTTGGGTCGGGGGAATCACGCTGCTTAACATGCGTTCGAGCCGGGTCGTCGCCCGGATCGTCGGCGGCGTCGGATTGCTGAAGGTGACCGTGCTTTCGGCGGTCGTGCTGTTGTGCCTCGCGGGGGGGCGTGCCGTGGAGCCGGCGGTCGCGGCGCCCCTCGAGGTGGCGTCACCATGGATCGGATTCGGCCTGGCTCTGACGGCGACGATGTTCGCGTACGATGGCTGGGACGGACTCTCGCTCGTCGCGGGCGAAGTGAAGGAGCCGAGGCGCACCCTGCCGCGCGCGACGCTGCTCGGCATGGGCATCATCCTCGCGGTCTACCTGGCGGTTAACGCCGGATTTTTCCGCGCTCTGCCCCTCGGCCAGATCGCCTCGACGCCAGCGCTCGCCGCGACCGCCGTCGGCCGGGTGCTGGGTGAAGAGGCCGGCCGATTCCTCACGCTTTTCGTGGCCTGCAGCGCGGCGAGCACCGTGTTCGCCTCCCTGCTGTGCAACCCCCGGGTGATGTTCGCGCTCGCCGAGGAGGAGCCCTTTTTCCGGCGGGTCTCGCACATCCATCCGCGCTGGCAGACGCCAGTCGTGGCCATCGCCCTCTACGGCGCACTGGTGATGACGTACATCGCCTCCGGCGGCGGCTTTGAGCGCCTGACTCGTTACATGGTGCTCGGCCTGCTGCCTTTCTACGGCCTGGCGGCGTGCGCCGCGGTGATCGCCCGTCGGCGCGGTTTGGCTGGACCGTATGGCGCGTTCTCGATGCCGCTCTATCCGCTGCCCGTGGTGCTGATGCTGGTCTACGTCGCGTGTGGTCTCCTGAGCGGCTTCAGCGGCGACTTCCTCGCGGCCTGCGGCGGTCTGGTGATCATCGCCGCCGGCGCGATTGTTTACGAGGCCGTCCGCCGGCGCCCCGCGGTGGCCGCGACGGGTGACCGCGGATGAACGGATCAAGGGTTCGCAACGGAGGTGGACCGCAGACTCCATCCGAAGCGTCGTCCGTGCTGCGCCGCGCGAGGAGGGATGAAGTAGTGCAAGAGGGGGTGAGGGAAATTGGCCGATGGGGTGTCCGACGATCCGAGGTGGCCCGCCTTCCCCGCGCCTGCGGCGGGTCGACACCCTCGGCTACATCGCACGCGTATCTTATCGAAAATCAGTCCGTATATCCCGGACGAAACGCATCCCGTGTAGCCGCGGCCGCCCGCCGCGGATCCGGCCGGCGCCTCTCTGTCGCCGCCGTGAAGCAGCGCCGACTCCGTGCTTTTCCCGGTGCCCCGTAGGCAAGGAATAGACCGTCTCGCAGCGGCCAGCAAAAAAAGCCCCGCGTCTCGGCGGGGCTCATGATCGCGAGGGTGCCGGTTACTTTCCCCAGCGTCCCTCGATGAAGATGTAATTGCCGCCCCGGCGCTCCCAGCGCGGTTCGACCCAACGGCGGTGGCCCTGGGGCGGCCGCTCGTAGCGGCCCGCGATCCAAACGTGGCGGCCGCCTCGCCACGCCCAGTAGCCGTTGATCCACATGAACCCCGTCCCGGGCGGAGCGTACACGACCTCGCGACGCGGGGGTGGTGGAGCGGCGACCACGACCACCGGTCCACCTGCCGGGGGGGATGTCACCACCACCGTCGGGGGCGTACCGGGGCGCGGCGGCGTGGTGATCACCACTGCGTCGCGCCAGTACCCGTCGATATAATAATATCGTCCGTTCCGGTGGTCCCAGCGTGGCGTGACCCAGACTGCATTGGGGCGTGGCGCGAGTGCCCAGCGACCGCCGATCCAGAGGTGCTTACCCGCGCGCCAGCCCCAGTGTCCCCCGATCCACACGTGAAGCGGGGAAGGCCGCTCGACGATGATCTCGCGCTGCGGGGGAGGTGGTGGCGTCGTGAGCACAATCTCCTGCCGCACGGGAGCCGTTGGGGGAGCGGTCACAACCGTCGTCACCGTTGCCGGGGGTGCCTCGTCCCAGTATCCCTCCTTGAGCGCCCAGCCGTTGGGATGCCTTTGCCACTCCGCCTGATGCCAGACGACGTTGGCCTGGGGCGGTATTTCCCAGCGGCCCGGTTCCCAGACGTAGGCCCCCTCGAGCCAGCGCCAATGTCCGGGCACCCAGTGATGTTGCGCCGACGGTTGCTCACCCGGTGCGTCGGATGTCGCTGGGTCCAGCGGGCGGTCCATCACCGGGGCGGGCGGCACGGTGGCAGCGTTGGGTATCGAGTTGGCGGCGAACGAACCCACCGCGGAGAAGATCAGCAACGCGACTCCGGGGGCGGCGGCGTGAAGCCGGCAGAAACGGGTGCTCATGGGGGCTTAGACGCGAATTTTCCGCCGATGTTTCCTCGGCTTGGCCGGCGTCGGCCCCGCGCGACTCGCGTGCCGGTCCTCGGAGGTGGAAAACGCGCTCCGGACGCGCCTTGCGTCTCAGATCCTGACCTCGATCCGCCGGCCGTTTTCCGCGGCGGATCGGTAGATCGCCTCGATGATGACCATGTCGCGGCGCCCCATCTCGCCCGGCACCGGAGATTCCCGACCCTCTTTCACGCACCGGGCGAAGTCGTCGATCTGCACCGCCTGCTGGCTGGGCGGGATTTCCCCGACGACCGGCGCGCCCCGGCTCGTGGTCACCCGGAGGTCGCCGTACTGGAACGCCGGCGCGAACTCCATCCATCCGTTGGCCGCCTCGGCGCGGAACCGATCCAGACCGGCGTTGTAACTGGTGGAGAACTCACCCGTGACTCCCCCGGCGAACTCCATGCGCCAGTCGATGCCCTCCTCGACGTCGCGGAAAAAATCCGGGCGCTTCTTCGGATGCTCGCGCGCCTGCACGGCGACGGGGGCGAAGGTCGCGTGGTTGGCGCCGCTGGTATCGGCCGCCATGCAGGCCGCCTGAATGCAGTAGATGCCGATGTCCATCAATGGCCCGCCGCCAGCCATGTTTTTTTCCACGCGCCAGACGCGGCGGTTGATGGTGAACGCAAGCCCGCCGGTGAGTTTACCGAACGGTCCGAATTCACCACCGCGGGCGAGTCGCTTCAGCTCGCGGTAATGTGGTTCGAACTGGAGCCGGTAGCCCACCGACAGCTTCACGCGGTTGGCTCGGCAGGCGGCGAGCATCGCGTTGCATTCGGCGACGGAGTTGGCCAGCGGCTTCTCGCAGATCACATGCTTGCCCGCCCATGCGGCGGCGATCGTATGCTCCGGGTGCAGGGAGTTCGGGGTGACGACGTAGACGATGTCGATCGCGGGGTTGTCGATCAGGCGCGACATCGTGGCGTAGGAGTAGACGTGGCTATCGGGGAAGCCGAAGTCCTGCGCCCACTTCCGGCCCTTCTCGGGTGAGCCGGTGATCACGCCGCGCAACTCGCAGTGACGCGTGCGGCGCAACGCGGGGGCGAGCTGGCCGGTCGCGTAATTGCCGAGTCCGCAAAGGGCGATGCCGAGCTTGCGTTCCGGGGCCGGCTCGGCGGCGGAAACGCGTCCCCGGAGGGCGAGGGCGGCGGCCGCGAGGGAGGATGTTCCGAGAAAGGTGCGGCGGGTGGGCGGGTGCAGCGGGGTCATGGGGGTGTTGGGACCGTGGTGCCGGCCGGGCACGGAGGCAAGGTGCCGCCGCGCCCGGCCGGCACGGGCTCGCGCGAAAACGTGAATCTTTGGGCGTCGACCCGGCGTCTGCTCCCGCGCTAATCCTCTGCCTTCGCTTTCCCTCATGCGAATCCCCCTGCCTCTACGCGCGACCGCCGCCGCGCTGGCCGCCGCGGACCCGTCCCGGCCCAATATCCTGTTCATCGTCGGCGACGACATGGGCTACGCCGACGTCGGTTTCCACGGCTGCCGCGACATTCCCACACCGCACCTCGACGCCCTCGCGGCGTCGGGCGTGCGCTTCTCCAACGGTTACGTCTCGGGGCCGTACTGCTCGCCCACCCGCGCCGGACTGCTGACGGGCCGCTACCAGACGCGGTTCGGCCATGAGTTCAACCCCGGTGGAGCCAGCGAGGGCCTGCCGCCCGCGGAGACCACGGTCGCCGATCGCCTGAAGGCCGCCGGCTACACGACCGCGCTCGTCGGCAAGTGGCATCTCGGCTCCCGCGGCGACCTCCAACCCCTGCGCCGCGGCTTCGATGAGTTCTTCGGTTTCCTCGGCGGAGCGCACAGCTACTTCAACCCGACCGGGATCCTTCGCGGCGCCGAGCCGGTGAAGGAGACCGCGTACCTCACCGACGCCTTCGGCCGCGAGGCGTCGGCATTCATCGAGCGGAACCGCGGGCGGCCCTGGTTCCTGTATCTCGCCTTCAACGCGGTCCACACGCCCATGGACGCGACGAAGGAGGATCTCGCGAAATTCGGCGCCATCACCGATCCCAAGCGCCGCGCGTACGCGGCCATGATGGCCGCGATGGACACCAACATCGGGCTGGTTTTGCGACGGCTGCGCGAGACCGGCCAGGAGCGGAACACCCTGGTGTGCTTCATCAGCGACAATGGCGGCCCGGCCATGCCCGGGGTCACGGTGAACGCCTCGATCAACTCCCCCCTGCGGGGCTCCAAGCGCACGACGCTCGAAGGCGGCATCCGCGTGCCTTTCCTCGTCGCGTGGCCCGGCCGCCTGGCGCCCGGGGTGTACGATCAGCCGGTCATCCAGCTCGATCTCACGGCCACCGCGCTCGCCGCCGCGGGCCTCGAGGCGCCAGCGGATCGACGGCTGGAAGGTGTGGACCTTCTCCCGTTCCTCACGGGTAAAACGAAGGGCGCCCCGCACGACGCGCTTTACTGGAGGTTCGGCCAGCAGATGGCGGTGCGCGCGGGTGACTTCAAGCTGGTGCGCTATGACGGGAACGTCGACACGCTTACGGGCGCCCGCAACCAGCCGCCGAGCGGGCTCAAGCTGTATAATCTCGCCGCGGATATCGGCGAGACGCGCGATCTCGCGGCCGCGATGCCCGGCAAGGTGCGCGAGCTGCAGGCGAAGTGGGACACCTGGAACGCCGGCAATGTGAAACCCCTCTGGGGCGCCCAGCATCTCGAAGGTGGCACCGGCGAATCCGGGGCCGCGAAGAAGCGCGCCAAGAAGAAAGTCACCCAGCCATGACCTTGCATCGAACGCTCTGGCCCTGGTTGGTTCTTGCGTCCGCCCCGTTGCGGGCGGCGGGTGAGGCGGCCGACCTCGCTTTCCGGAAAATCATGCTCACCGGGGAGTATCTCTGTGACGGGATCAACGCCGCGGATATCGATGGGGACGGCCAGGTGGATGTGATCGCCGGCCCGTACTGGTACGCGGGCCCCGCTTTCGCCACACGACACAGCTTCTACGAGCCGGTGCCGCAACCGTTGGAGGAGAAGCCGACGAACTCGATGTTCACTTTCCCCTACGACTTCAACGGCGACGGCCGTATCGACCTCCTGGTGCTCGGCCGCGTGCTGTTCCACGAGGCGTTCTGGTACGAGAATCCGGGGCCCGAGGCGGCGCGGCGGCCCGATGCACGCTGGCGCCGGCATCTGGTCTCGCCCCGCGTGTTCGGCGAGGCGCCGCAGTTCCTCGACATCGACGGAGACGGTCGACCGGAGATTCTGGCGGTTTCCGGCGCCGCGGCCTCCGACAAGCTCAAGCAATGGGGCTGGTATGCGCCGGACTGGTCGGCGCCGGCGAAACCCTGGCGCTTCGTCGCGGTCACCGAGCCGGGTGAGTACAACCACTACTACCACGGCGAGGGCGTGGGAGACATCAACGGCGATGGCCGCGCCGACCTCGTGCTGAACGAGGGCTGGTGGGAGCAACCGCCGAAATCGGCGCCTCCCGGGAGGCCTTGGCGCAAGCATCCCTTCCTGTTCAGCGACGACCGCGGGGGCGCGCAGATGCTCGTGGCGGATGTGAACGGCGACGGCCGCAACGACGTGATCACCGCGAAAAACGCCCACGGCTGGGGGCTCTCGTGGTTCGAGCAGACCCGTGACGCCGCCGGAGCGATCTCGTTCCGCGAGCACCGCATCATGGGCAACCGCGAGGAAGAGGCGCGCTTCGGCGTGGCGTTTTCCCAGCCGCACGCGCTCACGTTGGCCGACCTCGACGGCGATGGCCTGCCCGACATCGTCACGGGAAAGCGCCGCTGGGCGCACGGTCCGAAGGGCGACGTCGAACCGATGGCCACGCCGGTCAATTACGCCTTCATCCTGCGTCGCGACCGGGCGGCCGCCGGCGGGGCGCGTTATTTACCCCGGTTGATCGACGACGCCTCCGGGCTGGGCACCCAGGTCGTCGCGGCCGACGTGAACCGGGACGGCGTACCCGATGTTCTGGCCGCCTCGAAACTCGGGGCGTTCGTTTTCATCACCAAGCGGCAATGACACCCTCCCGCAGACTCACGGCTTTCCTGTCGGCGTGCGTGGTGGCGTCCGCGTACGCGGAGGTGCGGGTGGAGCGCGGGTACCTTCCGCATGGCGCGGCACCGAGCAGCTTCGCGGTCGCCCTGCCGGGCGGGGTGAATTTCTGCTTCGACCCGGTGCGCTGCGGCGTGAGCTACGTGTGGACCGGCGGATTCCTGGATCTGGCGCCGATGCGTCCGGGCCCCGGAAAGTTCATGAAGCCCGCCCTGCTGGAAGGACCGGTGGTGCACCGGGAGGAGGGGCTCGCCCCGCTGCGGCGCGGTGACCCCGCGAAGGTGCCGGAGGTCATCTTCACCGGTTACACGCTGCGCGACGAAGCGATCGAGTTCCGTTACACCGTGGACGGCGCGCCCGTGCGCGAGGAGGTGAAGGTTCGGACCGGCGGCGGCGCGCTCGTGCGAACGGTTCACTTCCCCTCCGGGAACGACGCCCGTTGGTGGCGGGTGCTCGACGGCCGGCCGCCCGAGCGGCTCGCGCCGGGTGCGGATGAAAAGTTCACGCTCGAGAGCCCGCTGGGCAAGCCCGTGCCATGACCCTGCGCACCGCCCTGGTAATTTTGCTCGCCGCGCTGGCGCCTGCGAAGCTGAGCGCCGGCTACGTGGTGGAAAACGTATCGCTGCCCCCGGAGTTGCGCGGCGGCATCGCGGCGGTGACGTTCACGCCCGGCGGTACAGCGGTCGTGGCGACGCGCCTCGGCGAGGTCTGGCTGCGGCCCGCCACCGAGAGCCCGGTATGGCGGCGCTTTGCCGGCGGACTGGATGAACCGATGGGCCTCATCGCGGAATCGGACCGCGTGATCCTGGTCGCGCACCGCCCGGAGCTTCTGCGCATGACGGACGCCGACGGCGACGGCCGCGCCGATACTTTCGACGCGATCGGCGGCCGTTGGGGCCAGTCGATCAATTACCATGAGTTTCTCTTTGGTCCCGCCCGGGACGCCGCGGGAAACATCTTCGTCTCACCATCGCTCGACTCGACGATCTCGAGCGATGCCGCGCAGAAAGCCGATTATCCGGGCCTGCCCGTGCGCGGCCGGCGAGACTTCTCGTTCAACGGCGAAACAACCGGGCATAACTCGGAAACCCCGTGGCGTGGCTGGATCGTGCGGCTGGGCGTGGACGGCTCCTTCGAGCCCTGGGCGAGCGGGTTCCGGCAGACCAACGGGCTCGCCCTCAGCCCCGGAGGCGAGCTTTTCGCCACCGATAACCAAGGGGACTACAAGGCCTCAACGGGTTTGCTGCATGTCGCGCGCGGGGATTTCCACGGCCATGCCGCCAGTCTGAAGTGGGAGGCTGCATCGACTCCGGAGAGCGCGGCTCCCGCCGAATTGTGGCGGCGGCTGAAGACCCCGGCGGTGGTTTTTCCGCACGGCCCGATGGGCACCTCGCCTGGCCAGCCGGTGTGGGACACGACGGGCGGACGTTTCGGGCCCTTCGCCGGGCAGATCTTCACGGGTGATTACTCCCGGCTGGTGGTGCGGGCCTCGGTGGAGCAGGTCGCGGGAGTCTGGCAGGGTGCCTGCTTCCCGTTCCTCGGGCGCAACGAGGCGCCACCGCACGCGATCGGCGCGCGCCTGAAACGAGGCGGCACCCGGGCGGCTTTCGCGCCGGACGGCAGCCTGTGGATCGCCTGCACCGCGGGCTGGGGGGCCGGCGAGGACGGGCTGCAGCGTGTCCGTTGGGATGGACGGGCGGGGCTGGATATACTCGACCTGAAGCTCGCGCCGCGCGGGCTCCGGGTGAGTTTCACGCGACCGCTGCCCGTGGAGGAACTGGCGCGCGTCTCCGCCTATGAGGTGAACCGATTCAGGTACTATTACCAATCGAAGTACGGATCGCCGCCCATCGACGAGGCACGCGTGAAGGTCATCGCGGCGCGACCGGCGCCCGACGGAAGCAGCGTGGAACTGGAGTTCGACGAGCTGTTCGCGGGTTTCATCCACGAGGTCTCGGTGCCGACCTTGCAGGCCGCCGATGGCGAGCGGATCGCCCATCCGCTCGGCTATTACACGGTGAACGCCCTGCCCGACGGCACCAGGCCCGTGGGCGGAACCACGCGGTTGCCCAGATCCGGAGAGGTCGCGCTCACCGCGCGCGACGCCGCCAGCAAGGGCACATCGCGCGAGGCGTTGTTCGCCGCCGGCGAGAAGATCTACCGCGCTTATTGCGTCGGCTGCCACCAGCCCGATGGACGCGGCGTGCCGGGCGGCGCGGCGAACTTCGCCGATGACCGGACCCGTCTCGCGAAGGAAGATGCCGCCCTGCTGGCGATCATCGAGCAGGGCAACGAGGCGAAAGGCATGCCGGCGTTCGAAGCGATCCTCAGTCCGATCCAGCGCCGCGCCGCCCTGGCTTACGTGCGAGCGGCATTCGGTCCCGGGCCCCAGCAATAGCAGGATGCGACGGGAGCCGAGAAGATGAGCCGGCCTGTCTTCCGACGGAGCGGCATGCGGTGTCGCCGCGGGGCAGGGCGCCACGTTCAGGCGCCAGGTCGTGAGTCCCCTCGTGGCTCCTTCGCGAATCAAGAAGACGGCCGAACTTAACTCAGCGCCATTCCGCTCAGCCGGTGCCTTGGGCGAGGGCGGGGCGGAGGTTGCGGACGGCACGGCGGAACACGAGCGCGCCGGTCGCGAGGTTGAGGCCGACGATGCCGGCGAGCAGGCCGGCGACCAGCAGGAGAGTCGGGGCGGCCGGTAGCCCGGCGAGGTTGGGGCCCACGGCGACGACGGCGGCGAGGGCGCCGATCGCGATGCCGCGCACGACCAGCGCCCCGTACTCGGCGCGGACCATCCGCGCCAGCACCGCATCGGGGATGCCCACCGCGGCGAGGGTGGCGAATTCGCCGCGCCGCTCGCGCAGGTTACGGGCGAGGACGACCGCCAGCCCGAGGCTGCCGAGCACGACGCCCAGCGATCCGAGGACGTTGAAGATCGCGAGGTAGGTGTTCTCGATGCGGTGGAAACCGGCGAGCACGTCGCGCGTCGTCTCCACCTTGCCGCCGATATCGCCGGCGGCGGCCTGCAGACGCGGCAAGAGGATCGCCAGCGAGTCGGGTCGCGCGGCGTCGGCGAGGAAGACGCTGTAACCCGGATGCGAAGGAAAGCGGGCGAGGAGCGCGGCCTCGTCGATCAGCAGATAGCCTTGGAAGATGGAATCCGTGATCGTGCCGACGATCCGTACGCGGAAGGTCCGCCCGGCCTCATCGGCGTACTCCAGCTCGTCGCCGACCTTCCGCTTCAGCGCCCAGAGGAGCGTGTTCTCATCCACGAACGCCGGCACCGCCCCGTCGTCCTTCCGCGCGAGCAGGTTCCAGCCCTCGACACCGACAGTGCCGGATGCCTTCGGACGGAACGCGCCGAGCTCGGCGAGACGGCGCGCCGGCACGCCGAGCAGCTGGGGTTGCGAGGTGGTGTTGAGATTGAAGCAGTTGACGTTGTCCCCGGCGCCGGCGCGCAGCGGCAACACGGCACCAAGGTCGGCGGCGAACGGGGTGAAAAGATCGAAGGTGCCATCAGTGCGGTCGCGGGCCGGGTTGAGCGGGGCGGTGGTTTCGATCCGCAGAGTGAAGCCGCCGGTGCCGCTGTCGCGCCGGAGCCACGCGTCGCCGACGTTCTTCCGGAAGGAGGCCACGGAGAGCACCATGAACACGGCGGTGGCGATCAGTCCGGTCACGGTGAGGCTGCGCGAGGGCCGCGCGCGCACGTTCAACGCACCAAGTTTGCGCGCGTCGAGAACGGCGCCGGCGGCGGTTCCGGCGGGCGTGGCGAGCGAGGCGCGCAGCCAGGCAAGGCCCGCCGCAAGGAGCGCGAAGCCGGCGAGGTAGAATGCCGCCTGCGCCGGCAGTCCGCGGCCGGAGAACGCGAGCGCTGCCGCGGCCGTGACCGCTGCACCGATGGCGAACCGGCGGGCGCGGCGGGGCGCCTCCGGAGGGGGCGGCGCCTCCTCGGTGTTTCCAGCCAGCCGCACCGAGAGCGCGCGGCGCGTCGAGCGGCGGAGGGCGAGCCAGAGCACCAAAAGGGAAAGCGCGAGGAATCCCGCCAGCCCGCCAACGACGCTCGCCGGTGAGGCGGCAAAGGCGAACGCGTCACCGCCGCCCGGATTCCAGATCGAGGAGAGAAACCGCAGGATGCCGCGCGTGTAGAGGACGGCCAGCGGGAGCCCGGCAAAAGCGCCCAGGGATAGCAGCACGGCGCCCTCGGCGAGACGCCAGCGGAGGAGCCGCGCGGGAGGGACACCCACCGCCGCCAGCAGCGCGTCCTCGCGCCCCCGCAGCAGCAGGCTGAACTGGAAGAGCATCGCGACCAGGCCGAGCGCGGCGACGATCAGGAAGAAACTCATGCCGGCGAACAGCCCGCCGAAATCCACCGCCGGGCTGGCGGCTCCGGCCGCGGCGGCGGCGAAGTCCCGCATGGTCAACTGGCCCAACTCCGGGCGCAGCTCGCGCAAGAGCGCCGCCTCCAACGCGCCCTCGCGCTCGCGCGGCTCGGCCAACCGGAACGCGGTATGGGTCCCCCAGGAGGTGGACCACATCTCCCGGGCCGCGGCCGGGGAGAAGAACGCCTTCGGCGTGCCTCGGTGCTCCTCCCAATAGCCGTCATCCTGCGGACGGATGCGCTTCAGGTCGAGCGGCAGCCCCGCCTCCCAGTCGCGCGGGCTCGAGGTGTTGGTGATACCGGGAAACGCGGGCATCCACGCGCGGTCTGCGGCTAGTCCGGTGAGCGGCGTGACGGCGCGGACGCGGAAGGCGGCGGAGGTTTCGGTGAGGGCGCCGGCGGCGCCGGTCTGAAAATAGCGGATCGTCACCTCGTCGCCCGGCGAAGCGCCAAGGTCCGCCGCCAGCCAGTCGTTGAGGACGATCTCTCGCGGGCCGAGATCCGCGGGCAGGAACGGCGCGGCCGCCGCCGGGACGGCGGTGCCGATGGAGTAGGGCGTGGCGCGGTCGCCGCGGCGGAACTCGTTCACCAAGTAGGACGTGACTGGTTGGGCGGCCGGCAGGGCGCGCGTGATCGCGGCGGCGATGCCGTCGTCGAGGAAGATGCGCGGGGAGGCGATCTCGAAGGCCCGTGCGGTCTCGAGCCAAGCGAGGGACAAACCGTAGTCCGCGAGGCGGGCGACTCGCGGCAGCGCCGCGGCGGGGGCATTGGTCGACCGGCGCGCGTCGAGCAACACGAGGTTGGCACGGTCCGGCTGCTCCATCGCCTCCTGCAGCCGCGCGAGCGGCAGAAACACCGTCGCCGCGGGAACCTGCGTGGCCTCGAGCGAGAAGCGACCGAACGAGCCGGCGTTGACGATCGTCGTGACCGTGCAGCGGAGCGTCTGCAGCGAACTGTCGCCGCCGGCGATCGGCGCGCTGCCCGGCACGACACCCGGGCGTTGCAGGCGGATGACCAGGGTGTCGCCGACGGCGACGTTGAGCTGCCGGGCGAGGGTCTCGTTGACGGCGACGGCGGAGGCCGCGGGCGTGAGCGCGACGCGGGCCGGCTCCGGGGCGAGGGCCCAGAAGGCGTCGGTTACACCCACGAGCTGGACCTTGGGTACGCGGGCCTGGGTGCGCGCGTGGACGACGTTACCGCGGGTGAGTAGAGCCGGGGTAGTGGCGGAAGTGGTTGCGGCGCTCAGATCGGCGGCGAGCGCGGCGCGGAAGAAACGGTCGCCGGAGGTGAGCACGTGCGTGGCCTGGCCGGTGCGCTCGGCCGCGATGCGACGCAACGACGCGCGGACGGAATCTCCGGCGAACAGGGCTCCGAGGAGCACGGTGGCGCCCAGGATGGCACCGACCAGCGTGCCCAGGTGCGCGTGCCGGTGGTAAGCGACGCTGCGCAGAAGGTAACGGGTGACGTTCATGGCCGCGCGTCAGTCGACGAGCCTGCCGTCGGCGAGGCGGTAGGTACGGTTGAGGCGGCGGGCCAGGCCGGGATTGTGGGTGACGACCACGAGCGCGACATGGGCCGACTCCTGCGTGCGGAGAAACAGGTCGGCGATGCGCTCGCCGGTGGCCGGGTCGAGTGAACCGGTGGGTTCGTCGGCGAGGATGAGCTTCGGCCGGTTAATCAGCGCGCGGGCGATGGCGACCCGCAGTTGCTCGCCGCCGGAAAGTTGAAACGGCCGGTGTCCGAGGCGGTCCTGCAGTCCGACCTGCCCGAGCAGGGCCTCGGCGCGCGCGCGGGTCTCCGCCTCGGGCTCCTCCCAGCCACCGGCGAGCCGGGGCACGAGGACGTTCTCGAGGACGCTGCACTGCGGCAGGAGGTAGTGGAGCTGGAAGACGAATCCAATGGTGCGGTTGCGGAAACGGGCCGCCGCGGCGGCGTCGAGCTGGCCGAGTTCCTCGCCGCCGACGCGGATGGAGCCGGCCGACGGCTGGTCAAGCGCGCCAAGCAGGTTGAGCAGGGTGGTCTTACCGCTGCCGGACGGACCGATGATCGCGGCTGACTCGCCCGCGCCGACGCGCAGGTCCAGGTCGCGGAGCACGCTAACGGGGCCGGCCGGGGTTTCGTAGGATTTGGAGACGCGGGACGCTTCGATCATGGCGGGAAGGGGATGCGGGAGGGGCGGGTGCGCAAACGGCTATGGCGGGTTCGGGCGCGCGTTGGACCGATGCGACCCAAAGGCAGGCCTACGCCCGCGGCACGCGAAAAAGCCGCGGCCCCGCGCCGGAAAACCGGGACGCGGGGCCGCGAGATGAAACGCGATAACAGAAGCGCCGCTCAGCGGCCGTAGCCGGCGGAGGGCTTGCCGTCGGCCTCCAGCTTGCCGGCGGCCCAGAGTACCCCGCGGGCGACGAGCTCAAGGTAGCGCGGGTCCTGCACGGTGTCGTTGTTATGGCCCATCGTGGTCGCGAAAACGCGGGCCTTCTTGGGTCCGAACTCATTGGTCCACGCGATCACCGCCTCGGCTTCCTTCTTCGTGCCATCCTTCTTGTTGGTCTGGGTCTGGCGCCCGGTCGCCAGCGAGGTGTGGCGGGG
The DNA here is from genome assembly GCA_903900845.1 of uncultured Opitutia bacterium. GTDB lineage: Bacteria > Verrucomicrobiota > Verrucomicrobiia > Opitutales > Opitutaceae > ER46. The sequence goes on from CAIUOU010000163.1 coordinate 35,845, forward strand.
ATAGACCGAGGGCGGTTGGACGTTGTTGTAGAGCTCCTCGTTGATCGTGGTCCAATTGGAGAGGCCCTTGGTGATCGGGTGGGAGGCGTTGGTGTAGGTGATGGCCACGGGCGACTGCGGTCCGTGGCCGCTTGACTGCAGGCCGAGGAAGTCGAACCAGAGAGCGCCGGGTGATCCGGGGGCCTGCGGCCGGGCGAAATCCTTCACCACGCGGTAGCTGTGCATGGCGCAGTGGAGCGCGACGCCCGGGGTGCCGTCGACGTGGGGCTTCAATACGTTCGCGACCAGCGCGGGATCGTCAGCCGCCGCGGCGCACTCGTCGTGGATGACGAGGTCATAACCCTTGGCGTAGCCCGGGTTGGTGAGGCATTCCAGCGGCGGCTTGGTGCTCTTGTCGGGCGTGTGCAGGTGGTCGACGACCACGTTGATGCGCTTCTCCAGGCCGGCCTTCAGCAGGTCCTTCTGGTTGGCGTAGTCGTGGCAGCAGCCGCCGGTGACGAGGAGAACCTTAAGCGGCTTGGTCGCCGGGGCGGCGGAAGCGACGGCCGCGAGGCCGGCGACGAGCAGGGAGGAGGCGAGGTTTCGGAACAGGGGGCTCATGGTAGGGTGAATCGGGGTGAAGGCAGGACGCGGCGCGGAAGCGGGGGACGCGAGAAAAAATCCGGTGCCCGGCGCGGCTCCGCTGCGCCGGGAGGGAGAAGGTAAAGCGGGAGGGAGTGAGGAGGAGCGGACCGCCGGCACCCCGAGTTCTTTTTTTCCAGATACAATCCTCTCTCTGTGTCTCCGCTACTCTGTGGTTAAATGGCTCGGTGATTCCAATCGGCCTCACTCGACGATCAGCACCCCGCGCATGATGCGCCAGTGTCCGGGGAATGTGCAAAGGTAGGGGTAACGACCGGGCGCGGACGGCGCGGTGAAGTTCAATTCGGTGCGACGGGTGGGCTCCACGAGCGGGGTGGCGTGCAGGACCTTGGGTGAGGCGGGCACGTAGTGTTTGGCCATCGCCCCGGGCTCGGAGGCCATCGCGTCGGCGAGGGCGCCGACCTCCTCGTCCGCCCCCGGGGCGACGAGAATGAGGTTGTGCGGCATGAGGTCCGGATTCTCGAAGATGAGCCGCACCGGGGCGCCGGCTTTGACGCGGAGTTCGGTCGGCGAAAACTGCATAAGACCGGGCACGGCCTGCACGCGCAGGGCGCCGCGGTCGGCGGACTCCGCCTTGTCCCACTCCGCCGCCCACGGCTGGAGAGCATCGCCGCTGGCGGCTAGCCGCGCGCCCGGCACGGGTTGGCCTGTCGGGTCGTGTAGATACACCGGGGGCGGCTCGCCCTTCAGGCGGCGGAAGGCGGCCTCGATCTGATTCAGGCCGCGGCGGAGCGGTATCTCGACCTGGTGCTCCGAGCTGTAGGGGCTTTCGGAGGAAAGCACGGGCACGCCATTGGCCTTCAGTTCGAGGAATCCGTGTTTCACCGCGAGCACCGCGGTCTGCGGGGTATCGACCTGCAGAAACGTGCGAAACGTGCGCGTGGTGGTCGGGCGATTCTTCGCCTTCCGCTTTTGTTCGGGGGTCGCGTAGGGGTTCAGTTCTCCCTCGCCGGTCTCGCCGAGATCGATCCAGTGGCGCAGGCGCGTTTCCGGCGCCACGGCGAGCACCGGCACGGAACGGCTGACGCGCGATGTCGTGCCGGCCGCGAGGTCGGCCAGCATCTGTTTCTCGGCGATTTCCACGGGGTGGAGGTGGGCGAGCGCGGCGTCGAGGCCGGGGCGTTGGGGCCGCAGGTGGGCGACGGTGTTGATGGCCGCCATGCGGACGCGCGGGTGCGGGTCACCAGCGGCGCGTTCGAGCCGGGCGGCGAGATCCGGCAGTCGGTCGGCGGTGAACCTGAGCAGCATGACTCCCGCGGCGCGGGTGAGCGGATCGTTCGAGCGCGCCAGTGCGTCGAGCCACGCGGGCCGCGCCTCGCCGGCGGCCGCGAGCACCCATGAGGCTTCGAGGCGGGTTTGATCCCCCTCCACGGATCCCGGTGCGAGTGTCGCGACCCGCCGCTCGAGTTCGGCGAAGGCCTCGGGTCCGAGGCGGCGGAGCGCGATTCGGGCGTGGTGGCGGACGAGATTCTGCGGATGCGCGAGCAGTGCGGCCAGTGCCGCCGCGGAGGCGCCCTCGATGCGCGGCCAGTCGCGGGAGACCGGCTTGCCGGTGTGCGTCACGCGCCAGATGCGGCCGCGCTCGTGGTTCCATTGCGGGTCGCGCATCGCGTGCTGCGCGTGGCCGATGATGAGGCTGGAGAAGTCCGAGACGTAGAGCGCGCCGTCGAGGCCGAATTCCACGTCCACGGGACGGAACGTGCTGTTCTTCGAGCTGAGCACGTCGAGGCGGGAGGCGGCG
>CAIUOU010000164.1 GCA_903900845.1 uncultured Opitutia bacterium
CGCCGCACCTGCGCGGCATCTTCGGCGCGAAGGACACCCCGTGGATCAAGCCGCAACCTGAGTTCGCCACCCACGCGCTCGCCGCCCTCGGGGCCGACGCAGCGTCGACGCTGCTCGTGGGCGATTCACCCTTTGACGTGGCGGCCGCGCGCAACGGCGGCTTCGCCTGCTGGGCGGTGACGACCGGCACCCACGAGGCCGGCCCGCTGCGCGAGGCCGGCGCCGAGCGGATCTTCAGCGGGCTGCCCGAACTGCACACCGCCCTGCGGGCGGCCGGGGGTTGACCGGACCGGCGCGGAGCCCAAGCTCCCGCCCGGGTCCCCGTAGTTCAACGGATAGAACCGTCGTTTCCTAAACGACTAATCCGAGTTCGATTCTCGGCGGGGGCACCATCCTCGTCCACCCGCCGCCCACGGCCGCCACGTTCTCGTGCCAGCAGCGTGTCCCAGGAGCACCGGATCGCCGCCTGGATCCGGAAGAGCGTCGTCGACTTGGGGTTCAGCTCACCGGCCTCGATCTTTTGCACCGCCCGCGGGTGGAGATCGATGAGTTCCGCAAGGCGCTCCTGCGAGAATCCATGGGCTTTGCGCGCCGCCTGGATGTTCTCACCCAGGCGCGCCAACATCCCGGCATCACCTTTTTTCCCCCGCGGCGGCACAGCTTAGCTTGACGGAATTGCGGTTTGACCACCACGCCCCATGAAGGCGTGGTAAAAATTTGCGGTTAATGCCAATTGGCACGTGGTTCGCTTCCGCAACCCTGTGCCGAATACTGAACGACTTTCCCTCGAAGCGGCGCTGCTCTGGGCCACGCTCCCCGCCGAGGTGCGCGACCGCGCCGTGAACCACGCGTGGTGCCGGGACTGCCGCCAACGCGTGGCGCTGGCGCCCAGCTGGTCCGGCCGCGTGGCGGTGAAAAAACTCTTTCTCGAGGGATCTTGCCCCCGCTGCGCCGCGCCGATCACGCGGATCATCGACGCGGGCACGGCCGCTCCGCCGTCGAGCTGAACCCGGCCGCACGGTGCGACCCCGGCGGATGGACCGCTAGGCCGCGGTAGCCGCGTCCCCCGCGGCCCGGGCCTCTTCCTTTTTCACGAGCGCGTCGACGACCACGGCGGTGGTGACGTCGCACCCGACGTTCGTGGCGGTGCGGCACATGTCCAGGATGCGGTCGACCCCGAGGATGATGCCGATGCCGGCCGGATCGATGCCGAAGGTCGCGAGCAGGCCGGCGATGAGCGGCAGGGAGCCGCCGGGGATGGCGGCAACCGCCACCGCGCTCAGTACCGAGAGCAGGAGCAACGTGAGTTGCTGGCCCACGCCGAGGTCGACCCCGAAGACCTGCGCCACGAAGAGCACCACGCAGCCCTCGTAGAGGGCGGTGCCGCTCATGTTCATCGTGGTGCCGAGCGGCAGGACGAAACCGGCGGTGCTCGGATTGAGCCGCAGGCGCTCCGTCGCGTTGCGCAGCGCCGCCGGCAGCGCGGCCGCGCTGGAGCTCGTCGAGAAAGCCGTGACGACAACCTCCTTGATCGCCGCGAAATACTCCCGCGGCCGCCAGTTCGTCCAGACCCGCAGCCAGATCGACATCGTGCCGAACAGGTGCAGGGCCATCACCGCGATGCACGAGAGGACGAAGACCCCGAGCGCGATGACGATGTCGATGCCCACGCGCACGACCACGCTGTAGATCATCGCCGGCACCGCGTAGGGCGCGAGGCGCAGCGCGAACTGCACGATGGTCGTCATCAGCTCGTTCACGGTCTCCAGCGCGTCGAGCAGCCGCGCTCGGCGCTGTTCCGCCAGCATCGTGCCCGCCGCGCCGACCAGGATCGCGAACAGGATCAGGGGCAGCACGTCACCGAGCGTCGTGCGGGTGTTGCCGACGAACGCGCCGAACAGGTTCCTCGGCATGAACATCTCCACGATCGACATGAGCGTGAGCCCGGCCTGCTGCTGGTTGGCCACGTGCTTCTGCGCGGCGCCGCCGTAGGCCGCCATCACGCTCTCCTTGGTCGAGCTGGAGATGAAGTCCCCCGGCTGCACCAGGTTCATCACGATCAGCCCGAGAGCCACCGCGATGCCCATGTTGAGGAAGAAGAAAAAGAACGTCTTGCCCGCCAGCGGTCCGAGTTTCTCCGGGCGTCCCAGCTGCACCACGCCGGCGGCCAGCGACGCGAACACCAGCGGAATGATCACGAAGAACAACAGCCGCAGAAACACCTGGCCGAACGGCTCCAGCACCTGCGTCGCGACCGTCTGCGCCCAAGCCAGCGCCGGCGGCCAGATCTTGCCGAGCCCGAGGGTCAAGACACCGGCCACCAGCCCGAAGGCGAGGCCGCGCAGGATACGGTTGGCGAGTTTGGGGTCGGAAGAGCTCGACATCGTGGAGGGGAATTTCGCGCACCGTGAAGGCGGCGTCACGGGTTGTCCAACGGCTTCTCTCCCCCGCTTGCCGCCCGCCGTCCGCCCATCAGCGTCACCGCGTGCCTGCCCGCCCCGCTTCGTCCGCCCCGTTTTCCGCCGTGGTGCTTGCCGCCGGGCGGTCCACGCGCATGGGACGCGACAAGGCCCTGCTCCGCCGGCGCGGCCGCCCGTGGTGGCGGCGGCAACGCGACCTCCTCCGCACCGCGGGAGCCGGCGAACTGATTTTGTCCGCCCGGCCCGACCAGCGTTGGGCCCTGCGCGCCGGCGGGTTCGCGGCCATCGTGCGCGATCCGGTGCTGAATGGCGGCCCGCTGGCGGGGATCGTCGCCGCGCTCGAGGCGGCCGCCCACGACCGCGTCGCCGTGCTGGCGATCGACCTCCCAAACCTGCCCGCGCGCTGGCTCGCGGAACTCGCCGCCTCCGCCAGCGAAAACCGCGGCGTCGTGGGACGCCGAGGTCGCATCTTCGAACCCCTCGCCGCCGTCTATCCCCGGAAGATGCTGCCCCTCGCCCGCGCGGCCCTGAACCGCGGCGACCGGGCGCTCCAACCGCTGCTGCACGCCGCCGTCACCGCCGGCCTCCTGCGCGTCCGCCGCATCACCACCGCCGAGGCACCATGGTTCCTGAACCTCAACACGCCCGAGGCGGGCAGGTCCTAGACCCCTGCCGTGGGGCTTCCACCCAAGCCATAGGCGGAATTTGGAGCGGGCGGAGGGAATCGAACCCTCGAGGCCAGTTTGGAAAACTGGAGTTTTACCACTAAACTACGCCCGCGAGGCGCAGCACGGAGAGCTTTCCCCGCGACCCCGCTTGGTCAAGCTCGCTCACCAGCCCGCGTGAACCTCGTCCTTTTCGAGGCCGGAGAAATCGGCCGCCCCCTTCCCAGCTCCGACCGCCGCGTCCGGCACGTGCTCGACGTTCTGCGGCGCGGCGCGGGCGAACCCTTCGACGCCGGAGTCATCAACGGCCACCGGGGACGCGCGCGGCTCACGGCGGTGGCGGCGGAGTCGGCTACCTTCGCGTTTGAACCGATCCACTCCGCCGATGCTCCGGCCGCGATCACCCTGCTCGCGGGATTGCCGCGGCCGCAGACGGCGCGGGACATCCTGCGGGATGCGACGACGCTCGGGGTGGCGGCGCTACACTTTGTCGTCACGGAAAAAACCGAGCCCGGCTACGCGCGCAGCACGCTGTGGACGTCGGGCGAGTGGCGGCGGCACCTGATCGCGGGGGCGGAGCAGGCGTTCGACACCGTGTTGCCGGAGGTCACGTGGGGACGCGCGCTGGCGGACGTGGTGGCGGCGCTCGGGGCGGGTGGTGACCGGATCGCCCTCGACAACTACGAGTCGCCGGCGGCGCTCGGCACGGCGCTGCTAACCCCGGGCCGGCCGGTGGTGCTGGCGGTGGGTGGGGAACGCGGGTGGTCGGCGGCGGACCGGACGGCGCTACGCGCGGCCGGTTTCGCGTTTCATCACCTCGGACGACGGGTACTCCGGGCGGAGTCGGCGGCGGTGGCGGCGCTGGCGATCACCCGGGCCCGACTCGGGCTGATGTGAGGCGTGGGCCGCAGGAAAGGAACGGGCGAGCGCAGGACGGGCGTTGCCGACGCGCGCGCATGGGTGCAGGGTGGAGAGGATGACATCGACGACCAGCCCGGCCCGCGTGGCCGTGATCGGCGGCGGCGTGACCGGCCTCACCGCCGGGACGGAGCTACGGCGCGCGGGACTGGACGTCACGGTGTTCGAACGCGCGGCGCGGCCCGGCGGAGTCGTCGCCGCGGTGCGCGAGAACGGCTGGCTGCGGGAACTCGGTCCCAACTCGCTGCTCGAAGGGACGACCGAGATCGCGGAATTCATCGACGACCTGGGGCTGGGGACGCGCCGGCTCTACGCCTCGCCCGAGGCGAAGCGGCGTTACATCGTGCGCGGCGGGCGGCCGATGGCGCTCCCGGTATCGCCGCTGGGGTTCGTCACCACGCCGCTGTTTTCGGTGCGCGCGAAATTGCACCTGCTGGGTGAACCCTGGCGACCGCGGGGCCGCGCGGACACCGAGGAGACGGTGGCGGACTTCGTCACGCGCCGCCTGGGGCCGGAGTTCCTCGACTACGCGATCAACCCCTTTGTGGCCGGAGTTTACGCGGGGGATCCGCGGCGGCTTTCGGTGCGGCAGGCGTTCCCCAAGCTGTTCGCGATCGAGCAGGAGCACGGTTCGCTGATCCGCGGGGCGCTGGCGCGGCGCAACGCGACCGGCGGCCCGAAAGGCCGCATCTTCTCGTTTCCCGAGGGCCTTGGCGAAATCGCCGCGGCCGCGGCGGCGCGGCTCGGGGATGCGCTGCGGTTGAAGCACCACGTCGGCAAGGTGGCGCGCGTGGATGGCCACTGGCGGCTCGGGATCGCGGCGGACGGCCGCGAAGAGACGGCGGACTTCGACGCGGTGGTCTGCGCGTTGCCGGCGGACGCGCTCGCGACGCTGCCGATTTCCGTTGGGCCGGAAGCGAAGGGCTTGGGGACGCTGGGAGCGATCGCACACCCGCCGGTGGTCTCGGTGTTCACCGGTTATCGCCGGGAACAAGTGGCGCATGCGTTGGACGGCTTTGGCGTTCTGATGCCGGAGGTGGAGCGCGGGAAAATCCTCGGCGCCCTGTTTTCCAGCACGCTGTTTCCCGGGCGCGCCCCGGCCGGGCATGTGGCGTTGACCACGTTCGTCGGCGGCATGCGCTCGCCGGAGCTGGCCGCGCAGGATGACGAGGGCCTCCGTGCGCTGGTGGCGGACGAACTCGGGCGCCTGCTCGGCGTGCGGGGGGATCCCGTGGTTTTTCGCGTGCAGCGCTGGCCGCGCGCGATCCCGCAGTACGCGCCCGGTTATGCGCGGTTCAAGGAGACGATGGCCGCGGTGGAGCGCGAGGCGCCCGGGTTATTTCTGGGCGGCAATTGCCGCGACGGCATTTCGCTCGCGAACTGCATCGGCGCGGGGCGACGGCTGGCGCGGGAAGCGGCGGCGTTTGCGGCGGCACCGACAAGCCGCGGCGCGGAATAGGCAAGCGCTGCGGGGCCGAAGCGGGAAGACAGTGTTAGACTGTCCCAACGGGCGCGCTTCCGCGCCCCGCAAACCACGGAGGCCACAATGTCGGCGATCAAGATTCATCTCGAAGCGGCGGAATCCGACGCGGTGGAGCGTCTCGCGACACTGCTCGGCGTGAAACCGGAGGCGGTGGCCTACACGGCCTTGAACCGCCTGATGCTGGGCAACCGCGACCCGCGGCTCGGCCCGGAGATTCGCGAGACCTGGGAGGGTAAACGGAACAACCTGCCCCTGTGGGCCGACTCCGCCTGGTCGGTGCACGCCTACGAGGGGAAAGCGGACGCCGAACCCGAGCCGAGCAAGTACGTCGGAGGGGAAAGCAGGAAGGAGTGAGGGACGTGGAAGACAGGAAGACGCGGGACACGATCTCGGTGCTAGCCGCGTGGCCTTCGGCGCAATGATCGGAAAGCGCTTTTTTCGGCACGGTTCCCCTTGGATCCGCCATCTTCGAATTAATCCGCGCGATCGGCTAAATCTGCGGTAGGGTAAAAGTCAGCCCTTCTTCGGAAGGGCCTTGGGCCGTCATGAGCCCCGCCTAGTCCGCGGTGGGCGGCCGCGGCTAAACGGGCTGCCCTTCGGCCGGAAGTACCGGACCGAATTTCGTCAAGAAACGCCTGCGATGTAGCCGAGGGTGTTTACCCGCGGAAGGCGGGCTCCCTCGGACTTTCGGGCTTCATTCCGCCAAATTCCCCACTCGCTCTCGCTTTCCCTCATCTCTCCCAGCGCGACCTAGCTTGAACAACGCTTCGGTTGCCGCGGGGCCGCGCTGGGCAATCCGCGGTGAAAAGCCCGCTGCCTTCGGAACCGCCTTCGGCCATAGGCCGCGCGCCGTAATCCGAGGCAGACAGCCTCGGCTACACCAAAGCCCCGCATCACGAAGGGGTATTCGGTTTGAGCGGAGCCGCGCTGAAAACCCGTGGCCAACAGCGAGGGGCGATTGAGCTCGCAGTCGAATAGCCGGGGCTTTCGCGGCGAGGCCA
>CAIUOU010000165.1 GCA_903900845.1 uncultured Opitutia bacterium
GTCGGCGAAAGGGTCTGCGCCGCCAGCGGGCCGGCGAACGCGAGGGCGGCCGCCGCCGCGGCGAGGATGCGGAGCCAAGGTTTCATGGGTGCCTCCAGGGTTGTCGGGGCTTACTTGGCGACGGGGGCCTTGGCGGCGGGAGTCTTCACGAACGGGTCGGACCCGTCGCGATGGCCGGGCAGTTCCTCGCGGCGGAGGTTCATGCTGCGGACGCGCTCGGACTCGAACACCTTCTCCACCGGGGCGCCGTCGGCGCTGAGGGTTTTGGCGGTGATGAAGATGATGAGGTTGGTCATCTCCTGCCGCTTGTTCTCGCTGCGGAAGAGCCGGCCGATCCCGGGGATGGCGCCGAGGAACGGCACGCGGTTGCCGCCGTCCGAGGACGAAGAGGTGAGCAGGCCGCCGATGCCCATGGTGTAGCCGTCGGCGAGCGAGACGGTCGTCGCCGTCTTCCGCGTGTCGATGATCGGGATCTGGTTGCCGTTGAAGACGACGTTGTTGATCGACTGGCTGACCTCGGGGGCGACGGTGAGCTTGATGCGCCCGGCGGCGTTCACCTGCGGCGTGACCTTCAGGATGACGCCGATGGGTTTGAAATCGAACCCGTTGACCTCGAGGTTTCCGGTCTGCTGGTTGTACTGGTAACGAGGGATCGGGCGCTCCTGGCCCACGTTGATCACAGCCTCGGAGTTGTTGAGGGTGACGACGGTGGGATTGGAGACGATCTTGACCTGCGTCTGCGACTGCAGGGCGCTGAGCACGAGGCGGAACTCGGTGGCGGAGAAGACGGCGTTGAGCGTGCGCGCGGTGCCGTCGTTGTTCACGAGCGAGGCGAGCGAGTTGAAGGTGCTGTCGAGCGTGTTGGTGAGCGCGTTGTTCACGCCGTCGGTGACCGAATTGGTCGCGCCCGAGGAGCTGGACGAGGTGCCGGTGGTCCCGAGCGTGCCGGTGGAGCCGGTGGTGGAGGTCGGGGTGACGACGCCGCCGGTGGAGGTGACGCTGCTGGAGTTGTTGGAGCCTGAGGACTGGTTGGAACCGCTGGTCGTGCCGGACTCGCTGGTGGTTCCCGTCGTGCCGCTGCGGGTGGTGCCGCGCGTGTCATTCACGGTGTTGGCGTTGTTGCCGTTGAACCCGCCGCTGCCGACCTGGTCGCGGTTGCGACGGAAGGTGCCGCCGAGGCCACCGGCGGCGACCTCGTAGTTGGCGAGGGAAGACCAGTTGACGCCGAGGTTCTTCACGTCGCTGTCGGTCACCTCGATGAACTTGGTCTCGATCATCACCTGATCGGTGGCGCGGTCGAGCTGCTGGATGATGGCGCGGATGCGGTTCATGCGCGACGGCCGCTCGGTGACGACGAGGCTGTTGCTGCGGGCGTCGACGACGATCTTGCCGCCGGCGGCGGCGTCGACGAGCGATGTGACCGTGGCCATGATGTCGGCGGCGCGGGCGTCGTTGATCACAAACACCTCGGTGGAGACGGGCTCCTGCGCGAGGGTCTCGTTGCTGAGGATCTTGATGATGTTGCCCTCCTCCTTGTAGGTGTAGCCGACGGGCTGGAGGATGTTCTCGAAGATCTGGCGCCACGTGACATCGCGGAGCTTCACGGTCGTCTTCCCGCGCAGGGCCTCGGGCATCACGATGTTGAGCTCAAAGAGATCGGCGACGTTGCGAAGGATGGTGCGGATATCCTCGTCGGGAAAGTCGACCGAGAGCGTGTCGCGACCGGCGTCGCGGGATCGCGCGGAGGGATCGGTGACGGGCGCGGCGGCGGACTTGATCTCGACCGCGGGGGCGGCGGGAGCCGGCGCGGCGGGCGGCGGGGCATCCGGGGCCGGCGCGGGGGCGGGCTGCTGGGCGAGAAGACGGCCGACGGTGAGGGCAAGGGGGACGAAAAGGAGCGTCGGCGGGAACGGGCGTTTCATGTCAGCGGGCGGGTTTGATGGGCCGGGTGACGTCCTCGCCGCGGTAGCGCAGCGTGAACGTGGTGCGGTCGATGGCGACGAGCTCGAGCTCGTAGTCCTCGTTGTTGTAGGTGGCGGTGAAGCGCGTCCCGACCTCGAAGGGACGGCCGGAGATGAGAAGGCGGGGTTTGCCGCGGAAGATCATGGTGCCGGAGGGCGTGATCTGGGAGGCGATGGCCTCGAGCGTCTCGCGCGGGGTGGCGGTCGCGGAAGTGGCGGCGGCGGCCGGAGCCGCAGGCGCGGGTGTGGGTGTGGCGGGATTCGTCGCGCCGGAGGCGGGTGTCGCCGGCGCCGGAGCGGGACGGGCGGCGGGCTCAGGCCGGTCGAAGCCGGGGGGATTGAAAGGCGAGACGAGATCTCCCGGCAGCGGCCCGGGAGCGGGGCGCCGCGCGAGACCAGAGGCGAGATCCACGCTGGTCTGGCGTTTCGGGGCGGGCTGCAGATCGGAAACGACGCGCGACGCGGCGGGGAGCGCGGGAACGGCGGCGGCCGCGAGGAGCGCGGCGGCGAGGAGGCGGAGGCGCGGGTTCATGGCAGGCCGAGCAGCTCGACGCTCAGGGAAAGGGTCAGCGGGCTGTTGCGGTTGGCGAGCGAGCCGGAAAACGAGGCCGAGACGATGCGCGCGTAGCGCGGGCCGGACTCGAGGCGGCGGAGCAGATCGAGCAGCTGCGCGTAGGATCCCTCGGCGGAAAGGGCGAAAGGCACCGGGATGAAAGGCGACTTCGCGCCCTTGGCCGGGGCGGGCACCGGGCCGGGACGCAGATCCTTCAGCTTCACTCCGGTCTCGCTCTCCAACTGGTAGAAGAACTGGGTGTTGGCGCCGACCTGGCCGGCGCGGACCACCCTCGCGTCGATCTCCTTGTTGGCCGATTGGAGCGCGACCAGCTGCTCGTTGAGCTGCGCGGAGAACTTCACATTGTTGCCGAGTCGCAGCGCCTCGGTCTGGTGGCGGGAAAGCTCTTCCTCAAGCACCGTGCCCGCGTCCCCGCGGAAATACATCCAGCCCCCGAGCGCGAGGGCGACCGCGACCCCGGCCACGCCGACCGGGTTACGCTTGATGAACTGCAGCGCCTCCTCGTTGGACATTACTTTTTCCCTCCCGTGGCGGCCTGGTAGCGCAGGCGGAATTGCACCGAGATCCGGCCCGAGACCGGGTTGCGCTCCGGCGCCTGCGCGAAGATGAACTCGGAGAACTGCGCCAGCTCCTTGTCGGCCTTCAACTGCTCGAGATAGGCCGTCGCGCGGCCGCTCGCGGCCACCGCGTCGCCCCGCACCGCCAGACGCAGCACCACCCCGTCGGCCTGGAAATCCAGCGCGTCGATCGCGATGTCCGGCGGCAGCGTCTCGCCCAGGCGGCGGACCACCGGCGAGACCGCCGGACGCGACTTCACGAATGCGTCGACCTCCAGCGCCACCGCCTCCTCGGCCTGGAACTTCTTGAACGCCGCGACGGCCTGCCCGCTGCCTTTCTTCGCGCGGTCGATCTTCGCCTGCTCCTCGGCAATCTGCGTGTCCAGCGCGCGCAGGTGCAGCTCCTGCGTGGCGACGTAGACCGCGAGACCGAGCGCGAGAAAAACCGCCCCGCCGTTCACGAAGAACGCGGTGCGCACGACCTTCACGTCGGGCAGCTTCTGGTAATCGCGGAAGTTGGGATGCCAGGCCGGCGTCACCGCCGCGGCCGCCTCCTCACTTTTTTTCCGGAGCAGGGACGGCATCGGCGGCGTTGGTTTGAACCATCAGGGAAAGCAGACCGAACCAGCGCGGATCGCGCGCGGTGGCGGCCAGGGCTTCGGGCACGGTGATCCGCCGGCTGGCGAGCCATGGCAGTGGATCGGGACGGAAAACAGGGATGCCGAGCGAAGAGGCCAGGGCGCCCTCCAGCCACGCCAGCGGGCCCGGCAGCTGGCTGGTGAGCACCTGGCCGACCGACTGGCCCGTCTGGACCTCGTAGAAACCGATCGAGGACTGGAGATCGCCGACGAGCCGCTTGAGCAACGCGGGCCCTAGCCCCGAGAAGTCGAAGGTGTTTGAGAAAAGCAGCTTCCTCGCCGCCTCCTCATCCTTCAGGCCAAGCTCCTTCTGCACAATCGGCACCATCGCGGCGTGCCCGTGGGCGATGGGGCGCGAAGCCTCCACGCCGGAGGCGGTGACAATGAAAGAGTGGGTCGTGTCGGCGCCCACCTCGACCACCAGCACCGGCGTGCGAGCCCGCGCGTGGGAAAGGGAGTCGGCCAGCCCGCCAAGCGCGGCCACGGAGCCGAGCTCGAGGCGTTGCGGGTAAATCCCGGCCTCGAGCAGTTCCTCCTGGATGGAAACCACGTCGTCCGAGGGCAGCCCGCAGAAGATCACGTCCTTCACCGAAGCGACCGCGGGGTCGAATTCGGAGCCGTCGGCCGCGCTGATGACCGCGAGGGCGTACTTGTCGGTCTCGACGCGGAACTGCTGCGCGCAAACCTCGGTGAGGTAACCGGGCTCCTTGGCGCGTTTGGGCTCGATCGTGTGGCGCCGTACCAACCGGCGCGCAGGGTGGGCGCCGACCACGGCCGCCACGTAACCGCCGGCGGTGCGTCCGGCCTGCACCTGCTTGATCATCGCGTCCCGCGCGGCCGCGTCACCAGCGGCACACTCACGGAGTTCCTCGACCGCGAAGGGAGCCGTGGGTGAGGACGTCCGGGCGATCTGGATCCCATGCTCGTTCAGGCTGACGAAGAAACCTTTGGCCTTCCGGGAAAGAAACATGCGCGCGGTTGGGGAGGAGAAGCGGAGAAAGGAAGGCGGAGGAGCGGGGGCTTGGCCGTCCCTTTCCCGCCCGCGAGATTTCGAGCCGTCCCGACCCCTTACAAGTTCAAATCCCTAGGGGAATCCCCGAACGCCCGCCTGCTCGGCTGCCACTCCCTTGCGACGTGACGGGCGCGCGGCGTGCCGAAAGAGCGATACGGGCGAAAAAAAACCCGCCGGAGGGCGGGTTTGCGGAGAGCGGTGGAAGCCGGGCGGAGGCTTACTTCTGCCACGTGCGCTTCTTGTGCCGGTTGGCCTTCAAGCGCTTGCGGCGCTTGTGCTTGTTCATCTTCAGCCGGCGTTTCTTCTTCAGGTTGCCCATGGTGTTCTAGGTTCCGACCGCGGCACCGTGCGGAGCGCGATCAGGGGTGTAAAGTGGTTTTTCGGGGACCGACTGCTCAGGCGGCGAACGCCTTCGCGGCGTGGGCCTTGCCCCGGGAGGCGGCGTTGCGGTGCACGACGCCGGACTTGACGGCGCGATCCATCGCGGAGGCGTAGGCCGCGGCGGCGGTCTTGGCGCCAGCGCCATCTTTTTTGGCCAGCAGCTCATCCAAGCGCTTGCGCAGGGTCTTGAGGCGGGTCTTCACGCCCCGGTTCCGGTCGGTGAGGCGCCGGGCCTTGCGGGCGGCTTTGATGGCGGATTTGGTGTTGGCCATGGTCGGTCTTAAGTACGAAAGCCGGCCAAGAACCCAGACGGCCCGAGGAGAGTCAACGGTTTTTTCGGAATCAGCCGAAGCGATAAGCTCACGGCTGCTCAGGCCAGAGCCCGTGACAGCGGTAACGCGCCCACAGCGGGGCCGTGCGGTCGTTGCGCCGGAACGCGATCGCCGCGATGCCCGCGACGACGCCACCGGCGCGCTCGACCAGCTCCGCCGCGGCGCGCGCCTGCGTGCCCGTCTCGATCCATTCGTCGACCAGCAGCACCCGGGTGCCGGGCGGCCACGGATCCGCCCGCAACTCGAGGGATTTTTCCTCGCCGGAGTAATCCCGGAAGACCGCGGTTTCCTTTTTCACGGGCAGCTTGCCGCCCTTGCGCACTGGCACGAAGCCCACCCCGAGCCGCAGCGCCGCCGCCGCGCCCACGATGAACCCCAGCGCGTCCGTACCGACCACGCGTTGCACACCGTCGTCGCGGAACGGCGCCACCAGATCCCCGACCAGCGCGACGAACGCCGCGGGATCCGCGAAGATGGGCGTCACATCGCTGCGTTTGTAGTGCAGCTTGCTGCGGTCGATCAGCGCCAGGTAGTCCACGGCCCCACTCTCCGCGGCCGCCGCGCCGGGCCAATTTCTTTCTTTGCGCCGGGCGCGCTTTTTGCGGCCATGCGCGCCGCATGCGCCGCAAGGTGATCATCGACCAGGACACCCTCGGGCCCGCCGGTACCAACCTGCAGGCGGTCGCGCTGCTGCTGAACGCCCCTGAAATCGAGGTGCTCGCGATCACCGTCCCGACCGGCGACCACTGGCGCGACCAGCAGGTGCGCCATGCCCTGCGGCTTCTCGAGATCATGGTGCGCACGGAAATCCCCGTCGCACCTGGCGCGGAGATGCCGCTCGCGAGCACGCCCGCGACGGTCGCCGCGTGGGAGGCCGTCCACGGCAAACTCGTCTACAACGGCGCCTGGGACCTCGCCCGCCCCGGTCGCTGGGCCGACCCGCGCGAAGTGTGCGACCTGCCGGAGGGCAACCCCAAGTCGCCACCCGCGGCCGAAGCGGCGTCCGATCTGATCGTGCGCCTCGCCCGCCGGCACCCGGGGGAGATTTCACTCTGGTGCGGCGCGCCGTTCACCAACGTAGCCCTGGCGCTCGCCCTCGAGCCGCGGCTGCCGGAACTGATCCGCGAGGTTCACTTCATGGGCGGGTCCTTCGCGCCCGCCACGGCGGCACGCGAGTTCGTCCAGAACCCGCGCCGCGAGTTCAACCTGCGCTTCGATCCCGAGGCGGCGCGTACCGTCCTCCGCGCCCCGTGGCGCCGGCTCGTCTGCGCGCCGATCGATATCTCCCAGAACGAGCGCGCCACCCCCGACCTCTTCGCGCGCATCGCCCGCGCCGGCACGCCGCTCGCCGCGTACCTCGACCGCTTCGGCCGGCGCGATCGACCCATGTGGGACGAGGTCGCCGCCGCCACCTGGATCGACCCGACCCTCGTCACCCGCACCGAGCGCCATCACCTCGACGTCGAGACAATCCCGGACGCCGCCTGGGGTGAAACGCTGCACCGGCCCGCGGGTTCGCCCGGCGCGACCGGCACCGCGGCCGAAGTTCAGCTCGCGCTCGACGTCCCGCGTTTCCGCGACCTGTTTGTCGATCTCTGCTCTCGCCCATGAGAAATCTTTCGACGGCCGCCGTCATGATGCTCGCCGCCCTCCTCCCGACCCAGGCCGCCGCCCAACCCGAGCCCGCCGACCTGCTGATCGTACGCGGCCACGTGCTGACCCTGAACGAGCGCCGCGAGGTGATCCGCGACGGCGTGGTCGCCATCCGCGGCGAACGCGTCGTCGCGGTCGGTGGCGCCGAGCTCGCGGCGCGTTTCGCCGCGCGCCGCACCCTCGACGCACGCGGAGCCCTCGTACTGCCGGGCATGGTGAACGCCCACACGCACGCCTCCATGACCGTCTTCCGCGGGCTGGGCGACGACGTGCCCGACCGCCTGCGGCGCTTCATCTTCCCGCTGGAGAAGCACTTCGTCGACCGCGAGATCGTGCACTGGGGCGCGCTCCACGGCATCGTGGAAATGATCGAGGGCGGCGTGACGACCTTCGCCGACATGTATTATTTCGAGGAGGAGGTCGCCCGCGCCGCCCGCCTCGCCGGCATGCGCGGCGTACTGGGACAGACGATCGTCAACTTCCCCGCGCCCGACGCCCCCGAGCCGTACGGCGGCATCGCCCGCGCGCGACGTTTCATCGCCGACCACCGCGGCGACCCGCTGATCACGCCGGCCTTCGCGCCGCACGCGCCCTACACCGTCGAGCCCGACCGCCTTCGCGAAATCGCCCGTCTGGCCGAGGAACTCGACGTACCGGTGCTGATGCACGTCGCGGAGATGACCGACGAGATCGCCAACCTGCGCCGTGACCACAACCGCACGCCGGTCCAGCACCTGGAGTCTGTCGGACTGCTCAACCGCCGGCTGGTCGCCGCCCACTGCATCTTCGTCGATGACGCCGACATCGAGCTCCTCCGCGCGAGCGGCGCCGGCGTCGCCCACGCGTTGGTCGCCAATATAAAGTCCGCGAAGGGCGTCGCGCCCGTCACCAAGATGCTCGCGGCCGGCGTGCGCGTCGGCCTCGCGACCGACGGACCGATGAGCGGCAACACCCTCGATATCATCGGCCAGCTCGGTTACGCGGCGAAGGTCCACAAGCTCGACCGCCGGGACCGCAACGTGATGCCCGCCGTCGACGTGGTCGAAATGGCCACCCGCGGCGGCGCCCGCGCGCTGCACCTCGAGGACCGGCTGGGCTCGCTGGAGCCGGGCAAACTCGCCGACGTCATCCTCGTCGACACCGACAGCACCGCGATGGTGCCGCTGCACGACCCGTACGCGGCGCTGGTTTACGCGGCCAGCCCGCGCGACGTGCGCACCACGATCATCCACGGCCGCATCGTGATGGAGGACCGGCGCGTCCTGACCGTCGACGCCGCCGCGGTGCGCGCGCGCATGCGGGCGATCACTGATCGCATCAACGCGGCGCTCGCCAAGGGCCTGCCGCCCTGAGCGACAGCGAGTCGCGACGCGGCTTCCGGCCGCCTACCTGATTTATCCTCGTCCTCCGTTACCTCTGTTACCTCCTGTTGAAAAACAGGACTCAACAGGAGCAAACGGAGGGGAGAGAGAGGCGGAGTTCATAAACCGCGTCGAAGCGGGCTCAATCTGGCCGCTTGCGTACGACGTGGGAGCATCCTTTTTTCTTCCCCGCAGCCCCACCCCGCCGGATCCACCCCATGACCGCGACCGCTTTTTCCCGACGCCTTGTGCGCGCCTGCGCGCTGCTCGCGGCGGCCGCGACGACGGGGAAGGCGGACGAGGCCGGGGTCGATTTCTTCGAAAAAAAGATCCGTCCGGTGCTGATCGAACGCTGCCACGAGTGCCACGCGGCGGACAAAAAGGTGAAGGCCGGCCTGCGGCTCGACCACGCCGAGGGCTGGCTGCGCGGCGGTGACTCGGGGCCCGCCGTGATTCCCGGCAAGCCCGACGAGAGTCCGCTCATCAAGGCGATCCGGTACACGAAGCTGGAATTCGAGGCGATGCCACCGAAGTCGGCGCTCCCGAAGCAGGAAGTGGCGCTACTCGAGGAGTGGGTGCGCCGCGGCGCGCCCGCCCCGGCCACGCCGGCACCGGTCGCCGGGGTGACAGCGGGACGGCGCGCGATGACGGTCGAGGAAGGCCGGCGGTTCTGGAGCTTTATCCCGGCGGCAAGGCCCGCGACGCCGGCAACCGACGCCGCGGGCTGGGCCCGCACCGAGATCGACCGTTTCATCGCGGCGCGCTGGAAGGACAGGGACCTCGCGCCCGCGCCCGACGCCGCGCCCGCGGCGCTGCTGCGGCGCGCGTCGTTCGACCTGCTCGGCCTGCCGCCCTCGCCGGCGCAGATCACCGCGTTTGAGCGCGATCCCGGCCCCGCGGCCTTCGCGCGGCTGGTGGACGAGATGCTCGCGTCGCCGCATTTCGGCGAACGCTGGGGCCGGCGCTGGCTCGACGTCGCGCGTTTCGCGGAGTCGAGCGGCGGCGGGCGCACGCTTTTGTTCAAGGACGCCTGGCGCTACCGGGACTATGTGATCGACGCGGTGAACCGCGACCTGCCTTTCGACGAATTCATCCGCGAGCAGATCGCCGGCGACCTGCTGCCCGCCGCCAACCCGGCGGAGCGTGCGCGGCGGCTCACGGCGACGGCCTTCCTCACCCTCGGGCCGACGAACTACGAGGAGCAGAACAAGGACCAGCTGCGCATGGACGTCGTCGACGAGCAGCTCGACACCCTGGGCAAGGCCTTCCTCGGCATGACGCTGAGCTGCGCCCGGTGCCACGATCACAAGTTCGATCCGGTCACGCTGCGGGATTATTACGGCCTCGCCGGCATCCTGCGCGGCACGCACACGCTTCATAATTACACCGACAACGTCGCCCGGTGGGTTGACGCCACGCTGCCGCTCGCCGCGGAGGAGGAGAAGGCCCTGGCTGCGCACGAGGCGAAGGTCGCCACATTGGAGAAACAGGCCGCCCGCCTCCGCGCGGCCACCAAGGCGCCCGCCGCGAAAAAGTCCCGCAGCATTCCGCCTGGCGACCTGCCGGGCCTCGTGCTCGACGAAACCCAGGCCCGTGTCGTGGGCGCGTGGAAAAACTCGCAGACCACCCCCGGCTATGTCGGTGAGGGCTACCTGTCCGACGCCAACGAGGGCAAAGGTGAGAAGACCATCTCCTTCACCCCCGCCGTGCCGAGCACGGGGCGATACGAAGTGCGGTTCGGTTACACCGCCGGCACCAACCGCGCGACCAACGTGCCCGTCACCATCCTCCATGCCGACGGCGAGGTCACGATCACCGTCAACCAACGAAAGGACCCGCCCGCCGGAGAACGCCTGCTCTCGCTCGGCCAGTTCCGTTTCGAGAAGGACGGCCAGGGTTACGTGCTGGTGTCCAACGAGGGCACCGACGGCTTCGTGGTCGTCGACGCCCTGCAGCTGCTGCCCATCGATGCCCGCACCGAAGCGGCTTCGCCCGCGGCGCCCGTAGCCGCGAAGGTTGATCCCGAAGCCGACAAACGCGCCGCCGACCTGCGCCGGGTTGAAGCCGAGTTGAAAAAGCTCACCGCCTCCGGACCCAAGCGTCCGCTGACGATGAGCGTGCGCGAGGCCGCCGGGGAGATCGGTGACACCGAGATCCGCGTGCGCGGCATCGCGCGCAACCTAGGCCCCAAAGTGCCGCGCGGATTCCTGGCGGTCGCCCACCACGGCGAGGCCCCGCGGTTCCGGCCCGACGAGAGCGGCCGCCGGGAGTTGGCGGACTGGGTCGCGAGTGAACACAATCCCCTCACGGCGCGCGTCACGGTGAACCGCGTGTGGGCCTGGCTGCTGGGCGAAGGGCTGGTGCGCTCGGTGGACAATTTCGGCACGACGGGCGAGGCGCCGACGCATCCGGAGCTGCTGGACCATCTGGCGCTGCGGTTCACGGCGGGCGGCTGGTCGGTGAAGACCCTGGTGCGCGAGATCATGCTCTCGCGCGTCTACCAACTCTCCTCGCTGCCCGGGCCCGGGGCGTCGGAACGCGATCCCGACAACCGCCTGCTGTCGCACACCAAGCGCCGCCGGCTTGAGGCGGAGGAGATCCGCGACGCGCTGCTGCTGGCGGCCGGCCGGCTCGACCTAGCGCGCGGCGGCCCGAACTTCGGCGCAACCACGCCCGCGAGCGAATACGGCTACGTGTTCACCGACGTCCGCCGCAGCGTCTACACGCCGGCGTTCCGCAACCGCCGTCCGGAGCTCTTCGAAGTGTTCGACTTCGCCGACATCAACGCGCCGCTCGCCCGCCGTGGCGCGACCACGGTGGCTCCGCAGGCGCTGTTCATGCTGAACCATCCCTTCGTGATCGAGCACGCGCGCCACGCCGCCGAACGCACGCGGCGCGAGACGCCGGACGCGGCCGACGACGCGCGCGTGGCGCACGCGTACCGCACCGTCCTCGGCCGGCCCCCGCGGGAACAGGAGCGGGCCGTCGCGCTCGATTTCCTCGCCGGCGCGCCCGGCGGAGAGGCGCGAGAGGCGCAGTGGTCGCAATTGCACCAGGCGCTTTTCGCCAGCGCCGATTTCCGTTACCTCGATTGAGCCCCGCCCCATGACGTCACCCCTCCCCCTTTCCCGCCGGCAAGCCCTCAGCCGTGTCGCGTGCGGCTTCGGTTTCCTCGCCCTCGCCGGCATGGCGGCGCAGGCCGCGACCCGCGGCACGAACCCGGTCGCCGCCCGGGCCGGCCACCACCGCCCGCGGGCCAAGCGCGTCATCTTCCTCTTCATGGGCGGCGGCGTGAGCCACCTCGACAGCTTCGATTACAAACCCGCCCTTTACGCCAACGACGGCCGGATGCTCGAGTTCCTCGACCAGCGCGCGATCGCGAAGACCGGCGCGGGCGCCACCGGCCGGGTGATGAAGCCGATGTGGGAATTCCGCCAACGCGGCCAGAGCGGGCGCTGGGTCTCGGAGCTGTTTCCGCACATGGCGCGCCACGCCGACGATTACTGCGTCGTGCGATCGATGCACACCGAGGGCGTCGCGCACGGTCCGGCCACCCTCTTTCTCCACACCGGCACGACGAACCAGATCCGGCCCTCGATGGGCTCGTGGGTGACGTACGGACTCGGGTCCGAGAGCGAGAACCTCCCGGCGTTCGTCGCCCTCAGCCCGACGATGGCGAACGGCGGGCCGCGCAATTACGGCAGCGGTTTCCTGCCCGCGGTTTTCCAGGGCACTGCGATCGGACGCTCGGGCCAAAAGGCCGTCGAGGCTGCCCTCCGCAACGTCCGGCACCCTGACCTCTCCGCCGCGGCCCAACAGCGTCAATTCGAGCTCATCCGCGCATTGAACGGCGAGCAGCTCCGCGCCCGCCCCGGCGACCGCGAGCTCGAGGCCCTCGCCAGTTCCTACGAGCTCGCGTGGCGCCTCCAGAACCACGCGCCCGATGTCCTCGACCTTTCCCGCGAGTCGGCCGCCACGCTCGCCCTCTACGGGATCGGCGAGGAACCCACCGACGACTACGGCCGCCAATGCCTGATGGCCCGCCGCCTCGCGGAGGCCGGCGTGCGCTACATCCAGGTCAATTACTCCGACAACACCAACAACCCGGCCTGGGACCAGCACTCCAATCTGCCCAAGCATAAGGACCACGCCGTACGCGTCGACAAACCCGTCGCGGGTCTGCTCGCCGACCTGAAGGCGCGCGGGTTGCTGGAGGACACCATCGTGTGGTGGGGCAGCGAATTCGGCCGCACACCCTACGCCGAAAAGAACGGCACTGGCCGCGATCACAACCCGACCGGCTTTTCCGTCCTCCTCGCCGGCGGCGGTTTCAAACCCGGCTTCGCCTACGGCGAGACCGACGAGTTCGGCCACTTCGCCGTGGAGAACAAGGTCCACATGCACGACCTCCACGCGACCATCCTGCATCAGCTGGGCCTCGACCACGAGCGCCTCACGTTCCGCCACGACGGCCGCGACTACCGCCTCACCGACGTCCACGGCCGCGTCGTGCACGACATTCTGGTTTGATCTTCCAACGCCGGTCGCCGGCATGCGCCGGCAGATTGGTTTCGGGCGAAGATACCCCGCCGAAAGCTTTCACTTTTCCCATGCGCACACCCCCTGCCCTGCTCGCGTTGTTCACCGCCCTCGTACCACTCGCCGCGGCACCGTCGTATGACCAGTCCGGCGTACCGCTCGAGGTCGATGCCCCGCGGCCGGGACTCGTCAAAATCGTGATCCTAGCCGGCACGCCCAGCAGCAAGCCGATGGCCCACGAGTATTTCGCGGGGTGCGCGCTGCTGATGGACTGGCTGCGCGCCCAGCCCGGCGTCTGGCCGGTCATGGCGCGCGGCTGGCCAAAGGATGAACGCGTCCTCGAGGGCGCGCGCTGCGTCGTCTATTTCGGCGACGGCGGCGGCAAACAGCCGTTCGCCGAACCGCGGCGCTGGGCCGGCCTCTCCCGCCTGATGGCCAGCGGCACCGGCCTCGTTTTACTTCACCAAGCCATGGATTTCCCCCTCGGGGCGGACGGAACGGCGATCAAGGGCTGGCTCGGCGCGGTCTTCCACAGCGACATCGGCAGCCGCGGCCATTGGGACATGGAGTTCAACGACATCGCCGCGCACGAGGTGACCCGCGGTGTGAAACCCTTCGCGGCTCCCGCCGACGGCTGGCTTTATAACCTGCACTTCGCCCCCGCGGGAGTCACCCCGTTGCTGCGCGGCGCCGTGCCCGACAAGTCGCGCTCGACCGCCGACTCCCGCAAACATGCCGGCCGCGCCGAGGTGATCGCCTGGGCGCACCAGCGGCCGGACGGCGGCCGCGGCTTCGGGTTCACCGGCGCGGATCTTCATAAAAGCTGGTCCTACCCGAGCCAGCGCACGCTCGTCCTCAACGGCATCCTGTGGAGCGCCGGCCTGCCGGTCCCCGCGGGCGGCGTGCAGGTCGACCTCGACCCGGCCGCGCTAGAGCGAAACCTAGACGACAAACCCGCCCCCGCCCCGGCGAAACCCCAGGCGAAAACCCCGGCGACGAAGAAAGCATGAGCGGGGAACGCGCGGTTTCGCGCCGCCGCTTCCTGCGCGACGCCGGCGCCACGGCCGCCGCCAGCAGTGCGGTTACTTTGCTACCCTCGGGCTGTTCCACGGCGCCGGCGCTTTCGTCCACGCCCGCCTCCCCGCCGCCGCACCGCGCCCTCGCCGTGCCCGGCGTGCACGCGTATCCGCTCGAACACTCGATCGCCGCCGGCGGGACACTCGAGCTGTGCGTGAGCACCAGCGTGCCGTACCGCCTGTCGATCTGCCGCCTCGGCCGCGACGTCGACGACCCCGCGGGCGACGAGGTGCTCACCGATCTCGGCTCCTTTCCGGCGAACCCGCAACCGGTCCATCCGGGTTCCTACGTTACTTGCGCCCGCGGCATCGAGGGCCCGCGGCGCGCGCTCACCCTCGAATGCTGGGTGCGGCCCTGGGACCTCAAGGTGCTGCAGGGCGTCATCACGCAGGAGGACAAGGACGCCGACGACGGCTTCGCGCTCGGCGTCGGACCAGACGGTTACGTCGGCTTCTTTCTCGGTGACGGCGTTTCGCCCGACGAGAAGGTCATCCACCGCACGGCCGCCGGCGTGCTGAAACGCAACGAGTGGCACCACGTCGTGGCGATCTGGGACGGCGCGACCAAACGCGTGCACGTCAACGGCCGCGAGGCGGGTGCATGGCCGTTCGCGGGACAGTTGGTGCCCGGCCGGCATCCCCTGCGCCTCGGCGCGATGGGGCAGGCCGGCGCCGCGACGCGTTTCCTCGACGGCGACATCGCGCAGCCCGCGGTGTACGACCGCGCGCTGTCCACCGCGGAGATCGCCGATCGTTTCGCCGACGGCGGTCTCACCTCCGCCCGAGGCGCCGGCATGCTCGGGGCCTGGCCGCTCACGGAGGAGCAGGGCGAGCGCGTGGCCGATGTCTCGGGTGCCGGCCGCCACGGCGTGATCGTCAACCAAGCCACCTGGATGATCGGCGGCCCCTCGTTCGCCGCCGAAGTTCCCCGCTTCGGACCGTACGACCCGGCAAAGGACGCGAGGCGCGGGCACGGCCTGAGGCTGGCTTCGGACGACCTGTACGATTGCCGCTGGAACGTGACGCACCGCTGGACCTCGCCGGCGGCCGCGCGCAGCGGGTTCTTCGTCGCCCGGTTCGACTTCGAGTGGGAGGGTAAGCCCCGCCAGTACCATTGCACCTTCATCGTGCGGCGCGCCGCGGGAAAGAAGCGCGCCCCGCTGCTGCTCATCGCGGCCACCAACACCTGGCGGGCCTACAGCGGCACGCCCTTCGCGCTCACCCCGGAGGCGCGCCACCAGATCTGGGGCACCGGCGGCATCGAGCGCGACGCCCGCGGGCTGCCGGCGTACAACTTTTACCGCGATCATGCCAACGGGCAGGGCACCTACCAGATGGGCCTGCGCATGCCTTGGCCGGCGGCGGGGCCGTACGTGCTCTACGGCGGACCGACCAAGTACAGCCACCTCGCGCGCGCGGAGCGCTTCACGCAGGTCTGGCTCGAGGAGCAGGGCTACGCCTACGACCTCGTCAGCGACCTCGACCTTCACCGCGACCCATCCCTCCCGCGCGGCTACGCCGCCATGCTCGTCACCGGCCACAACGAGTACTGGTCGCTCCCGATGTACCGGGGCACCGACGCTTACCTGCGCGCCGGCGGGAACCTCGTCGTGCTCAGCGGCAACTCGGTCTTCTGGCGCGTGTCGTTCAACGCCGCAGGCACCGTGATGGAGTGCCGCAAGGCCGACGCCGCCGGCCAGCGCGTGCCGGCCGCGCGGCGCGGCGAGACGTGGCACAGCCAGGATGGTTTGCGCGGCGGCATGCTGCGCGAGTGCGGATTCCCCGGGGTCGACCTCATCGCTCTCGACTGCCTCGGCTTCAATTCGCCGGGCGCGCCCGAGCAATTCGGCCCGTATGTTGTCAGCCAGCCCGACCATTTCCTGTTCCGCCAACCCGAGGACCTCGGCCTCCGCCCGGGCGACACCTTCGGTTCCGCCGGCGACGGAATCCGGCTCGCGAACGCCCACGAGTTCGACATCCGGCCGTCCACTTTCCTGCGCCTGCAGGAGGAACCTCCGCCCGAGGGTGGACGCGTGCCGCCAGACCCCGCCGGGATCACGCTGCTCGCGAACGGACAGGTCTTCTGGAAAAAAGGCGGCAGCGCGTTCGACTACTTCTTCCGCCGTATCAAGCCGCAGAGCGACCAAGGCGGCGAGATGATCTACTGGGAGCGCCCCGCCGGCGGCCGCGTCTTCAACGCCGCCGCGATCGGGTCCGGTTGGGTGCTCTCGGTCGACGCCAGGATGGCCGGGCTTCTGCGCAACGTGCTCGCGCATTTCGGCGTGAAAAGACGCGGAACCTGAGCGGTCCCGCGCACCAGCTGCCCGCAACCCGGCGTTTTCTCCGCGCCCGGGCAACCAAGGCCCAAGGAACCGCCGACCGCCGGCATCGCCCTCCCTGCCGCCGGCCGCAGGGAAATAAAAAATCGCGGCCGACCGCGTCGGGAGCCCGGGTGAACGCCCGCGACTTCTCCCAAGCGGGGGATTGATGACCGGCGGCGGCGCGGACGCGTTTTTCCGTCGCCATGCACGGGCGCAGGGTTTCGCCTTCCGCCAGCCTATGCCGAACACGTTCGGGAAGATCTTCACCGTCACCACCTGGGGCGAGAGCCACGGCCCCGCCGTGGGAGCGGTGGTGGACGGCTGCCCGCCGCGGCTGCCGCTGGACGCGGCGGAGATCCAGACGGAGCTAGACCGGCGCCGGCCCGGCCAGAGCGACATCGTGACGCCGCGCAAGGAGGAGGACCGCGTCGAGATCCTTTCCGGCCTCTTCGAGGGCCGCACCACCGGCACGCCGATCTCCGTGCTCGTGCGCAACGCCGACCAGCGGCCTGGCGCGTACGACGAGATGCGCGACAAGTTCCGGCCGTCCCACGCCGACTACACCTACGAGGCCAAGTTCGGCATCCGCGACCACCGCGGCGGCGGGCGCAGTTCCGCCCGCGAGACCGTCGGCCGCGTCGCCGCCGGCGCGATCGCCCGCAAGCTGCTCGCCCTCGGCGGCGGCGTGGAGCTGCGCGCCTACCTCACCGCCGTGCATGACATCGCCGTGCCCGCGGACGCCCTTGCGAAGTTCCCCTCGCTGGCCGAAGTCGAGGCCAACCCGGTGCGTTGCCCCCACGGACCCACCGCGGAACGGATGATCGAGCGCATCAAGCAGGTGCGCGCCGACGGCGACTCGGTGGGCGGCGTGATCGAATGCCGGATCCGCGGCGTGCCCACGGGTCTCGGGGAACCGGTTTTCGACCGCCTCGAGGCCGACCTCGCCAAGGCGATGCTTTCGCTGCCGGCGACCAAGGGATTCGAGATCGGCAGCGGTTTCGCCGGGGCCCGCCTCAAGGGCAGCGAGCACAACGACGCCTTCGAGCCCGGTTCCGCCGGCGCGGTGCGCACCCGCACCAACCGCAGCGGCGGCATCCAGGGCGGCATCAGCAACGGCGAGGAGATTTTCTTCCGCGTGGCCTTCAAGCCCACCGCCACGATCATGCAGCCGCAGAGCACCGTCGACCGCACCGGCGCCGCCACGGAACTCACCGGGCGCGGCCGCCACGACCCGTGCGTCGTGCCGAGGGCCGTGCCCATCGTCGAGGCCATGGCCTCCCTTGTCCTCGCCGATCACTGGCTGCGGCATCACGCCCAGAACCGCACGTTCGGATTCTGAGCGGACCTGCTCCGCTCGCCGGGCCCGACCGCCCGCTCAACGATGTCTCCGGAAAAAACGCCCGTCTATCTTTTCCTCGGCTCCGCCGGCTCCGGCCGCCGGGAACTGCTCACCGACCTGATCACCGACGGGCTCGCGCCCGGGGACCAGCCGGCAGTGCTTCTTCCCGCCACCGAGGACCCGCATCCGCTCGACGCCAGCCTACCGCCGGGACCGCGGTGGACCTGGCAACCTGGCCCCCCGGCCCTGATCGCCGTGGAAAAGCCCTCGGTCTCGGGTCCCCTCTTCCTCGTCATGGACGGTCGCCGCAACCCCGTCGACCAACTCGAAGCGGTGAAGGCCTGGCTGGAGGGCAACCACGCGGCCGTCGCCCGCGTTTTCTGCGTCATCGACTGCACCCTCGCCTCCCGCCACCCCGCGCTGCTCGCGTGGTACGATGCCTGCATCCATTTCTCCGATGTGGTTCTGCTGAACCGCCGCGAGGGCGTGGAGAACCGCTGGCTCAGCGGCTTTCTGGAACATTTCCGGACCCAGCACCTGCCCTGCCTGTTCGAGACGGTGAAGGCGGGCCGGGTCAAGAATCCCGCCTTGCTGCTGGAGCCGCAGGCGCGGCGCCTGACGCAGATCTTCGACGACGAACAGGATTGGGTCGTGACCGACCTGGAAGGCGGCGAAATCGAAGAAGGCGCGGAGGGGGATGAGGACGAGGAAGTGCTGGCGGCCCCCGCCGAGGACCCCTACCTCGCACGCCGCTCCGGCGGCCGGCGCGTGAAGGAGATTCCCGACCTCGCCGACTTTCTCGACCAACCGGAAAAGAAGAACGCCGGCTGAAAAAGCCCCTCCCCCGGGCCCTCTTAACGCACTGCGTTATTGGCCGGCGCCACGCCCGCCGCGAAACACGCGGTAGTTCAGGATCAGAAAGACGACGATGGTCGACGGCGGGATGGCCCAGAACGCGGCCCACATCACGCCGAGCCCGAGCCAGACGGTGCACGCTTTGAACGCGGCCAGATTGATCACGTAGCTGAGGCCGACCGCGACCAGGTATTCGCCGAATTGCTTCCCCGCATCGGTCCGCGCGCTCGGCAGCGCCCAGAAGCGGTTGGCGAGGTAGTGGGTGGCGGTCGACACAACCCACGAGATCGAAAAGGCGGTCGTCTCACCCATCGCGTTGCGCAGCAACGCGAGCACCGCGAACTGCACGGCGGCCGAGCCGCCGCCCACGGCGAGAAAGCGCACGACGCGCCGGCGCGTCTCGGGAGCAGGCAGGGCGAAGCGAACCATGGTGGAGCGCAACCCGCCGAAGGGCCACCGGCAACCGCAATCAAGGACGCGGCCGCCGGCCCCAGGCGACCGCATGCAATTGACCGGTGAACGCGGGGCCGCAGGAGGTACCGCCGATCGGATTCACTCCCACCGCCACCTCCACCGGATCGACCACGAAGAGTTCCGCCGGCTCGCGCCAGACCTCGCGGTCGTCGATCTCCACGCGCAAGTCGCCGCGCGTGACGTGACGGGGTTGCCACGAGGCGGAGGGCTCACGCAGGGATTGGGTGGTGATCCGCACCACCATCGGACGCCCCGCCGGCAACAGGACCGGCGGGCTGAAGCGTCCGGGCTGCCCCCAATGATCCACGAAGAAGCGGGCCAGGCCGCGCTCTCCGTACTCGATGCCGACGAAATCCCCACGGCCCGGCCGACCGGTCACCAAAAGGGGGTCCCGCGTCCCGGGCACAGGGGCCGACGGTGGCGTCAGGCGCAATTCCACGTCCCCGTGCGGGCTGAAACGCCGCGCGGCTTCACCCCCCGCGACCGCCGCGCCGGCCCGGAGGCCGGTTAGCGCCGCTCCGTCACGCACAATCCCGACGACGCGCACCCGGCCGGCAGTCTTTTCCGCCGAGCCAAGCCGAACCGCAGCCCCCGGCTCGGTCCCGCCGAACCACGGCGAGACATCCATCACCTCGACCGCGTCCCACGACAAACGGAGGCGCCGTAAAACGGCGGCTGTCCCGGCCGCGGAGAGCCGGCCCCAGACCGGATGCTCACCGGGCGGGAGCAAGGCACCGGTCTCCACGCGGACCGTGTGGATGCCTCCGGGCTTGAAGGCCAACGGCGGCGACGCCACGCGGCGACCGTGGGCTGCCTCCACCTCGACCGCGAGCTGCCGGTCACTCGTGTGCACCAACCAGAGACGCTCGAAGGACGGAGCGCGGCCAAACTCGGCGAGCAGCGAACGCGAGCCGGCCGGCGCCGTCTCGATCGTGACACGGATCTCGAGCGGCCCGTGCTTCACCCCGACCCAGCTTTCCCCAACCGCCGCGGGTGTGTTGAAACGGCGCGCCATTTCCCGCCAGGCGTCGGGGTTTCTCTCCTGGAAGAGACCGTCGAACTGCAGGCTGTAGAGGACCGCGAAAGCGCCCGATAAAACCGCGGCCCCGAAACCGGCGCCGGAGGCGACCCCTGATCCCACGCGGGGCAGAACCGTTACCAGCCAGCGGTGAAAGCCCAACCCGCCGACCGCGGCGAGCAGGACGAACGGCGGTGCGAAGTCGCATTGGTAGCGAGCCAGCGAGCCGAAGAAATGGACCAGGGTGCCGGCGATCGCGACGAACAGCAGTGCCGCCGTCCCCAGCCAGGCAACCAACGCCACGCGTTCGTGCGGGGCGCGTCGCCAGAACGCCAGCGGGGCGGCGAGGACGAAAAGCGTGAACGGGAGATTCGTGAACAGGCCGTAGACATCACCGTGCCCGCCGTAACCCGGCGGCTTCGGCGGCAGGTCAGCCGGACGGATGAACGGGAAAGCGGGCGCCCATTCCGCCGGCGACCAGAAGTAGCGCCATAGGTTCAAAGGGGCGTGCGTGAGTCGGAAGTGGGCCATCTTCGACTCGTAATCCAAACTGAACTGGTAGGCCTGGCCGAACTGGAGCGGATGGCCGAAGCGCGCGTGGTTATGCCACGCCATCGCCGAACCGATCAGCAGCAACGGCACCAGCGCCGCCAGCAGGGGCGACCACGGCAACCGCCGCTCCTCCCGCCACCAAACGATGAGCGGGACCGCCAGCATCGGACCGGCGATCAGGTACGTGGGACGCGAGGCGATTGCCCATCCCAGGCATAACCCCGCGCCGGCGAACCACCAGGCGCGACTCCGCCGATCGGCGGGAAGCAGCGGTCCCGCGCCCGGCGGGCCGTCCGGTCGGTCGCCCAACACGCGCACGAGCGCCGGACCCGCGCGGTGCAGGCTTCGCCACACGCAGAACAGCGCGAGGAGCGCGAAAAAGGAGCCCGCGCCGATCGGTAGCTCCCACATATGCGGGCGGCGCAGCAGCACCGGCCCCAGCCCCGCGAGCCCGACCGCGAGGATTCCCGAAGCGACGATCCCCGCCCCCGCTTCCGGAAAATAACGGCGGCGCACCTCCAGCAGCAGCGCGACGGAGGCAAGGAATCCGCCGAAAACAAAAACCAGCACGGCCACCGCCAGCGGCAGGTCGATGCCGGCCAACAGACGGAAAGGCAGCATGAGCGTCACCACCGGCGCCGCACCGAAGTAAACGTAGTACTTCCCCCGGAAGAATGACGCGTCATGCAGCGCCAGCCCCGGCGGGCGCTGGGTCGGGTCGTAGGGATCCTTGATTTTGAGCAGCGCCTCCGGGACCTCGACCTTCAGGTGCAACTGGCCGTCGAGCCACCCGTCGATGAGCAGGTTGTAGTAATCGCGCTGCTCGAGCCCGAATCTCCACGGGTCCCCGCTGGAACGCACCGTCCAGACGTAAAACCAACCCACCGCCGCGCACAGCGCGGCAACCAGCACGCGCTCGCGCCAGTTCCTCATGGAGCCACGGGCCGAGGCGCCGGGGAAAACGTCACTTGCCTACCCGTCGCGCTTGGCTTCGCCTTCGACATCAATGCCGACGCAATGAATCGCGCCGAAACCGAGCAACCCCAATTTGCCGTGATCGGCTGCGGACTCATCGGCCGCAAGCGGGTACTCGCCCTCGGGCCCAAGGCGCCGCTGCTCTACACCTGCGATCTTGATGCCGCGCGCGCCACTGCCCTCGCAGCTGAAGTGCCCGGCTGCACCCCGGTCACCGAAGCCACGCGGGTGTTCGCCGATCCGCGCGTGACGGCCGTCATCATCTCCACGCTCAACGCGTCGCTCGCACCGCTGGCTCTCGCGGCGGTCCGCGCGGGCAAGCATGCGCTGGTGGAAAAACCGGGGGGCCTCAACGCGACGGAGCTCCGCGCGGTGGCCGAGGCAGCGCGGGCCACCGGGGCCAAGGTTCGTCTCGGCTACAACCACCGCTTTCACGGGGCGATGCTCAAGGCCCGCGAATTGGTCGACGCCGGCGCGCTTGGTCAGCTCATGTTCCTGCGTGGACGCTACGGACACGGCGGCCGCAAGGGTTATGACCGCGAATGGCGCGCCGACCCCGCCCTATCGGGTGGCGGCGAGCTGATCGACCAAGGCGTACACCTGATCGATCTCGCCGGCTGGTTCCTGGGGGAATTCCCGACGGTCGAGGGCCACGCCGCGACGTACTTCTGGGACATGGCAGTCGACGACAACGCGTTCCTCTCGCTGCGCACCGCCGACGGCCGCACGGCGTGGCTGCACGCCAGCTGCACGGAGTGGAAGAACCTGTTCTCCCTCGAAATTTACGGCCGCACCGGCAAGATCATCATCGACGGTCTGGGCGGAAGCTACGGCCCCGAGCGGCTTACCTATTACCCGATGCCGGTCGAGATGCTCGGTAAACCGACGCCGCCCGAAATCCACGAGTTTCCCACCGACCGGTCATGGGCACTGGAGACCGAGGCCTTCGTCGACGACATCCGCCTCGGCCGTGAACCGTCCCCCGGCCTCCCCGAGGGGATCCGCACGCTGGAAGTGGTGGAGCGGATATATCGATCTTCAGTACGTGGGTCTGCACGCCCGCAGGGAGAAGGGAATGAGGGAAAGGGGGAGTGAGGGAGTTGGCCACGCACGACAAACTTCATCAGTTTGGCGGCTACCGTAAGGCATGTGAGCTGTTCGATCCGGTCGTGGCCGACCTTTCGCCACTGGCCCGCGAACCGCTTTGCATGCGATTGGTTTCGCAGCAGGTCGCCAGCGCTGACTCCGTATCCGCGAATATCGAGGAAGGCTACGGACGCTCATCGCGGGCGGAGTACATTCGGTTTCTGGTCATAGCCCGCGGCTCCGCTCTCGAAACCCGCGGCCGCTACGAGCAACGCCTGCGACACTGGCTGCCGCCCGAAACCATCAGCGCCAGAGTCGCCCTATGCGAAGAGATCATAGCTATTCTGAGCGCATCCATCCGGAAATTACGTTCGGCCTGAGCCCCACTCAGTCCCTCACTCCCCCACTCCCTTCCTCACTCTCGTCCTCCCTCCATGATCATCACCCGTTCCCCTCTGCGTGTGTCGCTCGGCGGCGGCGGCACCGACCTGCCGTCGTATTACCGCGAGCACGGCGGCTTCCTCGTCGCGGCGGCGATCGACAAGTACGTCTACATCACGCAGCACCGCACGTTCCAGGAGGAGATCATCGTCAAGTACTCGAAGCTCGAGCGCGTCGCCTCGGTCGACCAGATCGAGCACCCGATCATCCGCGAGGCGCTGAAACTGACCGGGGTGACCGATCCGCACCTTGAGCTGACCTCGATGGCCGACATCCCCGGCGGCACGGGCCTCGGTTCGAGCGGCAGCTTCACCACCGCGCTGCTCCGGGCGCTCCATGCGTACCGGAAGAACCTCGTCTCGCCGGCGGAGCTGGCCGAGCAGGCGTGCGACATCGAGTTGAACCGGCTCGGCGAGCCGATCGGGAAGCAGGACCAGTACATCGCGGCGATCGGCGGCATCACGGCCTTCACCTTCCACCGCGACGGCCGCGTCGAGTACCGCCCCTGCGCGATCTCGGAGGAGACCCTGTTCAACCTGGAGGATAACCTACTGCTTTTCTTCACCGGCTACAGCCGCAGCGCGTCGGCGATCCTGAAGGACCAGAACGACAAGTCGAAGCGCGCCGACCAGGCGATGCTCGACAACCTGCACTTCACCAAGGAGCTAGGGTTGAAGTCCCTCGCGGCGCTCGAAGGCGGTAACCTCGAGGAGTTCGCTCGCCTCATGGACGTGCACTGGCAGCGCAAGAAGGCACGCAGCTCCGGCATGAGCAACGACCGCATCAACGAGTGGTACGACCACGCGATGGCGCACGGGGCTCTCGGCGGAAAGCTGATCGGCGCGGGCGGCGGCGGGTTCCTGATGTTCTACGCCGGCGACAAGAAACGCCTCCGCCACGCGATGCGCGAGAAGGGCCTGCAGGAAGTGCGCTTCCGTTTCGACTTCGAGGGGACGAAGGTCGTCGCGCAAAACTAAGGAAGATAGGGAGAGTGCGAGATCGGAAGACCAACGAAAACTCGCGGCGTGAGTTCGTCCGAGGACAATCGCCGGCTTGAGGAAAGAACGCTGTGTTTCGCCGCGGCGACCGTGAACTTCAGCGTCACCTTGAAGCGTAACGATGCTGCGTCCGTGATCGCGCGCCAACTCGTACGCGCCGGAACCTCGATCGGGGCCAACTACCGCGAAGC
This sequence comes from uncultured Opitutia bacterium, assembly GCA_903900845.1. Taxonomy (GTDB): domain Bacteria; phylum Verrucomicrobiota; class Verrucomicrobiia; order Opitutales; family Opitutaceae; genus ER46. Next base: position 24,335 of record CAIUOU010000165.1, read on the forward strand.
CAACCGGGCAGAGTCCCGCGACGACTTTGTCCACAAGACCGCAATCGCCCTCAAAGAGGCTTCTGAGACCGTCTATTGGCTGGATTTATGCGAGCGGACTGCCCTCGGTGATAAGAACCTGCTGCAGGATCTGCGACAAGAGGCCGTGGAGCTTTTGGCAATCTTCTCGACCATAAACCGTCGCGCCAAGGGACGCTGACTCGTTCAGTAACCGCCGGTCTCATCGTACCCTTCGCCGTACCTCCACGAACCTTCTAAGTCTGTCTCCGACGTCTCTCTATCTTCCAAGTCTCGCAATCTCCCATGTCTTCCCACCTTCCCGTAGCGATCCTTGCCGGGGGTCTGGCCACGCGGTTGCGGCCGATCACCGAAAAAATTCCCAAGCTCCTCGTGGAGGTCGCGGGGGAGCCGTTTTTCTCGCACCAGATCCGCCTGCTGAAGCGGCACGGGCTCGATCATCTGGTCCTGTGCGTCGGCTACCTCGGGGAGCAGGTCGTCGAGCGTTATGGCGACGGCTCGGCGTGGGGCGTGAAGATCGAGTACTCGTTCGACGGCCCGCGCCTGCTCGGCACCGGCGGCGCACTCATCGCCGCGCTGCCGAAATTGGGCGACGCGTTCTACGTGCTCTACGGCGACAGCTACCTGCCGGTGGATTACCGCGCGGTGGGCAACCATTTCCTTCACTCCGGCCGGCTCGGGCTCATGACCGTCTACGGCAACGAGGGTCGCTACGACACCAGCAACGTCGAGTTCACCGGCGGCGAAATCCGCGTTTACGACAAGCGCCACCGCACGCCCGCCATGCGCCACATCGATTACGGGCTCGGGGTGTTCCGCGCGGCGGCGTTCGCAGGTTGCCCGCGCGACGCGGTCGTCGACCTCGCAGCCGTTCAGACCGATCTCTGCCGGCGCGGCCAGCTCGCCGGGCACGAGATCAAGGAGCGCTTCTACGAGATCGGCTCCCACGAGGGCCTGCAAGAACTGGACGCGTTGCTGAGAAGCGGCGGGTTCAACGGGGGCCCTAATCCAGCCTAGCCAAGCGCACGCGGGACCGACACCGTCCCGGGACCAAACAAAGCCATGTCCTACTCCGTCCAGCACCTGAAGGAGACCGCCGAGATCGTCGCCCGCATCGACGCGGCGGCGTGTGAGAAATGCGTCCAGGAACTCGTCGCGGTGCGCGCGCGCGGCGGCCGGCTTTTCATCCTCGGTGTCGGCGGCAGCGCGGCCAACGCCGGGCACGCCGTGAACGACTTCCGCAAGATCGGCGGCCTCGAGTGCTACGCGCCGACCGACAATGTCTCGGAGCTCACCGCGCGCACCAACGACGAGGGTTGGGCGACCGTGTTCGCCGAGTGGTTGCGCGGCTCACGGCTGCGCAAGGAAGACGCCCTCCTCGTGCTTTCCGTCGGCGGCGGCAACCTCGAGAAGAATGTCTCACCCAACCTCGTCCTCGCCCTCCAGCTCGCGAAGCAGGTCGGCGCGCGAGTCATCGGAATCGTCGGCAAGGACGGTGGCTATACGGCACAGGTGGCCGACGCCTGCGTGATCGTGCCGACCGTCAACCCGGGTAACATCACGCCGCACAGCGAGGCCTTTCAGGCGGTCATCTGGCATCTGTTCGTCTCCCATCCCTCGTTGAAGGCCCACCAAACGAAGTGGGAGTCGGTGGCCGCCAAGCCCTGACGGCGCGGCGGAAAAGGAAACGCGGACGACCTTCGGATGAACCAGCCCGGCACCGGCACCTCTCCCGCCGGACGACGCCCGGCGGTCTTCCTCGACCGGGACGGCACGCTTAACCGCCAGGTAATCCGCGACGGGCGGCCCTACCCGCCCGCCAACCTCGAGGAGTTCGTGCTTTTTCCCGACGTGGTGGAGGCGTGCGCGCGGCTGGCTGGGGCGGGCTACGCGCTGGTGGTAGCGACCAATCAACCCGACGTCGGCCGCGGAACCCAAGAACAGTCCGTCGTCGATGCGATGCATGCCCGCCTGCGTGCGTGGGTGCCGCAGATCGAACGCGTGGAAGTTTGTTACGCCCCGGGGCTCGATCGTTCGGCCCCGCCCGACCGCCGACGGAAGCCGGAGCCGGGCATGCTGCTCGACGCGGCTACGGCGCTCGGTCTCGACCTCGGAAACTCGTGGATGGTCGGCGACCGCTGGCGCGATATCGACTGCGGCCAACGGGCGGGCGTGAGAACCGTCTTCATCGAATTCGGCTACGCCGAGGAGCTGCGCGCGCCGCCGGATTTCACCGTGAAGTCATTGGCCGAGGCGGCCGCGGTTATCCTGCGGGAGGGCGGGGCTGCGCGCTTGCCGAAGGACGGTGGGAGCCGCTGACTGGCGGAAAACTCCCGATGAAAACCGTCCAAGACCTTTCCATTCATCTGTACGCCGATGGCGCGGACCGCGCCGGCATCCTGGACCTTTACGCCAAGCCCTACATCAAGGGCCTGACGACCAATCCGAGCCTGATGAAGAAGGCCGGCATCAAGGACTATGAGGCGTTCGCCAAGGACATCCTCCAAACGGTGACGGCGAAGCCGATCTCACTGGAGGTTTTTACCGACGACCTCGCCGATATGAAGCGGCAGGCGCTGAAGATCGCGTCCTGGGGTGCCAACGTTTACACTAAAATCCCGATCACCAACTCCCGCGGGGAATCGTGCCTGCCCCTCATCCGCGAACTCGGCCTGGCCGGGGTGAAGTTGAACGTGACCGCCCTGCTGACACTCCGCCAGGTCGCCGGCGTGGCGGAGGCGCTCAATCCCCAGGTGCCCTCGGTGGTTTCGGTCTTCGCGGGACGCATCGCCGATACCGGCGTGGACCCGATGCCCCTGATGCGCGCCTCGCTGGCCCTGCTGGAAGGGCAGCCGAAAGCGGAGCTGCTGTGGGCCAGCACGCGCGAGGTCATCAACATCCTGCAAGCGCAGGAGTGCGGCTGCCGTATTATCACCGTGCCGCACGACATCCTCGGCAAAGCCGTGAAGATGTTCGGGCAGGACCTCACCGAGCTTTCCCTCGACACCGTGCGCATGTTCGCCCGCGACGCCGCCGACTGCGGATACCGGATCTAAGGGACGAGGGACTGAGGGACTAAGAGATTAAAGGACCAAGGGACTAAAGGACTGAGGAACCACCGGCCACCATGCGGGACTACCGAAAGATCGAGGCGTGGCAGCTGGCCGACGATCTCGCGGTCGCCATTTACAGGCTGAGTAACGTGCTTCCCCGTGAAGAAATATACGGACTCACCAGCCAAATGAGGCGTTCAGCCGTTTCTGTCGCAGCCAACATTGTGGAGGGATCGGCACGGGAGACCAAAGGGGACTACCTTCATTTTCTTCACATCGCCCGCGGTTCCCTGGCCGAGACCCGACATTTCATTCACCTCACCCGCCGTCTTGAGTACGTTCCCGAATCCGACGCCAACGCCGTGGAGGAACTCAGCCGCAGGGCCTATGCCTGCCTGCACGGCCTTATCAAGGCGGAGGAAAAAGACGCTGGAAAGCCCGACCGTTTAGCTGCGACGGTCAAAGCCTTGGCGGTTCTAGGTGCCGCGCACCTTTCACTCATTCCCGCTCACGATCTCTAAACCGCGCCCACCGATTCAGCGGCAACTTTCGCCCCTACGTCCCGTGGTCCCTTAGTCCGTTAGTCCCTTTCTCCTTAGTCCCTCCCCTTGAATATACTCTTTGTTAACTACGGCGATTTCACGACCAACAGCCTGAACCACATCGGAGGGTTCGCGAACACGCTGTGCGCCTCGGGGCATGCGTGCGCCGTCGTGGTGCCGCACCGCAAGGAGACGCTGCAGCATATCGCCGGGCCGCTGTTCATCGCCGCGACCTACGAAGAGGCCCTTGCCCGCCCCAGGCTCTTTCCTGACGGACGCGCCGCCGACATCATCCACGCCTGGACCCCCCGCGAATGCGTCCGCGCCTTCACCCTGGCCTACCGCCGCGCGGCGCTCGCGGCAGGGGCGGGGCCCGGTGACGGACGCCTGCTGATCCATCTCGAGGACAACGAGCACTTCCTGCTGGAGAGCTACACCGGCCGCCCGCTCGACCGCCTGCGCGCGTCTTCCGACTCCGAACTGGCCGCGCTACTCGACCCCAGCCTGCCGCACCCTGTGCGCAGCGAAACATTCCTCGGACTGGCCGACGGCGTGACACACATCATCGCGCCGCTCGCCGCGTCCGCTCACTCCGGCACGCCGACGCACCTGCTGTTCCCCGGAGTGGACTTCAAGCTGTACGGACCGGACCGTGCCAGCGCGTCCGAGACCGAGGTGCTGCGGAAGGAACTGGGGTTGGCGAACGACGAGAAGGTCATCGTTTTCACCGGCTCCAACACCTTCGCGAACGAGCCTGAGATGCGCGATCTGTACGTTGCGGTCGCGCTCCTGAACCAACGAGGAACCCGCGTGCGCCTCGTGCGTACCGGCTTCAACTCCCCCCGCTTTCTCGCCGGGCTAACGGACGACCTGAAGCGCCACGTGCTCGACCTCGGTTTCGTGGAGAAAGCGAAGCTGCCCCGCCTGCTCGCCGTCGCCGATGTCCTGGTGCAGCCGGGGAGGCCCGGGCCCTTCAACGACCTGCGGCTGCCCTCGAAGCTTCCTGAGTTTCTCGCTTCGGGCCGGCCGGTCCTCCTCCCGCCCACCAACCTCGCCGCCCTCATGCAGGACGGCAGGGATGCGGTCTTTCTGCCGGCAACCGGCACGCCCGAGGACATCGCGGCGGCCTGCACGCGCATTTTCAATGATCCGAGCCTCGCCAGCGCGCTCGGCGCGGCGGGCGCCGCCTTCGCCCGCGAACACTTCGACCTCGCCGCCAACACGCGCGGCCTGGCGGCGTTCTACGCCGACTGCCTCGAGCGCCCACCGGTGGCCGACTGGTCGTCCATCGCCGCGCCGACCACCTCCGACGCCACGTTGTTCTCAAGTTTACTCGCCGGCCGGCTCGGCGCGGCCGCCGCGGAACTGAACGACCCCTCCGCCCGGCAGCTCGCAGACCAGACGGCACTCCTCGCCGACGTCGTGCGGCAGCTTGAGCAAAGCGTGGAGACCTCCGCCCGCCAACGCATCGCCGCCGTCGAGGCCGACCGCGACGCCATCGCCGCGCGGGAGCAGCTCACGCAAAACCACGTCCGCAACATCGAGGGACTGCTCGCCGCCGCCCGCGAACACGCCGCCGGGCTCGAGAAGGCCCGCGACCTCACGCAGGTCTACGCCGACAACATCGCGAAGGAATGCGCGAAGCATAAGCTGCGGCGCGATCAGGCCGACACGCTGCTTTCCACCGCCCGTCGTCAGGTCACGGCCTACGAGAACGCCCTGCTCGGCGCCGACGCCGAGATCGCCGCGCTGAAGGCCGAGGTCGCCCGTCTTGAGGAGACGCTCGCCGCGTCCCGCACCGAGACCGCCGCCGGACTGGCCGAGCAGGCACGAATGCGCGCCGCCGCCGAGGCCGCCGAAGCCCACCTGCGGGCTGGCCACGCCGCCGAACTGGCGGTCGCCGCCGACCAGCTCGCGCAGGTCGAGGCCTTGGTACGCTCCCGCGACGAGAAGCTGGCGAAGATCCAGTCGTCATTCTCTTGGAAGGTCACCTCGCCGTTCCGCGCGCTGCGCCGGCGCTTTCTGGACCAACCCGCCCCCCCGGCCGCCTCCCCGGCGCTGCTGGGCAATATCGATTACCCGCAGGACTGGTCCGTCGTCGCGGAGACCCTGAGCATCCGCGGCTGGTCGCTGCACCGCGACCGTCGGCGCCTCAAGGCAATCCGCGCCCGGTTGGGCGAAACCCAGGCCCACGCCGTGTACGGAGACGAACGGCTCGATGTGCTCGACCATTTCCGCGACTACCCCGGCGCCGAGCGCTGCGGCTGGCAGGTAAAGGTAGAGGTGCCGCGGCGCGGCACCCACCTGCTCGTGATCGAGGTGCAGGACGAGGGCGGCGCGTGGCATGTGGCCCACGCCCGGGCGGTCCGCCGCTCCGGCAAGGCCGCCCCGCCCCCTCCCAACTCCTACGGCGCCTGGGTCGCCGCCTACGACACCCTCACCCCGGAAAGCGCGGCCCAAATCCGCACCAAGCTCGCCAGCCTCACCCGCCGCCCGCTGATTTCCGTCGTCCTCCCGGTCTACAACACCCCGGAGAAACTGCTCGTCGCAGCAATCGAGTCGGTGCGCCGCCAGCTCTACGAGAACTGGGAACTCTGCATCTCGGACGACGCGTCCAAGCAGCCTCACGTTCGCAAGGTGCTCGAGCGCTACCAGCGCAAGGACCCGAAGCGCATCAAGGTCATCCTGCGCGAGACCAACGGCCACATCTCCGCGAACTCCAACTCCGCCCTAGCTCTCGCCCACGGCGAATACATCGCCCTGCTTGACCACGACGACGAGCTGCGCGCCCACGCCCTCGCCTGCGTGGCCCTCGAGCTCGACGCCCACCCCGAGGCCGACGTGGTCTACAGCGACGAGGACAAGATCGACGAGAACGGCCACCGCTACGACCACTACTTCAAGCCCGACTGGAATCCGGACCTGTTCAACGTCCAGAATTTCATCAGCCACCTCGGCGTCTACCGCACCCTGCTGGTGCGCGAGGTCGGCGGGTTCCGCGTCGGGTACGAGGGTTCGCAGGACTGGGACCTCGCGATGCGCGTCATAGAACGGAGCGGCCCCGACCGCATCCGCCACATCCCCCGGATCCTCTACCACTGGCGCAGCGTGCCCGGCTCCACCGCGATGCTGATCGGCGAGAAGCCGTTCGCCGCCGTCGCCGCGGAGAAGGTAATCTCGGAGCATTTCATCCGCACCGGCGTGGAGGCGACGATCTCCCCCACCAAGGGCTCCTATTGGCGCGTGCACTACCCGGTCCCCGATCCCGCGCCCCGCGTGACCCTCGTCATCCCCACGCGCAACCGCCTCGATGTCCTGCGGCCCTGTGTCGAGAGCCTGCTGGCGAAGACCACCTACCCGAACTTCGAGCTCCTGATCGTCGACAACGACAGCGACGACGCCGAGACGCTCGCCTACCTCAAGGAGATCTCCTCCACCACCGGCACGGACGGCCGCGCGGCGGTCCGGGTGATCCGTTCACCGGGCGAGTTCAATTACTCCGCGCTCAACAATCTCGGCGTCGAGCACACCGACGCGCCGCTGGTCGGCCTGCTCAACAACGACCTCGAGGTCATCCACGGCGACTGGCTGCACGAGATGGTTTCCCATGCCCTCCGGCCCGAGATCGGGTGCGTCGGGGCCAAGCTCTACTACCCCGACGACCGCATCCAGCACGCGGGCGTGATCCTCGGCATCGGCGGCGTGGCCGCCCACGCGTGGCAGACCCATCCGCGCGGAGCCGCGGGCCAAGCCCACCGCAATTACCTCCAGCAGAACCTCAGCGCCGTCACCGCGGCGTGCCTCGTGATCCGCCGGGAGACTTTCCTCCGCGTCGGCGGGCTGAACGCGGATCAGCTCAAGGTCGCCTTCAACGACGTCGACTTCTGCCTGAAGGTGCGCGCGGCGGGTTTCCGCAACCTCTGGACCCCCTACGCCGAGCTGTACCACCACGAGAGCGCGAGCCGCGGCAAGGAGGACACGCTGGAGAAGCGCGACCGCTTCCGCAGCGAGGTGGAGTACATGCGCGCGACCTGGGGCGAGCTGCTGGACAACGATCCCGCCTACAACCCGAACCTCACGCTCACGATCAACGACTTCACCCTCGCCCTCCCCCCGCGCGACTGGCCGCCGCTGAAGTGAGGGCTGAACCACGGATAACTCGGATGACACAGATCAGACCAGAGGCTCCTCATCCGAATCCACACCGGGACGAGACGGGGGCAACTAGGGAGATCATCCACGCCGACATCAGCCAGATGATCATCGGGTCAGCGATGCAGGTTCTCAACACCCTGCGCCCCGGCCTCGACGAGAAACTCTATGAGAACGCACTCGTCCTCGAACTTTCGCGCCGCGGTTTGCGCGTGGAGCAACAAAAGCGTTTCCAAGTCTCCTATCTCGGCCAGCTGATCGGGAGCCTTCAGCCGGATCTGATCGTGAATGAAGCCGTGATCGTCGACACCAAGGTGGTCAGCTCGTTCAATGATTCCCACGTCGCTCAGATGAACGGTTATCTTGCGATCACCGGATTGCGGCTGGCGCTGCTGCTGAATTTTAAAACCACGAAACTCGAGTGGAAGCGGGTTGTGCGCTGAAACGCTACCATCCTCCCGCCTTTATCCGTTTAATCCGTGGTATCTGTGGTTAAATCTCCCCGGCATGCAGGCGTGTGTTGACGAACCAGTCACAGGGACGCCGGTCGATCCGCTGTGCTTCCGTGTGCGAGGGTGGGCGCGGCCGCCGGGCGGATTTGCGGCGGGAGACGTCGTTGAAGCCTGGGCAGGCGGGCAAGTGATCGGCGCGACGGCGGCGGTGCACGAGCGTCCCGACGTCACCGCGGCGTTGGGCTTGCTGCCAGGTACCCGCAGCGGGTTCGAGTTTTTCGCCCATCATCCGTCGACGACCGGCGCAGTCTTCGAACTCCAACTCCGCGTGCGCCACACCGACGGCAGCCGCTCGGAACCGCTGGCCGTCACACGCGTCACCTCCATCGCGCGCGACTACCGCACGAACCACTTTGGTATCCTCCTAGACCAGAACACGACCGCGATCCAGCGGCGCGCCAACATCTGGGCGGTGGGACCTTCGCAGCA
>CAIUOU010000166.1 GCA_903900845.1 uncultured Opitutia bacterium
GAACCGCTCCGCGAGGCGTGATCACGGATGGACGCGAGGGAACGCGAACGGGTTCGGGCTGATAAAACGGCGCGGCTTGCCTGCCTCAAAACTCCCGGCGCGCGGCGGCCAGGCCGCGTTCGTACGCGGCGATGAGGCGGTCCCACTTGGCCTCGGTCTCCGGATCGGTGACCCGGCGCGCCGGGTCGGCATCGAACCACTTAACGGCCCGCGCGATGCCGTCGCGGAAGCGCGTGGTGGCGACGAAGTCGGGGACGAAACGCTTGATCTTGGAATTGTCGAAGACGGCCGAGTTGGCTTTGTCGCCGAGCAACGTCCCGGTGTATTCCGGCAGACAGGCGGTGATGAAATCCGAGGCGATGTGCACGAACTTCGGATGCGGCACGCCGGCGGCCTCGGCGACGGACTGGTAGATCTGGTTCCAGGTCAGGGCCTCGTCGGAGGTGATGTGGAACGCGTGACCGATCGCGCCCTGGTGTCCCAGCAGGCCGACGAGCCCCTTCGCGAAATCGCTGCTGTGCGTGATCGTCCAGAGCGACAGACCGTCGCCCGGGACGATCAGCGGCCGGCCGGCGCGGAGCCGCGAGAGGTTGGTGAAGCTCTTGCCGCGGGCGTTGATGGCGAGCGGGATGCTCGGATCGTCGTAGGTGAGCGAAGGACGGACGATCGTGACCGGGAACGCCTCCTCGCGCAGCGCCCGCTGCAGACGGTCCTCGGCGGCGATCTTGAGCCGAGAGTATTCCCAGAACGGGTTGGCGAGGGGTGTCGACTCGGTGAGCAGGTGATGCGTGGCGGGTTTCTGGTAAGCGCTCGTCGTGCTGATGAAGACGTACTGCGCGGTGCGGCCGCGGAACAACTCCAGCCGCTGCTCCACCGCGGCGAGGTCGAAGGCGATGAAGTCGACCACGACATCCCACGTCTTTCCCGCGAGGGCCGCGGCCGTCTCGGTGGTCCGAGTGATGTCGGCGGTGATCTGGCGCGCGCCCGGCACCGCGTCGCGGCTGGAGCGGTTGAGGAGCGTGACGTCGAGACCGCGGGCGACCGCGAGGCGCGTGCAGGCGGTGCTGATGACGCCGGTGCCGCCGAGGAGGAGGATTTTCATGGGGAGAGGAAAGGGGGCTCCGTGTGGGGCGACGTGCGGTGGTCGTGGAAGGAAAGCGGGGCGTCGATCGCGAAGATTTCCACCGGTTCAGTCCGGCCCTTCACGGTGACGGTGCCGAGCGGGCGCGCGTCGGCCGCCGCCCGGCCCGCGGCGGCGCGGGTGGCGGCGCTGAGGATGATGTTGGTGCGGTGCTCGGCGGCGCGGGTGAGCGCCTGCAGGCGGGCGGCGACGTTCACGCCGTCGCCGATCACGGAATAGTTGAGGCGTCGGTTGGAGCCGATGTTGCCCGCGACGACGCGGGCGGTGTTGATCCCGACGCCGATGGCGAGGGGAGGGCGGTCTTCGGCGGCGAGCTCGGTGTTGAGCGCGGCGAGGGCCGATTCCATCGCGCGGGCGGCCGCGATGGCGCGGGCGGGTGCGTCGCCCTGCGCGACGGGCGCGCCGAAGAGAGCCATGATCGCGTCGCCGATGAACTTGTCGATCACGCCGCCGTGAGCCTCGATCGCGCCGCTCATGCGGTCGAGGTAGCGGTTGAGCAACGCGAGCAGCGCGGGCGGGTCGAGACGCTCGCTGAGCGTGGTGAAGCCGCGCAGGTCGGCGAAAAGGATGGTGACCTCGCGTTCCTCGCCGCCGAGCGCCGCGCCGCCGCGCATCAGGCGGGCGGCGACCTCGGGTGAGACGTTCTTGTCGAGCAGGTCGCGGACGCGGTCGCGCTCGGCCAGCCCCGCCGACATCGCGTTCATGGCGCCCGCGAGACGGCCCAGCTCGTCGGCGCGGTCGACGGGCACCCGGGCGGCGTAGTCGCCCGCGCTGATGCGCTCGGTGTGGGCGGCGAGCCGCTCGACGGGCCGCGCGAGGCCGCGGGCGAAGGCGAGGGCGAGGGCGGCGGCGGCGACCAGGGCCCCGATCGCCACCACCGCGAGGTAGCGGCCGGCGAGGCGGGCGGGCGCTAGTTTCTCGTCGAGGGAGTACACGAGGGCGAGGGTGGCGACCGGTTCGCGGCCGGTGAGCAGCGGCCGGAAGACGGCGAGCGAGGCCCCGCCGTCGATGGTGATCTGGCGCAGCGCGGAGTGGCCGCGGGTGGCTTGAAGCACGGAAGCGAGAGGCGCGTGCGCGGAGACCGCCAGCGTGCCGGCGAGAGCGGCGCCGTCGGCGCCGAGGAAAAGCAGGTCGCTGCCGGTGAGGAGCTTCAAGTCCGCGGCGAATTCGCGGTCGATGCGGAACCCGATGAGCAGCCACGCGATCACCTCTGATCCGGCCTGCACGGGCACCAGCACGACGGAGTGGAGCACCCCGTCGAAGTAACCGTAACCCGCGGCGCTCGGCCGCTCGGACTCGTCGGCCTCGGCGAGCGCGATCAACCGCGTCGGCAGCGCGCTCTCCGGGGCGCCGCGGCCGGCGGACGCGACCACTTTTCCACCCGGCTCGAGGATCGCGACCACCGAGCTGTCGGTCGTGCCGCGCAGGCTCTGCAGCGCGGACGCCAGCGTGGCGGGATCATCGCCCGCGACCAGCTGCCGGATCTGATGGTCGCGGGCCGCGCTGCGGGCGCCTGTGCGGAGATGGGCGTTCCGGTCGGCGACCACGCGTCGGAAGGTCTGCGCCGCCTGCTGCAGGCTGGTGTCGATCTGCTGGCGCGCCTCGCGTTCGTTGAAGCGCCCGACGAGATACCACGTCGCGAGCTGGGCCAGCGCCAGCACCGGCACAAAGACCAGCAGGAGCTGGCCGCGGAAGCTCCGCAGGGGCAGCTTCACTTGTATCCGCCGCCCGCGGACTCAGGGGCGCGACGCACCCGGCGATCCACCCCGAGGGTCAAGGCGATCACCTGCGTGGCGGCGCCGACCTCCGCGACGATCACCTCGCGCGTCAGCGCCGACCTCGCCCGCGGATGCCAGACCTCGAGGCGGTGGCGGCCCGGCGGGATTCCGCCGATCACGGCCGCGCCGTCGGTCCCGCTGCGCGCGAAATGCGGCGTGGCGAGGACGACGATGTAGGCGGACATCCAGTCATGGATATTGCAGCCGAGGCTCACCACGCCCGGCTGGTCGAACAGCACCGGTTCCCGGGGCTCGCCGCGGTAGAGCGGCAGGTCGAATTTCTTCGAGCGGGAAACGGAGAACACGTGGTGCTGCACGGCGTCGCGGTTGGGAAAGGTCACCCGCGTGCCGACGACCACCGCGGTCACGTGGGGCCGGAATTCCTCGCCTTCCTGCACCACGGAGACCGGTTCGGCGGGTGGTTGGACGACCGGCGTGGCGTCGAGCGGGGTGAGCGAGGCCACCGCGTCGGCGACAGGCTCCCCCTTGGGATCGCGCACCTCGACGCGCACCTCCCGCGCGTTGCCGACGGCGGGGAGCAAGACCGACAGCAGCATGAGGGTTGAAAGGACGCTGGGCATGGTCAAAGGCGCCGGTCGAGGGCGAGCGAGAGGTTGCGGTTGAGATAGCGCACGGCGCCCCGCTCGGTTTCACGGTATTCGGCGGCGAGCAGGAGCGTGTGGCGGGTGTCCAGGGTGTGCGCCGAATCAAGTCTTCCGGTGAGCGAGCATGCGTCGATGAGGTAGGACATCATCGGGCGTTCCCGGTCGAACGTGGTCATGAGGCCCGTCGCGCGGCCTTCGCGGAGGATGTCGGGGCGCGGTGGCGTCGCGTACGCGAGCACGTCGCCGCGACGGCGCGCGACGGAAACGGTGAGCCGCCAGCCCGCCGTGACCTCCCATTCTAGGGCGAGGGTGGTTTCGCTGCCGGTGCGGTCGAAGGCCGTGGCGCGGCCGTCGTGGCGGGCGAGTTCGTGGCGGCCGCGGGCGACCCATGCGGGGTCGAGACGCTGGCGGGCGGCGATGGCGAGCAGGCCGAGGCGGCCGGCCCGGCCGGGTTCGCGGGTGCCCATCCATTCGCCGGCCCCCTCCAGGGCGAGCGTCGGGGCGAAGGCGCCGAGCCCGAACTTGCGCTGCCAGGCGATGCGCGCGCCGGCGCCGGCGCGGTCTAGGCCGTCGAAGCGCGGCCAGGCTTCGGCGCGCGCCGAAACCGCCGCCAGGAGGGTGTCGTCTCGGCCGAGCGGCTGCCGCCGCGCGGCGCCGACCTCGGCGCCGAGGCGGAGGGCGCCGATCACATCGGCGGGCCGGTTGGCGTTGGTGATGTTGCTGTTCCAGGCCGCGGCGGTGCCGGCGGACGGCAGCCAGGATGGGCCGGCTACGGCGGTCGTGGCGAGGAAGGCGGCGAGGAGGGCGCGGCGAATCACAGGAGGGGACGCAGGATCTTCCAGACCGTATCCGCCATCATGGCGTGGCCCGCCGGGTTGGGGTGGATGCGGTCCCCTTGGTTGAGTTCGGCGACCCCGCCCACGCCTTCCAGAAGGAACGGGATGAGCGTCGCGCCGGTCTTGCTCGCCACCTCCGGGAACACGCGCGCGAACGCGGCCGCGTGCTCGGGCCCCAGCTCGGGCGGCATCTGCATTCCGGCCAGCACGATGCGAGCGTCGGGCCGCCGGCGCCGCACGCGGTCGATCATCTCCTCCAGATTGGCGCGCATGAGGGAGGGGCTGATGCCGCGCAGGCCGTCGTTGGCGCCGAGGGCGAGAACGAACAGGTCGGGCGGCGTGCGGAGCGTCCAGTCTAGCCGGCGCAACCCGCCGGCGGTGGTCTCGCCGCTGAGGCCGGCGTTGACGACGCGCCAAGCGAGGCCCGCCGCGCGGATGCGCTCATGGATGAGCGCCGGGTAGGACTCGGCGGCGGGATTGGTCAGGCCGTAGCCCGCGGTGAGGCTGTCGCCGAAGAAAATGATCGTGCGTTCCGCCGCGGCGCCGGAGGCCGGCGGTAGGAGGGTGAAAAAGATCGCGACGAGGCCGGGAAGAAACGCGCGGATGCGTCCGGTGGAGGATTTCTGCGTCGTTTTCGGCATTTTGGTGTATGTTCGCCCGAAATTCATGAGTGCGCAGGCGATGTTGAAAGTCGAGCGGCTGACCAAGGCCTACGATGCGGCGGGACACCGGCTGACGGTGCTCCGCGACGTGACCTTCAAGCTGGAGGCCGGCGCGACGCTCGCGATCGTCGGCCCAAGCGGGAGCGGCAAGACGACGCTCCTCGGGCTTTGCGCGGGGCTGGACCAGCCCTCGGAGGGCACGGTGGAGCTCGCCGGTGAGCCGATCGGGAGCCTGAGCGAGGACGCCCGGGCGCTGGTGCGCAACGCGCACGTCGGATTCGTGTTCCAGAACTTCCAGCTGGTTCCCACGCTCACGGCGCTGGAGAACGTGCTCGTGCCGGTGGAATTGCGCGGGCAGGGCGGGGCGGCGGCCGAGGAGGAGGCGTGCGGTTTGCTCGCGCGCGTGGGGTTGGGAGAACGGCGGGACCACTATCCCGTGCAGCTCTCCGGCGGCGAGCAGCAGCGCGTGGCGCTGGCGCGGGCCTTCATGAACCGCCCGAAGATCCTCTTCTGCGACGAGCCGACGGGTAACCTCGACGGCGACACCGCGCACGCGATGGCCGACCTTATTTTCCGGCTCAACGAGGAGAAAGGGACGACGCTGGTGCTGGTGACGCACGACCTCGAGCTCGCCCGCCGCTGCCGCCGCATCCTGCGCCTGAAAGCCGGCGCCGTCGCGAGCGACGAAACGGTCTGAGGGGTGCCCACGGAAAACACGGAAAACGCGGAACCAATCCGGCCGGCCATGAGTAAACGGATCCACGAGCAGGAGACCTGCGATATCCTCGGCGCGTGTTTTGAGGTCTATCGCGAGATCGGCTGCGGTTTCCTGGAGGCGGTTTATCAGGAGTGCCTTGCGATCGAGTTCGGGCGTCGCGGCGTTCCGTGCCTTGGTTCCGTTCGAATTGCGGTTCAAGGGTCACCTCCTGCAGAAGCGCTACGAGGCGGACTTCATTTGCCACGACAAGGTGCTGGTCGAGATCAAGGCGATCTCCGCGTTGGCCGACGAGCATCGGGCGCAAATCCAGAATTATCTCCACGCCACCGGTCTCCGCGTGGGTCTGCTGGTGAACTTCGGCCATCATCCTTTGGTGGAGCATGAACGCTTTGTCCTCTGATTCCTTTTCCGCGTTTTCCGTGAATTCCGTGGGCTCCCCATGACCTTCATTCTCCGACTTGCCTGGCGGGATTCGCGCGCTTCGCGGCGGCGGCTCCTCCTGTTTTCCCTCTCGGTGGTGCTCGGCATCGCCGCGCTTGTCGCCGTGGGCTCGCTCGGGGCCAATCTCGCCCGGGCGATCGACGACCAGGCCAAGGGATTGCTCGGCGCCGATCTGGTCGTCACGAGCCGCGCGGACCTCGGCGCGGCGCCGCGGGCGCATCTGGATTCACTCGGGGCCGAGCAGGCGCGGGAGAAAAGCTTCTCCTCGATGATGACCATCCCCCGGGCCGACGGGGCGGCGCGGCTGGTGAACGTCCGCGCGCTGGAGGGAGCGTTTCCTTTCCATGGGGATTTCACCACGGTGCCGGCCGACGCGCCGGCGCGGCTGCGGGCCGGGGGCGCCGTGGCGATCGTGGAGGAGACGCTGCTCCGCCAGTACGGCGCGGTGGTGGGGGATCCGGTGAAGCTCGGGCGCACCACGTTCACGGTGGTCGGCGCGCTCCAGCGGCTGCCCGGAGAGTCGTCGGCGGTCTCCGCGACCGTCGCGCCGCGCGCGCTGATCCCGTGGTCGGAACTAGAAGGCACGGGCCTCGCCGAACGTTCCGTGCTCTTCCGTCACCGCACCTTCGTGCGGCTGCCCGCGGGGATCGATCCGGCGGCGGTCGAGCGTGACATGCGGCGACGTTTCATCGGCGAGGGCCTGGGCTTCGACACCGTGGCGGAGCGCAAGCGCAACCTCGGGCGGGTGCTGGAGAACATCGAGGCGTTCCTCGGACTGGTCGGCTTCGTGGCGCTTTTTCTCGGGGCGATCGGCGTCGCGAGCGCGGTCCACGTGTATATCCGCCAGAAGGTGCCGACCGTCGCCGTGCTGCGTTGCCTCGGCGCGACGGCGCGGCAGGCCTTCGGGGTGTACCTGGTGCAGGGGATGGCGTTGGGATTGGTCGGGGCCGCGCTCGGCGCGACCCTCGGTGTGCTGGTGCAGCTGGCCCTGCCGGGGTTGCTGCGCGATGTGCTGCCCATCGACGTCACGTTTTTCATCGCGTGGCCGGCGGTGGCCTGGGGCGTGGGGGCGGGCCTGGTCATCTCGTTGCTGTTCACGCTGCTGCCCCTCCTCGCGGTGCGGGATGTGTCGCCCCTCGTCGCGCTGCGCTCGGCCTTCGCCGAGCGCGCGGGCGCGGCCACGGACCCTTGGCGCATCGCGATCCTTGGTTTCATCGTGCTCGCCGTGGCTGGCTTCGCCGTCTGGCAGACGGGGCGGCTGCGGGAGGGGCTGGCGTTCACCGCAGCGCTCGCGGCCGGCTTTGGCGTGCTGGCCGGTCTCGCTCAGCTGACCGCATGGGTCGCCCGGCGGTGGTTCCCGCGGCGCGCGCCCTACGTCGTCCGCCAAGGCGTCGCCAACCTCCACCGGCCGCAGAACCGGACTGTGCTGCTGCTGCTTTCGCTCGGGTTGGGGACGTTCCTCATGCTGACGCTCTTCCTCACGCGGACGACGCTGCTGCGCGAGATTCAGGTCTCCGGCGGCGCCGGGCGCGCGAACCTCCTTTTCTTCGACATCCAGGACGACCAGATCGAGGGTCTGCGGCGCACGGCGGCCGGGGCGGGCGCGCCGGTCACCGTTCACGCGCCGATCGTCACCATGAAGATTGCTTCGGTGCGGGGTAAGCCCGTCGAGGAACTGATCCGGGAGAACGCGGGCCGGCGTCCTCCGTCGCAGACCCCGGAGTCCGGTGCCGGCGCGCCGAACGAGGCGGTCGGGGGGGGGCGGGGCGAGCGCAAGGGCGGTCCGCCCCGGGGTGGCGGCGCTGCCGCCTGGACCCTGCGCCGCGAGTACCGCTCCACCTACCGGCCGGCGTTGGAGGGCTCGGAGCGCCTCGTGGCGGGCGTGTTCACGGGTCGGGTCGCGCCGGGGGAGGCGATCGTGCCGGTTTCGCTCGAGGAAGGGCTCTTCCGGGAGATGGGCCTGAAGATCGGCGATGAGATCGAGTGGGATGTGCAGGGCGTGCCGATCCGGACGCAGGTCGGTAGCGTGCGCGCGGTCGAGTGGCGGCGGATCGAGCCGAACTTCTTCGTGGTTTTCCCGGAGGGTGTGCTCGAGCCGGCGCCGAAGTTCCATGTCGCCGCGATGCGCGCGACTGATCCGGACCACTCGGCGCGCGTCCAGCGCGCGGTCGTCGCGGCCTATCCCAACGTGACCGCGATCGACCTTGCGCTCGTGCTGCGGACGGTCGACGAGATCTTCGGCAAGGTGGCCTTTGCGATCGAGTTCATGGCGGCCTTCACGGTCCTGACCGGCGTGATCGTGCTGGCGGGCGCGATCCTCACGGGTCGCTACCAGCGCATCCGCGAGACGGTGCTCCTCCGCACGCTCGGGGCCACCCGGCGGCAGTTGATCGGCATCCAACTCGTCGAGTATTCCATCCTCGGTGTGCTGGCGGCGGTGGTGGGCGGCGGGCTGGCCGTCGCCGGCAACACCCTGCTGGCGCGTTTCATCTTCAAGATCGAACCGGGCTTGTCGTGGACCGTGCTGGCCGCCGGCGTCCTTTCCGTGTGCGCGGTCACGGTCGTGACCGGATTCCTCACCAACCGCGGCATCACCCGGCATCCGCCGCTCGAGGTGTTGCGGCAGGAGACCTGAGCCGGCGTCCGCGGGTTGCCGGCCCGGCCGGTTGAAGGTTTGACGGCGCGTTCCCTGGGCCGATGCTGCCGTCGCCCTCGGGCGCAGCATGCCGGACCTCAAACATCTCTTCGCGAACAACCAGACGTGGGCCGAGTCCGTCCGGCGCGACCGCCCCGGATTCTTCGAGGAACTCTCGCGGCAGCAATCGCCCGCTTATCTCTGGATCGGCTGCGCCGATAGCCGCGTGCCGGCGAACGAGATCGTCGGCCTACTGCCCGGTGAATTGTTCGTCCACCGCAACATCGCCAATGTGGTGGTGCACACCGATCTCAACTGCCTTTCGGTGATGCAATTCGCGGTCGAGGTGCTGCGGGTGCGGCACATCATCGTCTGCGGGCACTACGGCTGCTCCGGCGTGAACGCCGCGCTGCACCGCGACCGGGTGGGACTGGCCGACAACTGGCTCCAGCACGTGCAGGATGTCCGGGAAAAGCACCATCCGCGTCTCGAGTGCGTGCGGAGCGACGGGGCGGCGCGGTGCGACCGGCTCTGCGAGCTCAATGTGATCGAGCAGGTCGCCAACGTCTGTCGCACCACGATCGTGCGCGACGCGTGGCTGCGCTCCCAGGAGCTCACCGTGCATGGGTGGATCTACGGCCTGAAGGACGGCCGCCTGCGCGACCTGAGCTGCTCCGCGACCAGCCCCGAGACTGCCGCGGCCAATTACCGCGCCGCGCTCGAGCAGCTCGGCTGAACGTTTGCCGGCGGAAGCCCCGCCCCGGTCTCGGTCCTATCCGGCAGGCAGGATACCCCAATCTTCGGTCGGACTTATATCGCCGTTTACAAGCGGGCGGTCTTTCCTTCCCTAGGAATCATCCGGGCTCGTTCCCTTCCCTCCAGAATTTCATGCCTTTCCTCCCGCGTCCCCTTCTTCTCCGGGTCCTTGCCGCCTCCCTGCCCGTCGCGTTTCTGACCGCCGCGGAAAACCCCGCCCCGCCGCCGCAACCCGCCGGGGCGCCGTCGGCATCCCCGGCCCGGCCGAGGGAGGAAATGGTGAACCAGCTGATGCTGCCCGACGCCGACATCGACACGATGCTCACCGCGCTCGAGCAACTCACCGGCCGGATGATCCTCCGGCCACAGCAGCTCACCACCGCGACCTACAACCTGAAGATCAAATCCCCCGTCACCAAGGCCGAGGCCATCGTGGCGATCGAGACCTCGCTCGCCCTGAACGGGATCGGCCTTTCTCCCCTCGGGGACAAATACCTCAAGGTGATCAATCTCCAGGTGGTGAAGCAGGAGGCCCCGGAGCTGATCACCGGCTCGGCGTTCTCGCAGCCCGCCACCGGCAAGCCCGCCGCGAAGATCTTCCAATTGGAATTCGCCCGCGCGCAGGAGGTGCAGGCGCAGATCGCCGGGTCGCTCAATCCCCTCTACGGCGGCGCGGTCGTCCTGCAGAACGCCAACGCCCTGCTCATCACCGACAGCATCAGCAACCTCCAGCGGGCGGAGCTCCTCCTTCAGACCATCGACAAGCCCTTCACCTCGGGTACCAAGCCCAAGTTTTACCAGCTGCGTGACGCCAAGGCCAGCGACCTGGTCAACAAGCTCCGCGGTATCATCACCGGCCCGCTGCAGCAGCAGATGGGCACGGCGACCAGCTACAGCGCCGACGACCGCACCAACCAGATCATCCTCATCACCGACCCGCGCCAGCACGCGTTCTTCGACGACCTGATCGAGCGCCTGGATCGCAAGGCCGACCCCAACACCCGCACCGAGGTGATCTACCTGAAGCACGCCAAGGCGACCGACGTGGTCAACGTGCTCAGCAAGATCATCTCCGGCACCACCACCGCCCTCCAGCGGCAGGGTTCCGCCTCCGTGCGCCCGGGCCAGACGCCGACGCCCGCCACCCCGGCCGCCCCCGCCGCCCCGACCGTGGTCTCCGCCACCAACGCCGCCAACGCCGAGGGCGCGAATGAGTTCAGCGCCCTCATGACCGTGGTGAACGACGACCGCAGCAACGCCGTCGTCGTCTTCGGCACCGCCGACGACATCCGCCTAGTTCGCGCGCTCATCGACAAGCTCGACATCGTGCTGCCGCAGGTGCGCATCGAGGTCGTGATCGCCGAGGTCACGCTCGACGACCAGAGCGCCTCCGGCATCAGCGCCCTCGGCCTGAAGGTCGATGGCGACAAGCTTATCGGGTTCTCCGGATCGACGGTCGGAGCCAGTGTTTCCAACGGTACGATCAAGCGGCCGGGCGCCACCGGCCCGCTGGACCTCGCGGCCGAGATCTCGATCAACACCACCCCGCGCAAGCGGCAGAACTCCATCACCACCGTCCCGACGGTCGTCACTAGCCACGGCAAACAGGCCAAGTTCTTCAACGGTGAGACCCGCCCGGTCGTCACCGGCACCATCCAGTCCGCAGCCGGGGTCAGCACCGGCCTCGCCTCGAGTTCGACCGTCACCCAGCAGCAGATCGGCACCACGCTCACGGTGACGCCGTTCATCGGCGTGGATGGCGCCGTGCAACTCGACATGGTGCAGGCCGTCGAGGACGTGACGGGCGAGGTCCTCGTCGACCAGAACAAGCAGTACGTCATCGGCCGCCGTGAATCCACGAACTATGTCTCCGCCAAGTCCGGCGATATCATCGTGATCGGCGGCTTCCGGAAGAACTCCAAGCTCAGCAGTTCCAGCCGCTTTGGTCCGATCCCGATCATCGGGGATCTCCTCGGGTCCCGCTCCAAAGGTGACACCGCGAGCGAGCTCGTGTTTTTCGTCCGTCCGGTCGTGCTCGCCAACAACCCGGTGGTGGACAACGCCGAGGCTTTGCGCCGCATCGATGCGTGGCCGTCGCGCGACCAGGTGAAACAGGAGATCGATCCGCGTTTCGTCCCGCCGAAGAAGTCCATCCTCGAGAAAATCCTGCCGTGAGCGCGGCCGTTGATCCGGAGGTCCTGCCGCCGGCGCTCGCGGGGACCCTGTCCGAGGAGCAGCGCCAGAAGGTGCTCGAGTCGCCGCGCGAGAAGCGGCTGGAAGCGCTCGCCGCCTGCCTCAGCCGGCCGGAGCCCGAGGTGCTCGCGCATCTCGCCCAGGCCGCGGGCCTGGACGTCGCCAGCAATCTCGAGACCGATCCGGGGGCACGCGGTCTGCTGCCGCCGCGTCTGGTGCATGAGTACCAGATCATCCCGATCCGCCACGGGGAGTCGCCGGAGCAGGGCGAGCCCACCCCCTCCACGCCGCTGCACATCGCTACCGCGTGGCTGCCGGATGCCCTGATGGCGGACTGGATCCGCACTTTCACCGCGCGCCCGCTCGCCTGGCATCTCGCGGTGCCCGAGCGCGTTCACCAGCTTATCATCGAGAACTTCGGCGTCGGTTCGGGTTCCCTCGACGACAGCGACGAGTCCTACGTCGCGCCCGAGGCGCAAAAGGAGTCGGAGGAGGTGGTCGACGAGGACGCCGCGGTGGTGCGCTTCGTGACCGACGTGATCTCGCAGGCGATCAACGACCAGGCGACGGACATCCATTTCGAGCCGCAGGAGGGCCAGCTGCGGATTCGTTACCGCGTCGACGGCCTGCTCGTGCCGGTACCGGTGCCCGAGAACCTGCTGCGCTTTCAGGATGCCATCATCTCGCGCCTCAAGATCATGGCTCGGATGAACATCTCCGAGAAGCGTCTGCCGCAGGACGGGCGCATCAATTTCCGCGCCGGGGGCGTGGTGCTCGACATCCGCGTCTCGACCGTCCCCACGATCTACGCCGAGTCGATTTCGCTACGCCTGCTCAATCAGAAGAAGGAGGCGTACACGATGGATCGCCTCGGGATGAGCGCGGAGGAGCAGGGGCAGATCACCGGCATCCTCGACTACCCGCACGGCATCATCCTGGTCACCGGACCGACCGGCTCGGGCAAGAGCACCTCGCTCAACGCCTTCCTGCGGAAGATAAATTCCACCGACCTTCGCATCATCACGATCGAGGACCCGATCGAATACGAGGTGCCCGGCGTGAACCAGATGCAGGTGCGGCCCGAGATCGGTCTGACGTTCGCCGACGCGCTGCGCCATGTGCTGCGGCAGGACCCCGACGTGATCATGGTCGGCGAAATTCGCGACAAGGACACCGCCGAGATCGCCATCCGCGCCTCGCTCACGGGCCATCTCGTCTTCTCGACGCTCCACACCAATGACGCGCCGGGTGCGATCACGCGTCTGGTCGACATGGGCATCGAGCCCTTCCTGGTGGCTTCCGCGATCGAGCTCGTGATCGCGCAGCGTCTGGTGCGCCGGCTCTGCACGGATTGTTCGCGGCCGGTCTCGATCCCGCGCGTGAAGCTGCAGGAGAACCTCGCGATCCTCGGCTGCGATCCGGCCGAGGCCGGGGCCTCCGCCAATCTCCGCGAGCCGGTCGGTTGCGACCGCTGCCGCGGGACCGGCTACCGCGGCCGCATCGGCATCTTCGAGATCTTCCGCCTCAACGAGGAGATGCACCAGCTGGTGCTCAAGCGCGAGAGCACGCGCACGCTCGCCGATTGCGCGCGCCGGAACGGGATGCGCACGCTGGGGCAGAGTGGGTGGGAAAAGGTCCGCGCGGGCTTCACCACGTTCGACGAGGTGCTGCGCGTGATCACGATCACGGAGAAGTGATGCCGCGGTTCGCCTACAGCGCCCGCGATGCCGCCGGGAATCCGGTCTCGGCCGAGTTGGAGGCGCCCGGCCGCAAGGATGTGCTCCGCATCCTGGCCGCGCGCGGGCTGCGGGTCTCCTCGGTCACCGAACTCACCGGTCCGGCGCCGGCCCGGACCGCGGCGCGGTCCGGTGCGGGCAAGCCGGCCGCCCGTTCCACCGCGGTGCCCGCGGCCGCTCCCCGCCCGGCCCGCGGGGCGCTTTCACGGCGCGAGTGCCTGCCCTTCCTCGAGGCGCTCCACGATCTCGCCACCAGTGGGCTTTCCGCCGGCGAGGCCGTGCGGCTGCTTTCGGTCCGCATCAAGGAGCCGCGGCTGCGCGCCCTTTCCGCCGGCATCTGGGAACGCATCAGCGAGGGCGCCCCGTTGTCGCGCGCCATGGCCGCGTTTCCCGCGGTGTTCGAGACTTCGGTCACCAACCTCATCCAGGCCGGCGAGGCCACCGGTTCGCTCAACGACACGCTGGCGCGGCTCATTTCCCATCTGACCGAGCAGCGCGAACTGCGCCGCCAGCTGGTCGCGGCGCTGGCCTACCCGGTGTTCATGGTCGCGGTCGCCTTCGGCGTGATCATTTTCTTCCTGGTCTTCCTGCTGCCGCGCCTGAAGACGCTGCTCACCTCGCTGGGGGGCAAGATGCCGTTCTCCACCCAGCTGCTCATCAGCTTCTCGGAGTTCGCCCTCAGTTTCTGGGGACTCGCCCTGATCGTGGCCGCGTTCGTGGGCTTCAGCTCTTTCGTCGGCTGGCGCCAGACGGCCGCGGGCCGAATCGCCACCGACGCGTGGCTGCTTCGCGTGCCGCTCGTCGGACCGTTCATCGTCTCCCAGACCGTGCTCGCCTTCGCGCAGACCCTCTCGGTGCTGCTCGAGAACGGCATCACCGCCGCGGAGGCGCTGCGGATGACGGAGAAGCAGATCGACAACACCGTGCACCGCGAAGCGTTCAATGTCGCCACCGCCCGCGTGCTCGAGGGTGAGGCGCTCTCCGTCGCGCTCGGGCGCACCGGTTGCTTCCCGGATCTGGTGCTCGACCGCCTTTCGGTGGGCGAGAACACCGGCAACGTCGTCCCCAGCCTCAAACAAATCGCCGCCGCCTACCAGCGGCAGATTTCCGCGCAACTGAACCTCTTCACCAAGGTCATCGCGAGCGGCGTCCTCATGGGCGTCTTCTTCTTCGTGGGCTTCATCGCCTTCGCGATCGTCAGCGCCGTGTTCCAGGTCAGCGCCAGCTTCCGCGTGGGCGGCTGAGGGCTGAGGGACGAGGGACTAAAGGACTGAGGGACGAAGGGACCGGATAGCGATTGGGTGGCGGTTCGGTGCAGCCGGGGTTGCTGCCCCGGAGATTGAAAAGGCGCTTTCGGCTGGGGTGCGCCGCGGGGATTCGGCCGAGCTCGATCCGTTCAACCATAGATCGCGCGGCGAGGCTTCGCGGCGACCGGAGTAACGTTGAGGCTACGTCGCGATGGGAGAGAGATGGTGACCCTGCTTCGCCCGGCCTACGCAGGGCAGGAAACGAGAGTGGGTGAGGGGTAATTGGCGGAAGGAGTTTCCGACGATCCGAGGGTGGCCCGCCTGAGGCGGGTAAACACTCTCGGTTACATCGCACGCGTTTCTTAACGAAATTCGATTCGGCATTTCCGGACAAAAGGCATCCCGTGTAGCCGAGGCCGCTCGCCGCGGACCATTCCGCTTGTGTGACGACCAAAGGCTGTTCCGAACGCAGCGAACTCGAACCCGCCCGTTCAGCCGCCGACGACTTTCCCGATGAACTTACGGGCGCGGCGCGCCTCGTTGACGAGGAACGCGCGGTCTCCGCGGGCGAGGCACTCGATGAGGAGTGGTCCGGAGGTGAATCCGCCCATGCGCAGTCGCGCGAGCACCCGCGGAAAGTCGACGCGACCTTCGCCCGGGGTGACGTCGACCGTTTTCGGCGGGAGAAAATCCTTCATGCTCATCGCGACGACGAGGCCGTCGACGGAAGCGGCATCGTCGACCGGGTCGAGCTGGCCGTCGCTGTAATAGAAGATGTTGCCCGGGTCGTACCAGATGCGGAGGGCCGGGTGGTTGACCTGCTCGACGAGTTTCCGGCACTGGGCGCCCGTCGAGTTGGTGCCACCGTGGGGTTTCACGGTGAGCGTCACGCCGGCCGCGGTCGCGGCGGGACAGCAGACGCCCACAGTTTCGTAATAGGGACCGATGAGCTCGGGACGGGTCGTGCCGCCGAGGATGATCCGGGGGCAGGCGCAGCGGGCGGCGTGGTCGATGATCCGCCGGAGACGGCCGGCGGAGGCGGCCGCGTCACCCCGGACGAGGAACTCCCCCGCGTACAGGGCGGAGATGGAAAGCGAGCGCGAGCGGGCGTGAGCGGCGACGGCGCCGATGCGGGCCGGCGTGGCTTCGGCGGTGACGATGATCCCGCCCTTGGCGCTCATCAGCCCGGCGACGGAAAACCCCGCCTCGGCGATCGCGTCGAGCGCTCCCTCCGGCTCGAGATCGGCCCACGGACGCGTGAAGCAGCCGACGGCGAATCCCGGCGGCGGGGCGGCACGACTTGATACGGCCAGCGCGAGCGGCGCGGCGGCCGCGCGGACGAGGAAGGCGCGCCGGCCGAGGCGGGCGGTGACGGGCTCAGGGCAGTTCATAGATCTCGACCAGCGCCACGCCGGTGGTGGCGCGCACGCCGCTGATCTGGGCGGTGTACGTGCCGGGGGCGAGGAAGACGACCAGCGCGGCGTCGAGGGAGCGGGCGGTGAGGTTGAAGGCTCCCACGGTGCCGAAGATGGCGGCGTCCGCCGCGAGCCAGTTGTCGTTCTCCGCGATCTTGGTCGATCCGCTGAGGACCTCGAGTTTCGGGTCGGCGAGCACGCCGCCGACGCCGAATGCGCCGAGCGTGGGGCCGACCGCGCGGATCAGCAGGCGCACCGGCGTGGTGCCGCCGATGGCGAAGCCCGCGATGAGGATGTTGTCGCCCTCTCCGACCTGGGTGCGGGCGGATACGTTAACGAGCCGCGGGGCGGTGCGGTTGAAGGTGCCGCTGGAGGCGTCGTAGATCTCCGCCAGCGCCACGCCGGTGGCGCCGCCCTTGCCGAGGATCTGCACCGAGTAGCTGCCGTTCGCGAGGGCCGGGTTGTAGATCGCGGAGTCCTTCGGCGGCGTGCC
>CAIUOU010000167.1 GCA_903900845.1 uncultured Opitutia bacterium
CAGCGGGGTGAGATGGCGAGGACATTTTCAGAGGCGAAAGACCGAGGCATACCCGGAGGCTATGGCGACGGGAGAGAGCCACTGAAAGGTGCCGTCAGATCACCTCGATGCGACCTGATCAACTGCATGAGTCCGGCTAAGCCGTGAGCGCCCAAGGAGAATTCATTTTTGAGCCGGGTGCCGCATCGCCCGTTCCCGACGCTCATCCCCTCGCCGGCCTGATCGGGGAAATCAGCCGGGGCTGGTCATTGCCCGTGGGGCGCCAGGTGCGCGTAGACCTCGCCGGAGAGCCGATCGACGAACTGCGCGGACGCCTCGAGCTCGCCGCCCCACCCGACCTGCCGCTCGACCCGCGGCAGCCGCTCAGGCTTCGCATCGGGAAAGTGGCGTTTTCGAGCCGGCAGATCACGGGGTGGGCCGAGTTGGCGGAATGACCGGCAATCTTCCTTTGGATGGGTCCGGTTATAGCCGAGGGCGCCCCCACCTAGGAGATAAGGATTCCGGTTTCGAAATTCTCCTGCCCAGGCAGGCCGGAACACACTTCGGGGATTCGTCCGTGGAGAATACCGGATCTCGTAATCGCCTCCGGCCGTGAAGCCCTCGGACCAATCCGAGGCGGGCGGCCTCGGCTGCACCAAACCACTCTCGCAAACGTCCCGCATGGGAAGGGGCCTCCGATGGCGCGTGAAGCGACCTACCGCTTTGCTCTCGGGGTGGGCTTTTTCGCTTCTGCCGCCTTGGCGGGATCCACTTCGGCGACAGGGATCGCGTTGGACTGCATGTACTCCACGACCGTCGGGTCGCCGATCCGCACCTCGGCCTTGAACTTATCGGTCGCCTTCACGGCAACCGGCCTCGCCGTCTCGCGTCCGATGTTCGGACCAGCCAGGGCCAGCATCACCGGCAACGTCTCTGGCATGCCCAGGCCGCGCGACGGGCAGCTGATCTTGGTCGTCCAGAGCAGGACTTTTTCCTTTCTCGTCGCAGCGGCGTAGTCGTAGGCGGCGATCGCCGCAACGTAGAGATCCTCCGTCGAGAGGTCGTTGATGAGATCCTGGTCGGCGTCGCGGAAGATCACGCCCTGCATCAGGGTGTCGTCCAACATCGCGTTAGGCTCCTTTGCCACCAGACCCAGCTTGTAAGCGCCCATGAACCGCAACAACTGGCGACGGTTCACTTGGCGCCCCTCGGTGTCGTCGGGGTTGAAGCTGTAGACCCGGTCCGTGTTCATCGTGCCCCAAGTCCAGAGGAGAAGGAGCGACGCCGGCTTGCCCTCGCCCGCCGGAAGGTAGCCCTGCTTCGCGAGCACTTTGCCCATCGCTTGGTAGACCGCCTCCTTCGGCGGAGCCTTCTCCCCGGCCACGATTCCGCCGAAGTCGCGGAACCCGGCGCTCACGGCCGCATAGTAGACCGGGTTGGCCGCCGAAACCGGACGGCGCAGGGCACCCAACGGAGTGGTGTCCGTAACTGTGACGACCTGGATGTCGTGCTTGGGGAAAAGCCAGTCGAGGACGCCGGCGCGCACCAGCCCGGTGCAAACAAGCAGCGCCAGCCCGAAGCGGAGTCGGCGTGCGGTTCCCACGGTCAAAGCCGGCGGGGCAAACTCAGAGCCTCACCGTGACGCTGAAGGTCCAGGTGGTCGGTTCGGCGTAGCGGTAGATGAAGTTCGGGCGATTCTGCGTGGTGTTGAACGAAGTGGCGCCCGTGACGCGGTAGCGGCCGTCGCCGACCATCACGTCGTAGAGGTTGTTCACGCCGAGGCGGAAGGTCGTCTGGTAGCGCTGCAGGATCCGGCGGTCGTACATGAGGTAGCCGTTGAGCGGGAAGGAGGCGCCGGCGCGGTAGGGCTGTCCCTCGCGGATGTAGACGTTGTAGTCCGGCGTGAAGACGCCGTTAAGGCCCACGCGAAAGCCGCGGACGCGCGGCACCTGGTAATCGAGCACGAAGCTACCCGTGTAGGGAACGCTGCGGCGGCCGGCCACCTGGTCGGTCAGGGTGTTCGAGGTGAGGACATTCCGGGCGTTGGCCAGCACCGCGGGCTGCTCGGCCATGGTGCGATCGCCTCCCGGCGCGTTGGCGGCGGCGGTGCGCTCCTCGGCGGCCTTCAAGTAGGCGCTGAACTGCGAGAAGTCGGCCTGCGCCCGGACGCGGTTGGCGGAGAACGAGAAGCGCGTCTGCAGGCCGAGCCAGCGCTGGCTCTGGAGCGTCACCTCGACGCCGCGCGACTGCTCGTTGGAGTTCACAGTGCGCCGCTCGTTATTGAGTCCGTTCACCACCTCGAGGTACCGGGGGTCGGCCGGGAGGAGATTATTCGGATTTATCAGGTCCTCGAGCTGGGCGAGGTTGAGCACGTCGGGATTCCACGCGTAGGCAGCGTTCACGCGCTTGGTGTCGTACAACGAAACGGAGGCCGTGAATTTCCGCGGCAGCTCGAGACGGAGCCCAACCTCGTTCGTCTTGCCGCGGACCGGACCGATGTCGGGCCCGTAGAACACCTGGCGCGACTGCCAGTTGAACGACTCGGAGGCCGAGGCAATCGCGACGAGGCGGGCCACGTCGCTCCGCCACACCTCCACCGTGAGACCGGCCATCTTGCTCTGCGCGGAGAGATCGAAACGCGGGTCGTATTCGTAGGCACCGGGGTTCTGGTGCGGCATGCCCGGGTGGACGAAGATGCCGCGAGCATCGGTCGCGTAGGCGGACTCCCTCGGGATCTTGCGGGTCAGGGCGTTCCAGCTGACGCCGATGAGCGTGTTGACACGACCCTTGAAGTACTCGCCCGAGAGCGAGGCCGTCTGGGTGCGCGCGTAGCGGATGTCGACGAAGGGACCGGTGATCGTCGTGCTGTGGTAGAAGGCGGGCTTGAAGTCGGCGGTCACGGGCAGGTTAGGCACGAGGAACTGGTCGAAGAACTTCTCCGAGCCGAAGGCCGGGTCATCGAGGTAGGCGCGCAGGCGGATGCCGTTGTTGACGGCGAGGCCGGGAGCGGCCGAGTTGTAGAGGCCGAAGCGCTCGGAAAGCTTGAGGTCCTTCTGGTGCAGGGCGGTGACGACGAGGAGCTGTTTACCGAGGCGGCCGAAGTCGAACGGGTACACGGCGGCGACTCGGCCGGCCTTGACCACATTGCCGAACACCTTGAAGGCGGCGCCGCCGAAGGCCGCGTCGATATAGGGGCGGCCGGCGCCATCCACGCTCAGCACGGGCGGGGTCTGGCTCGTCCCGAAGGAGTTGTCGTTCCGGTCCTCGTGCTGGAACTGCTGGTTGTAGGCGAACTCGAGCGCGAGCTTCCCGATGCGCTGCTCCACCGTGACGTTGGCGACGTTGAAGATGCGGTTGTTGTAGTCCACCGCGCCGAGCATGTTGCTGTACTGGTCGAAGCCGGTGAAGGAGCGGAAGGTGCCGTTGGGCAGACGCACGGCCTGCGTCTGCCCCTGCAGCAGCGAGACCTGGTTGCCGGTGGGGCCGCTGCGGTCGATCGCCAACGGCGGGTTGGTGGCGGTGCGCTGGATGATCTCCCGGTCGGAGGTGACGTACCACTGGTTGTTCGTGCTGAAGCCGCGGCCGGCGGCGGCCACGTCGTTGATCGCCAGCGCGCTGTCAGCGCGCATCCGGAAGGTGGAACCGCGTTCGGCCTCGAGGCGGATCGTTGTTGTCCGGAACGGCTCGTACGTCAGCGCGATGTGCCCGGCGCGGAAAACATCGTTCGTGCCCCGCACGTAGGTGCGGTTACGGCGGTTGGCGAGATTCACCCGCAGGAAGACGCGGTCGTGCAGCTTGCGGTTCTCGTCCAGCTGGAACCGGAAGGTGTCGTAGGAGCCGTAGCTGGCGAACAGCTCGGTCGCGTTGCGGGCCCGGGCGCGCTTGGTGTAGACCGTCGCCTGGCCGCCCGGGGAGGAGTCGCCGAACATCAGCGAGTTCGAGCCTTTGGAGAAATCGTAGCGCTCCACGTTGTAGGCGTCGGACGGCACATACCAGGTGAAGAAGTTGCGCGAGATACCGCCGGTGCTGAGACCGCGGTAGTTCACGCGCTCGTCATTGCGCGACTCTAGGCGCGGGGTGACGTCCACCCCCGCGACGAAACGAGCGGCGTCGTCGAGGCTGAACGCGCCGAGGTCGCGCATGAACTCGGAAGTGATCACATCGACGTTCACCGGCACCTTGAGAAGTTCCTGGCTCGTGCGGCTGCCGATCAGCGTGGTCGTGGCCTGCCACGACTTGTCGTCCGTGTCCGACACCGTGAACGGTGAAAGCGTGACGACCTCGGCGGGCGACGGGGCCTTCACGGGATCGGCGGCGCGGAGGCCGGCGACGGCGAGGGTCGCGACGAGGCAGGGGATGATCGAGCGGGGAGCAGGCATGGGAGACAGGACTCGCGGGGGTGGAAAGTGCGGCGGGCGGCGACCTGGGTCGCAACGCCATGGAGATTTGATGGCGGAAGGAGGACGCGAAGGGCCGCGAAAGGTTCCGCGCCGCCGGCTGGGAAAAAAACGCCCGCCGGGCTTTCGCCAGGCGGGCGCGAGAGGAGGGACTCAGCCGTTGATCGCCCAGCCGTCGCGGTACTTGCGGCCGAGGAACTGGTTCGCGCCGGCATCGTCGGTGAGACCCGTCTTGCCGTCGTATTTCAGCTTCTTGCCCGCGCGGTAGGCCACGAGGCCGAGCGCCATCTGCTCGGTCATGAGGCCGTTGTAGTCAAAGTTGCACGAGGTCTTCGTAGGGTCGCCCTTGCAG
Source organism: uncultured Opitutia bacterium (assembly GCA_903900845.1). Taxonomy (GTDB): domain Bacteria; phylum Verrucomicrobiota; class Verrucomicrobiia; order Opitutales; family Opitutaceae; genus ER46. Next base: position 4,729 of record CAIUOU010000167.1, read on the forward strand.
GCGTTGATCCACTCCTCCTGGAAGTCGCCCACCTCGGGCAACTGAGCCTCCCTCGGGCGGATCTTGTAGTCCGTGAGGTCGGCCTTGGCATCGGGGATGAGCATCCGCGAATTGAAATCCGACAAGAGCACGCCCTTGTTGCCCTTGAACATCGCGCCGTGGCCGATGCCGTCGAGGTCGATGTACTTCTTCGGCGAAGTGGGGAATACCTTGCCTTGGTACCAGCTCACGCGGATCGGCCCGCGCCAGTCGTTAGCGGGGTGCTCGAAGTGCGCCTCGAGTTTCACCGGCGTGACATCGGGGTTGAAGGCATCGCCCTTCGCCTCAACGGCGGTGGGGTACTTCGCGTCGATGGCGTTCCACGCGAGGTCCATCGTGTGCGCGCCCATGTCGCCGATCTGGCCCGTGCCGAAGTCCCAGAACATGTTCCACTGAAGGCAATTCGCCCCCGGCCCGCCGGAGAAATAACCGGGGTTGTACGGGTGGTAGGGCGAAGGCCCGATCCACTGGTCGTAATGGAGCGACTTCGGAGGCGAACCCTCGGCGGGCAGGTAACCGGGACGCGGCAGCTGGCGGTTGCCCCAGGCGAAGACGCCCTGCAGGTTTCCGACGGCACCGTCGCGCACCATTTCCTTCACGCGGTTGAAATTGGGGAGCGCATGGCGCTGCGTGCCGGCCTGGGTGGCGAGCTTCGAGCGCTTCTCCAGGTACTTGGCGCGGACCAGGCGCGACTCCTCGACGGTGAGCGCGATCGGCTTCTCCATGTACACGTGCTTGTCGCGGTTCATGGCCCAGATCGCGATGTGGGCGTGATGGTGGTCCGGCGTGCAGCAGACGACGGCGTCGATGTTCTTCGACTCCTTGTCGAACAGCTGGCGCCAGTCGGTGTAAGTCCTCGCGCCGGGGAACGCCTTCAGCGCGTCCGGGAATCGCAGCTCGTTCACGTCGCACAACGCGACGACGTTTTCCTTCCGCAGCGTGTTGTAATGCGCGAGGCCTCGGCCCCAGACGCCGATCAGGGCGACGTTGAGCTTGTTGCTCGGACGATTCTGGCCGAAGAGCGTCCCGGTGGGGAGAAGCAGGAGGCCGGCGCCGGAGGCGGAGGCCGACTTCAGGAAGTGGCGGCGATTGAGGGGTTTCATCGGGGCGCAATCGTGACGCGCCCCGGACGCGCGGTCAACGCCGCGCCCTTTGCTCAGGCCAGAATATCCTTCACCACGTGGCCGTGGACATCGGTCAGGCGGTGATCGCGGCCCTGGAAGCGCACCGTGAGTCGCTCGTGGTCGAAGCCGAGCAGGTGCAGGATCGTCGCCTGGAGATCATGCACGTGCACCTTGTTCTCCGTCACGCTGAAACCCAGCTCGTCGGTCTCACCGTAGGTGAAGCCGCGCTTCACGCCTCCGCCCGCGAGGAAGACCGTGAAGGCGTCGGGGAAATGATCGCGCCCGAGCACGTCGCCCTTCGCGGTGCGACCCTCGCGGAACGGGGTGCGGCCGAACTCGCCGCCCCAGACGACCAGCGTGTCGTCGAGCAGACCGCGCGCGCGCAGGTCGCGGATGAGCGCGGCGACCGGTCGGTCGGTCTGCGCCATTTTCCGCGTGAGGCCGCCGCGGATGTCCTCCGCGGCGCGGGTGCCATGGAAATCCCAGCCCCAGTCGAACAGCTGCACGAACCGCACGCCCTGTTCGAGGAGCCGGCGGGCGAGCAGGCAGTTATTGGCGAAACTGGCCTCGCCCGGGGTCGCTCCGTAGCTCTCCAGCGTCGCGGGGGCCTCGCGTGAGATATCCATGACCTCCGGCACGCTGGCCTGCATGCGGAAAGCCAGTTCGTACTGCGCGATGCGCGTGAGGGTCTCGGGATGGCCGAGGTCGGCGGCCTGCCGCTCGTTGAGCGCGCGAAGCGCGTCGAGGGTCTGGCGGCGCACCGCGCGGTTCATGCCGGGCGGATCGCTGACGTAGAGGACCGGATCACCCTTGGAGCGGCACTGCACGCCCTGGAAGACCGAAGGCAGGAAACCGGTGCCCCACGCGCTTTGGCCGGCGCTGGGCTGCGTGCCACTGCTGATGAGGACCACGAATCCGGGCAGGTTTTCGTTTTCCGAGCCGAGCCCGTAGGTGACCCACGACCCCATCGACGGCCGGCCGCCGCGCGGCGAGCCCGTGAACAGGAGCAGCTCCGCCGGCGTGTGGTTGAACTGGTCGGTGTGCATCGACTTCACGACGCACAGCTCGTCGGCGATGGAGTGGAAATGCGGCGCCGCGTCGGACATCCAGATTCCTCCGGCGCCATGCCGCGCGAAGCTGCGAGGCGTTCCCATCAGCGTCGGCGTGCCGGTGGTGAAGGCGAAACGGCGGCCCTTGATGAAATCATCCGGGGCCAGCTGTCCGTCCCGCTTCACCAGCTCCGGCTTGTAGTCGAAGAGGTCGAGATGCGGCGGCCCGCCCGACATGTGCAGGTAAACCACCCGCTTCACCTTCGGCGCGAAATGCGGCGGACGTACCGCGAGCGGATTGGCCGGGCCCGCCGAGGCCTGCGCCCGCGCGCCGAGGGCGCGGAGGGCGATCGCCCCCAGGCTGAACTGGCCGACCCCGCGCAGGAAATGCCGGCGAGTATGGTGCTGCAGCTGCTCGTGGGCGAGGTTCATGGCTTCATGAGGAACTCATCGAGGTTCAGGAGCACGTTGGCCACGGCGGTCCACGCCGCCAGCTCCGCCGGCGCGAAAGTCGCGGGCGGGGGATTCGCGGGGTTGGCGATCATCGCCGCCGCCAACTCGGGCTCGCGAGTGTAGGTCGCGTGCGAGGACCGGTACAGCGCGGCCAGCGGGGCGACCTCCGCGTCCGCCGCCGGACGCAGTAGCACCCGGCGCAGGCCGTCGCGCACCTTTTCCTCCACCGCCGCCGGGCCATGGCCGATCAGGCGAGCAAGCGATTGCGCCGCCTCGACGTAGACCGGGTCGTTCAGGGTCACCAGCGCCTGCAGCGGGGTGTTGGTGCGGTTGCGGCGCAACGTGCACACCTCGCGATTCGGAGCGTCAAAGGTCACCATTGACGGGTACGGGCTGCTGCGCCGCCACTCCGTGTAGAGCCCTCGCCGGTACTTGTCCTCCCCCTCGCTGGTCTTCCAATCAAGCGCGCCACCAAAGGCGGCCCTGAGGTCGAAGGCCGGCTGGTAGGGACGCGCCGGCGGACCGTACAGCTTGGGGCTGAGTAACGCGCTCGCGGCCAGAGTCTGGTCCCTCACCACCTCGGCGGCCGCCCGGTGACGCGGGCCGCGCGAAAGGAGGCGGTTGTCGGGGTCGGCCGCCAGCGTCTCCGGGGTCACCCGCGAACTCTGCCGGTAGGTGGACGAAGTCACGAGCAGACGGAGGAATTTTTTCTGGTCCCAGCCGCCCGCGACCATCTCCATCGCAAGCCAGTCGAGCAGCTCCGGGTGCGACGGCAGCTCGCCCTGCGAACCGAATTCCTCGCTGGTGCGGACGAGACCGGTGCCGAAGATCGACTCCCAGAGCCGGTTTGTGAGCACGCGGGCGGTGAGCGGGTTGGCGGGGTCGACCAGCCAGCGGGCCAGCGCCAGCCGATCGGCGGGCGCGCCGGCCGGCAGCGGGTGGAAGGCGGCCGGCACCCCGGGCGCGACCTCGTCGCCAAGCGTGAGGTGGTTGCCGCGCAACTGGACGTGGGTTTTGCGACGCTGGTCGGCGGCGAGCTCGCGCAGGATCGGCGTACTGGTGGGATCCTGGGCTTCCACCTGTTTTCGCAACACGGCGAGGCGCCGACGGTCCGCCTCCCGTTCCGGCGCCACCTCGCGCACGTAGTGATCCAGCAGCCGTTCCTCCTGCTCGGCGGTGCGCTCGACCCCGGGAACGCGGAGCAGGGCAAGTTCCGCGGGCGGCGTGCGCAAAAACTCAGCGATACGCGGCTCCCCGGTGAGACCCACGCGGAAATGATTCAGCGTCGCCTTCGCCACGGCCGACTGTTGCTCGATCGTGATCACCAGCCGCTCGCCTTCCGCCAAGGTGAAGGCCTGCTTCGTCTGCACCATGAGGACGTGCGGGGCCTGCTTGGCGCCTCCAACCGCCCAGCCCTTGCGCGGCGGCGCCTTCTTGCCGCGTGCCGGACGCGCGGGCTCCGTGTCGCCGATGACCAGAGAGGCGTCGTAAGCCGCCTGGGTGAAATCCGCCGCGGCGCGAGCCAGCGGGATCTCCCGCGGACCTCCGACATCCGCGGTCTCGCTGGGTCGCGGCGCATCGCGCAGCACCGTCTCAAAGACCGGTTGGCGTTGCGCGTCGAGCGCGAGGACCCGCACGCCCGCGGGCGTCGCGTCCTCGCCCAAGCGGCCCCACACCACCACCCGCTCGATGGGAAGCGGGGCCCCGAGATCGACTTCCCACCAGGGATCGTCGCCCGCGGCGGTCTGCGCGATCGATCCGGCCGCCGGATTCCCCGCGGTGTCGCCATCGATCGCCCGCGCCGGAGCCATCCCGCCGGCCGTCGGCCCCTGGGAGGCGGAGCCCGTCACGGCAACGTTGCGCCCCCCCGAAAAAACCTCGACCTCCGCCAGCGGCAAAATCCGCGCCTTGCCGGGCAACTCGACGCGCACGAAACGGGCGACGCGATGCGGCAGGGCGGGCCGGATGCCCGCCCGCACCCGGGTGACCACAAAATTTCCGTCAGCTCCACCCGCTCCTTTACCGGGGAGGTCGGCGGCGGGGAGCGACTCCAGCCGGAAGGCCGTGAACGCCTCACCCGCGGGTGCGGCGATCTCCACGGTCGTCGTGTCCTTGGTCTGCCCCGGGGTCACCTTCACGCGTGATTCCGCGTCGATCGCGACCGCGGCTCCGGCGGAGCTGCGCGCCTCCACCGGAAGCGGGGTGCTCCACCCGGGGCTGGCGGGAAACTCCCGGGCCCAGCGTCGGGCCGCCTCCGCGTGCGCGGGCCGGGCGGCGTTCATTTTCGCCCCCAGCGCGGCGATCTCCGACTCCCACCCTTCGCGGGTCCGTTGTTGCGCGGGGGTGAAAAATTCCAACACCGGCGACTCGTCGTTCCGGTCGGCGTCCTCCGTCTGATTGAAGAACGCGTACATCCGGAAATAGTCGTGCAAAGAAATCGGGTCGTACTTGTGCGTGTGGCACTGGGCGCACGCCATCGAGGTGCCCATCCACACCGCCATGGTGGTGTTGGCCCGGTCGATCACCGCCACCGTGCGGAACTCCTCGTCGTCGGTGCCGCCCTCGGTGTTGTTCATCGTGTTCCGGTGGAATCCGGTCGCGATCCGCTGCGCGCGGGTCGGCTCCGGCAGCAGGTCGCCGGCGATCTGCTCGATGGTGAAACGGTCAAAGGGCAGGTTGTTGTTGAACGCGTCGATCACCCAGTCGCGGTACGGCCAGATGCTGCGGGGCTGGTCGTCGGCGTAACCCTTCGAGTCGGCGTAGCGCGCGAGGTCGAGCCAGCCGCGGGCCCAATGCTCGCCGTAGGCGGGCTTCGCGAGCTGCCGGTCGACGTATCGCTCGTAGGCGCCGGGCGCCGCATCGGCGACGAACGCCTCCACCTCATCGAGCGAGGGCGGGACACCCGTGAGATCAAGCGCGACCCGGCGCGCCAGGACGTGGCGACCAGCCTCGGGTTGCGGCCGCAGTCCGGCGCGTTCGAGATGGGCCAGAATGAAGCGGTCGACCGCATTACGCGCCCACCCGGCATCCCGCCCGACCGGCGGCTCCGGTCGCACCGGCGGCTCGTAGGACCAATGCCGGGCGTAGGGCGCCCCGCCCGCGATCCAGCGCCGGAGGATGTCGATCTCCGCCGCCGCCAATTGCTTCCCGGACTTCGGCGGCGGCATCAGTTCATCGGCCTCGGTGGTGATCAGCCGCTTCAGCAGCTCACTCTTTTCCGGCTGGCCGGGGACGATCGCAAAGGCCCCGCCGCCCAGGTCCTCCATCGCGCCTTCACGGGTGTCGAGTCGCAGCCCCTTCTGGCCGCCCTTCCGGCCCTCCTCGTCGGGACCATGGCACAGGAAACAGTTGTTCGAGAGGATCGGGCGGACTTCGCGGTTGAAATCGGGCACGTCGGCCGCGGGCAGGGACGAGGCGGCCGCGAGCAGGGTAATCGCAACGGTGAACAACCGCATGGGAGGACAAAGTGGGCGCCCGCTCCGCCGCCGCGTCAACTCCGCCGTCTTGATATTACCGGAAGCTGCCGGGCCTTACCGACCTCCCCGATCGGCCATCACCTCCGGCGCCACCCAGCTCCGTTGACATCAAGCGGCCGGATTTCACGGTCGGCCCCACCATGCCCCGCCCCGTCCGGCTCCACCTTTTCACCGCCTTGATTCCCGCGCTGGTGTTCCTGATGGCGCCGGCCGCACCGGCGGCGGACTCAAGGCCGAACGTCATCCTCTTCATCGCCGACGACATCAGCTGGGACGACCTCGGTTGCACAGGAAATCCGACGGCGCGCACGCCGCATCTCGACCGTCTCGCGGCGGGCGGGCGTCGCTTCGACGCCGCCTTCCTCACCGCCAGCAGTTGCAGCCCGAGTCGCAGCAGCATCGTGACCGGAAGGTATCCGCACAACAACGGCCGCGCTTCCGAACTTCATGAGCCGATCGCGTCCCACCTGCCGTGGTTCCCACGCCTGCTCCGCGAGGCGGGTTACCACACGGTGCTGAGCGGGAAAAACCACCTGAGCTCCGCGCCGCCCGCGCCGGGTGAGCAGTCCCAGCCGAAGGCTTTCGACGTGATCGATGCCGGCAAGGCGGAGGGCAACGGCGGGGGCCACGCCAACTGGGTGCGCCTCCTGCGCGAACGTCCCGCGGACCGGCCCTTCTTCGGCTGGTACGCCGCGCTCGACGCCCATCGCGGGTGGGAGGCCGACGCCGAGTGGAGGGAGGAAGCCTACGGGCCCAAGCACGATCCCGCCAAGGTGCGCGTACCACCGTTTCTGCGCGACGACGTCCCGACCCGGGCCGACCTCGCCTCGCATGCGAACGAGGTGACGCGATTCGACCACTTCGTGGGCCTCGTCGTCGCGGAGTTGGAACGTCAGGGCCAGCTCGCCAACACCCTTATCCTCGTGATGGCGGACAACGGACGTCCCTTTCCGCGGGCGAAGACGCGGCTGCACGACTCCGGCATGAAGACCTACCTGATCGCGCACTGGCCGGCCGGCATCGCCCGGCCCGGGATTCCTGCCACCGGTCTGGTGAGCGCGATCGACCTTGCGCCAAGCATCCTTGAGGTCGCGGGCGTACCCGCCGCGCCCACGATGCAGGGCGTGAGCCTCCGGCCGATGCTCCGGGATCCCGCGGCCACGGTGCGGCGCGCGGCGTTCTCCGAGCACAATTGGCACGACTACGAGGCGCATGGTCGCGCCGTGCGCGCCGAGGGCTACCTCTACATTCGCAACCACCGGCCCGGCCAACCCTGGCAGGGTCCGGCGGATTCCGTGCGATCCCCCTCGCACCAGGCGCTGCGGCAGGCGCGCGAAGCCCGGGAACTCACACCGGCGCAGGCCGATGTCTTCCTCGCCCCGCGACCCGCGGAGGAACTCTACCAGACGGCCGAGGATCCTCATCAACTGCGGAACCTTGCCGGCGACCCCGCGCATGCCGCGGCCCGGGCGCGGCTGGCCCGACTGCTCGCCGAATGGACCACGGCGACCGGAGACACGGTCCCCGCGCAGCTCACCCCGGATCTTTTCGACCGCGACACCGGCGCCGCGGCCGCGAAGGGAAAAAAGGGTCGCGGTAACTCCCGAGGAACCCCCGCCGGTGCCGAGCGGCAGGCCGACCGCATCAACGCTCCTGGTCCGCGCTAGCGCCCCACTTCACTTCGCGGCGGCCTTGATCAGCGGCTTTTCCAGCAGGGTCCGGTACCAGGACCAGCGTCGGTACAGCAGGACCGCGACCGCCGCACCCGTCGTGTCCGCGACCCAATCCCCCAGCTCCGTCTCACGGCCGGGCACGAAACTTTGGTGCCACTCGTCGGTCGCCCCGTAGGCGGAGACGGCGACCAGCGCCCACCATGGGCCCCCGCGCCCCGGCGCCGTGCGGCAGGCCAGGGTACCAAGCAGGCCGTAGACGCAGAAGTGGACCACCTTGTCGAAATGCAGTATCCGGGGTCCGGCGACGCTGGGACGGCTTGACGCCGAGAAGATCAGGGCCGCCATCACCAGCGGCCAGAGCCAGGCGCGACGCTCCCTGGAAAACCACCGCTGGCGGCTCATGGCGTCGCGCCCCGGGGGGATTCCGTCCAGCCGACGGCGCGGTTTCTCCCCTCCCCCTTGGCCGCGTAGAGCGCGCGGTCGGCCGCCGCCAGCAGGGCATCGGCGGAACATGCCTCCCCGGAAAGCGAGGCCGCTCCCGCGCTGACCGGGAACCCCGCCCCGGCCGCCACGGCGCACATTCTTCGCGCCGCCGCAAGCGCTCCCGCCCCGTCGGCCGCCGGCAGGATCATCCCCAACTCGTCCCCGCCGACGCGCGCCACGCGGTCGATTTCCCGCCCCGTGGCGGGCAGGCGCTCCGCGAGCGCGCGCAGCGCGGCGTCTCCCGCGGCGTGGCCGCGCGTGTCATTGATGCGCTTGAAGTGGTCCACATCGGCGAGCACGAGGCCGAGCGGCTGCCCCAGCCGCCGCGCACGCTCCGCCTCGAGCGCCAGCAGGCGATCGAACTCCCGGCGGTTGAGCAACCCGGTGAGGGCGTCGCGTGTCGCCAGCCGGCGCAACTCCGCCAGGGTCGCCCCCAGCCGCAGGGCGTAACGCAACGCGCGCTCCAGGAGGCGCGGCGTGATCTCGCCCTTCACCAGGTAATCCAGCGCCCCGGCCTCCATCGCGGCGAGATCGACGCGCTCGGCGGACTCGGCCGTGAGAAAGATGATGGGCGTCTCGCAGCCGCGGGCCGCGGCCTCGCGGATCAGCTGCAGGCCGTCGCGCGCTCCCAGCTGGTAATCCAGCAGGCACACGGCGTGCCCGGCCGTAAGCAGCCGCGCGAGGCCGTCCTCGTAACTCCCCGCCCATTCCAGCTCGAAATGCTCACCTTGGAACGCGGCGAAATGCGCGGCGGTCAGACGGTGCTGCAGCCGGTCGTCGTCGATCAGCAGGACTCTGCGCGCCATGGCCGAGACGGGGTCGCCGGACAAACGGGGGCGATCAGGTGCGGGCGGTACCGGCGGAAAGGTCCGCCGCCCGCGCGCCGAGCTTCCCGGGCAGCCCCGCGCGATCGCCGAGATTATCCCGGATGCAGTTCACCAGCGCGCTGCCGACGACCACACCGTCGGCGTGGGCCGCGACCTCCGCCACCTGGGCCCGCGTGCCGATCCCGAAACCGACCACCGTCGGCAGATCCGTCCGCGCGCGGATGCGCTTCATCGCCTCGGGAATGTTACCCGCCACCTGGTCCCGCACCCCGGTCACGCCTTCCCGGGAAACGTAGTAAAGGAACCCCGTCGTGACGGAAGCGATCCGGGCGATCCGTTCGTCCGGGGTGGTCGGCGCGACGATGAAAACGGTGTCGACCCCGTGTTTTCGGCCGGCCTCCAGCACCTCCCCCGCCTCCTCGGGAGGCAGGTCGAGCGTGAGAATGCCGTCCACTCCCGCCGCGCGTGCGGCGCCGACGTAGGCGTCGACGCCGTTGGCAAAGACGAGGTTGTAATAGGTGTAGAACACGACCGGCGCGTCGCTGAATTCGCGGATACGGCGCACAAGCTCAAAGACGCGCGCCGCGGTCATCCCGCCCTCGAGCGCCCGCTGCGCCGCGAGCTGGTTGGTGAGACCGTCGGCCAGCGGATCCGAGAACGGCACGCCGAGCTCGAGAATGTCGACTCCGTTGGCGAGCAGCGCGCGGCAGACCTCGACCGACGTCTCGAAGTCAGGGTCGCCCGCGCAGACATAGGCGACGAAAGCCGCGCGACGCGCGGCGCGGCACTGGGCGAAGACCGGCTGGAGACGGGACATGGAGGATGCACCGTGGCCGCTCCTGCGCGCGAAGGAAACCGCAATTTTGCGGCGCGCCGGCGGCTCAGAAGGAAAACTCCGCCCAGACCGGCAGATGGTCCGAAAGCAGGGAGGCCACGACCTCGGAGCGCACCTCGGTGCAACCCTCGGGCAGGAAAACGAAGTCGAGGGCCCGGCGCGGCAGGGGTGACGGGAAGGTGCGGCCCGCGACCGGATGCAGGGAGTACTCGCAGTAATCGGAGAGGTGGCTGAGCAGCGACGCGGTGGCGTCGTCCCGCGAACGGGGGTTGTTGAAGTCCCCGCAGATGATCGGGGGGATGGCCCAACGTTTCCCGTGCAGCCGGTGTTTCTCCCGCAGCCAGTCCACGAGATGGTCGAGCTGCCGCAGCCTTTGCTGCCGCGATCCGAAATGGAGGTGCAGGTTGACGAGCGGCACGCAGCGACCCGCGACCTCGAGTTCGGCGTAAAGGAAACCCTTCTCGCCGAGCCGCCGCTGGCCGAACACGACCGTCTCCGCGGCGCGGATATCATGCCGCGAGAGCAGCGCGTTGCCGTAGGAAAGGTTGATCAGCCCGGACCGCCGGTTGTTGATGCCGAACACCGAATGCGGGAAGCGCGTGTGCACCCGGAGGTAGTCGAGGTGGTCGAAATTGCCCGCCCAGCTCGAGCGTTCGTCGATCTCCTGCAGCGCCACCACGTCGGGCTTCAGCCGGTCGAGCAGCGCCGCGATGCGGCGCAGGTTGGCGCGGAGCTTCCGCGGCGTGGTCAGTCCCTGGATCGGGTTCAACCCGCGTCCGTGCGCGATGTTGAACGTGAGCAGGCGAAGTCTCGGCATCCCGGGCGGTGAGACTACCGGGCCGACCCGGCGCGGCAAGCCGAGGTCACGGCCGCGCGGTGCCGAGAAACCCGCGGTCGCCCAGCCAATCGTGGAACCGCGATATCCACGCGCCCGCGGGCCCCTTGTTCGTTTCCCTGACGCCAAAGCCGTGCCCGGCCCCGGCGTAGATATGCAGTTCCGCGGAGGCCCCGGCGCGCTTCGTCCGGAGATAGAATTCAGCGAGTCCCTCGGAGATGTTCTGCCGGTCCCCGTAACCCGCCGCCAGAAACACGGGCGGCGTGGACTTCGCCACCTGGATGTCGGTGCGCGGCAGCCCGCCGGGATAGACGAGAGCGTAGAAGTCCGGCCGCGCGTCGAGACGGTCCACCGCGTCGGTCGCCGCGGAGGCGGGGACTTCCGGCCGGGTCGCCGCGAGCAGCGCGACCTCACCCCCGGCCGAGAAACCGATGATGCCCACCGCGCCCGGGTTGACTCCCCACTCGGCGGACCGCGCCCGCACCAGCCGGACCGCTCGCCGCGCGTCGGCCAGGGCGTCGCGATCCACCGTATAGGGCTGGAGCGCGCCCGGGGGCGCGGCGTCATCCTTGGCGAGCCGGTATTTCAGGACGAAAGCCGCGACCCCCCGCTCGGCGAGCCACCGCGCGACATTCCACCCTTCATGCTGGATCGCGAGCCGCGCATGGCCGCCGCCCGGCGCGACAATCACCGCGCAGCCCGTCGCCCGGCCCGCTTCCGGCAGGTGCACGGTGAGGGAGGGATGGTGGATGTTCGAAAGGTTGGACCCGGCGGTCTTTTCCGGCTCGGCACGACGCTCGACGGAACCAGGGGCGCCGGTCGGCCAGAGGGGCACCGCCTCGGCCGGTTCAGCCCCCGCCAGAACACCGGCGCCGGCCAGCCAAAATACAAACGCGGCACGCATGACCCGGGCCGCCTTCAGGAACCGACCTTCGGGGCGGGCTTGGCGGCCACGTCGGGCGCGGCTCCCGGCTCGCCGCGCTTCTCCTTCTCCCGGCGCACGCGTTCGCGCATCTCCTGCCGCATCTTGTCGAGCTTCGAGCGCTGAACGGGGGTGAGCACGGCGGCCACATCCTCGTACATGCGTTCCGTGGTGCGGGAGGTGTCGGCCAGGTGCTCCCGCTGCATGCGTTGCAGATCCTCGGCCGCCCTCGCGACGATCGGCGTGATCGCCTTTTGCTGCTCCGCGGTCGGATTCAACCGCTGCGTGAATTGACGCATGAGCTGCGGATAGATCCTCCCTCCCGGCTCCTTGGCGGCCTGCTTGGCCGCCTTGCCCGCGCGCTCCGGAGCCCCGTCCGCCGACCGCAGGCTGAAAACCCCGCCGAAAATCGCGCCCGCGATGAAGACGCCGACAAACGCGAGGATGACCTTCCAAGGGCGGTCCATGGTCAGTCCGCGAGGGCGAGCACGACCGCGACCGTGTCGTTGAGACCGAGCAGATCGTCGCCGGATCCGAACCAGAGGCCGTCACCCAGGCCGATGGCGAGGCTGAGGACCGCCACGAGACCGGCGAGGCCGACGGCGCGAAGCGCGAAGGCTTCGAGCAGGGCGCGGCCATCGGGGGCGACCGCCAATCCGAGCGCCGCCACGCGCGTGGCGAATCCGAAGGGCGCGGCCTCGGGCGGCGTTTCGCCGGCTGGGCGGGCCGCGCGGGCGAGGCGCGACCATGCCGAGAGCGGACCGGATGATGCGGATTTCATGATTTTTCCCTCCTCTTAAGCTCCTGGAATAATTTCTGCAACTTGCGCCGGGCCCGGAAGGCCCGGACTTTGACCAGCGACTGGTTCCACCCCGTCGCGGCCGCGATTTCGGCGATGCTGCGCTGCTCGAGGTCGAGCATGCGCACCACGAGCTGGTCCTCAGGCTTGAGCTGGGAAAGAAGCTTGTGGACCAGTTCGCGGGCGGCGAGCGCGTCGTTCGCGGCGACCTCGTTCTCGCTGGTGAGCACGGCGTCGAGGACCTGCGCCTCGTTCTCGGACAAGTCGGCCCAGCGGAACTCCGGCCGGCGCCGTTGCGCCCGCAGGTGGTCGATGCAGGTGGTCACCGCGATCCGCGACACCCAATGCGTGAAGGGTACGGCCCCCTGGTACTGTCCGAGCCGGGAGAACATTTTCAGGAAAACCTCCTGGCAGAGATCCTCCTCGGCGACGCGCCGCGGCAGATGCGCGCGCACGATGCGGACCACCAACGGGTAGAGGTGCTCCACCAGTTCCCGCGCCGCCTGCTGGTCGCGACGGCGCACCCGCTCGAGACACGCCGCCACGTCGATGGGCGGCGGGTCGACGGCGTCGGGCATCCGGCTATCGATGCAAGGGTGATCACGTCACGCAAGACGCGGCTTGGTGGAGCGGGTTACAGGAGCGCGCCGCGCCCGCGGACGGCGGAAAACCCGGCGACAGACCGCCGGTCCGGGCGCGGACCTTGACTTCAGGTTGACGCCGCCGCTACCTCTCCGCGCCCATGGCAACGCGGCCGCCAGCCCTTCGACTTACGAGCGCGCACGACCTCTGAGCAGCCGTTCGCGGCGGGTCGTGCGTGGGAGCCCCGCGCGCCGGAAATCCGGTCCGCGTCGTGTCAGCCAAAGACCGTTTCTTCACGGGAACGGACCGTAGACCGCCCTCAACCAACCACTTTGTCAGTCGATTTCCCGGCCATGCAACCCGCCCCTGTCACCAAGTACCGGCCTTTCCCGCCGGTCCACCTCCCCGACCGCCAGTGGCCGTGCCGCACGCTCACGCGCGCGCCGCTCTGGTGCAGCGTCGACCTGCGGGATGGCAACCAGGCGCTCGCCCAGCCGATGAGCGTGGAGGAGAAGCTGGAGTACTTCGCGATGCTTGTGCGCATCGGCTTCAAGGAGATCGAGGTCGGCTTCCCCAGCGCCTCGCAGATCGAGTTCGATTTCTGCCGGCGCCTGATCGAGGGAGGGCTCATCCCCGACGACGTCGCCATCCAGATCCTCTGCCAGTGCCGCGAGGAACTGATCGTGCGCAGTCTCGAGGCGCTCCGCGGCGCCCGGCACGCCATCTTCCACCTCTACAACTCCACCTCGCCCGCGCAGCGACGCCATGTCTTCAACGCCTCACGCGACGACATCCGCCGCATCGCCGTGCAGGGCACCGCGTGGGTGAAACGCCACTCGGCTCCGCTGATCGCCGCCGGCACCCGCCTGCGCCTCGAGTACTCGCCGGAGAGCTTCACCAGCACCGAGCTGGATTTCGCCCTCGAGGTCTGCGAGGCCGTCACCGACGCTTGGGGACCGACCGTCGAGGACAAGATCATCCTGAACCTGCCGGCGACGGTGGAGTACGCCACGCCCAACGTGCATGCCGACCAGATCGAGTGGATGTGCCGCCGCCTCACGCGGCGCGACCGCACGCTGGTGTCGCTCCACACCCACAACGATCGGGGCACCGGCGTCGCCGCGACCGAGCTCGCGTTGCTCGCCGGCGCCGACCGCGTCGAGGGCACGCTCTTCGGCAACGGCGAGCGCACCGGCAACCTCGACGTCGTCACCGTCGCCCTGAACCTTTACACCCACGGCATCCACCCGGGCCTCGACTTCGGCGACATCAACGGCCTCCGCGAGGTCTACGAGCGCTGCACCCGCCTGGAGGTGCCGCCGCGCCAGCCCTACGCCGGCGAGCTCACCTTCACGGCCTTCAGCGGTTCCCACCAGGACGCCATCAAGAAATCCTGGGCCGCCCAGAAGGCCGGCGAGCCGTGGGATGTGCTCTACATCCCGATCGACCCGGCCGACATCGGCCGCAGCTACCGCGCGATCATCCGTATCAATGCCCAGTCGGGCAAGGGTGGCGTCGCTTACGTGCTGGAGAACGAGTTCGGCTACTGCCTGCCGAAGGCGATGCACAAGGAAATCGGCCGCATCGTGAACGATGTCGCCGACGCCAAGGGCACCGAGCTTCCGCCGGCCGAGATCCTCGAGGTCTTCCGCCGCGAGTACCTCGACCGGACCGAGCCGGTTTCCCTCCGCCACTTCAAGAGCACCGAGAGCGACCACGCCGTGAACTGCGAGGCGGATCTCGTCATCGACGGAACCGCGCAACGCCTCACCGGAGCGGGCAACGGCCCGATCGACGCGTTCACCCGCGCGCTGGCATCGACCGCGCTGCCGCGCCTGGAAGTGCTCAGCTACGCCGAGCACTCGCTCGGGCAGGGCTCCGAGGCTCGCGCCGTGAGCTACATCCAGATCCGCACCGACCGCGGCCAGTCCCTCTTCGGCGCCGGTATCGACACCAACATCGAGCTCGCGTCGATCAAGGCGATCATCAGCGCCCTCAACCGCGCCTTGGCGCCGGACTGACCCCGGCGTCGCCCTCCTCCTGCCCGGCTTGGACTGTCCGGGCGGGCGTTCCGTTGTCGCGCGCGGCGCGGCGCGCCCTATTCCAGGATCATGCGCCTCTTCGCCCTGCCCGCGTGGCTGCTCATGCTCGCCCTCTCCGTCATGGTCCGCGCGGCGGGTTCGCCGTGGCCGGAAATCACCCGGGAGAACAAGCCGTGGACGCGCTGGTGGTGGCCGGGCAGCGCGGTGGACCGCGCGAGCCTGACGGCCCAATTGGAGCAACTGGCCGCCGCTGGTCTCGGCGGCGTGGAGATCACGCCGATCTACGGTGCGAAGGGCGGCGAGTCGCGCTACCTGAATTTTCTCTCGCCGGAGTGGATGGCGATGCTCGAGCACGCCGGGCGCGAGGCGCGACGCCTCGGCCGCGGCGTCGACATGGCGACGGGCACCGGCTGGCCTTTCGGCGGCCCCTGGATCGATGAGACCCATGCGTTGCAGCGCGCCGTGCTGCGCGAGGGGCGCGTGGCCGGCGAACCAGGCCGCATGATGGTCAAACGCGCGGCGCCGGGCGGCGAGGGGCTCGTCGTGGATCCCTTCTCCACCACCGCGCTGGAAAAGTACCTAGCGCCGTTCGACCGCGCTTTCGCGGCCTTCCCCCGCGATCTCGTGCGCGGGCAATTCCATGATTCCTTCGAGTACTTCAACGCGAGCTGGACGAGCCGTCTGCCCGAAGTTTTCCGGCAAAGGCACGGCTACGATCTGCAGGAGTACGCGGCGGAACTGCTCGCGCGGGACCCGGCCGCGGTGACGAGGATCGACCGCGAAACCCTCGCCCGCGTGAAGGCCGACTACCGCGAGACGTTGGGGCTCCTTCACCTCGATTACCTGCGGGCCTGGGTGGCCTGGTCGCACCAGCGGGGCTGGAAGGTGCGCAACCAGTCGCACGGAGCGCCCGCCAACCTCCTCGACCTTTACGGCGCGGTCGACATCCCGGAGACGGAGATCTTCGGCTCCACCCCGTTCCCCATCCCCGGACTGCGCCGCGAGGCGGACGAGGTGCGGCACGACCAGGATCTGCCCGAGCCGCTGGTGGTGCGCATGGCGTCGTCCGCCGCCCACGTGATGGGCCGCCCGCTCGCCTCGAGCGAGAGCGCGACCTGGCTGCGCGATCACTGGAAAGAGTCCCTCGCCTACGTGAAGCCCGAGTTGGACCGCATCCTCGTCGAGGGCATCAACCACATCTTCTACCACGGCACTGTCTTCTCCCCGCGGGACGCCCCGTGGCCCGGCTGGCTCTTCTACGCTTCCACGCAATTCAACCCGAACAACACCTGGTGGCGCGACTTCGCGGAGCTCAACCGCTACGTGGCCCGCGTGCAGTCGGTGCTGCAGCGGGGACGGCCCGACAACGACCTCCTGCTCTACTGGCCCGCGGCGGACGTCTGGGACGACCCGAAGGGGCTGGCGAAGACGCTGACGGTCCACCATGTCGGGTGGCTGACGGAGGAACCGGCGGGGAAACTCGCGCGCGTCCTCGGGGAGCGGGGCCACACGTTCGACTACGTCTCCGACGGGCAGCTCGCGGCGACCCGCGTCGAGAACGGCGCGCTCGTGACTCCCGGCGCGCGTTATCGCGCGCTCGTGGTGCCCGCGTCACGCCGGATGCCGGAGTCGACGATGCGGCGGATCGCGGATCTCGCGCAGGCCGGCGCCGAGGTGATCCTCGAGCGCCTGCCGGAGGATGTGCCCGGCCTCGGCCGGCTCGCGGAACGCCGGGCCGAATTCCAAGCGGCGCGCGCGGCGGCGACGAAGGCGGGCGTGACCGTCGCACCCGATGTCACCGCCGCGCTCGCCCCGGTGGCGCGGCGCGAGGCCCTCGCCACGGCCGGACTTCATTTCATCCGCCGCGCGACGGAGCACGGGCACGACTACTTTGTCGCCAACCTCGGGGCCCGGGGGCACCGCGGATGGATCCCGATCGCGGAAGCCGCGGACCTGCTGGTGATGGACCCGCTCGACGGCGGCACGGGGCTCGCCCCGCGGCGGCCGGCGGCGGCCGGCGGGAACGAATTCCTGCTGCACCTCGAACCCGGAGAGTCCCTCGTGCTGCGCGGGACCCGCGCGTCGGCCACCGGGGCGGGGCCCCGGCCGCCGACGGAACCGGCGGGAACGCCGGTGGCGCTTCGGGGCGAGTGGCGGGTGGAGTTCATCGCCGGGGGGCCGGAGCTGCCGCCGCCGTTCACAACCGCGATCCTGAAAACCTGGACGGAACCGGGTGGAGAGGCCGCGCAACGCTTCGGCGGGACGGCGCGCTACACCCTCGAGTTCGACGCGCCGGCCGTTCCCGCCGACGATTGGCGGCTGGATCTGGGCGACGTACGGGAGAGCGCGCGCGTGACCATGAACGGGACGCCGGCCGGAACCGCCTGGTCCGTGCCGTTCCAGTTGCGCGTCGGCCCGCTGCTCCGTCCCGGGCGCAACCGCCTTGAGATCGAGGTGACCAACCTAGCGGCCAACCGCATCCGCGATCTCGACCGCCGGAAGGCGGCCTGGAAGGTCATGCGCGAGATCAATTTCGTGAACATCAACTACCAGACCTTCGACGCCGCAGGCTGGCCGTTGACCCCCTCGGGCCTCCTCGGCCCGGTGACGCTCACCCCGCTGCGCGCCGCGCGCCCGTGAGCGCGAGCCGCGGGCTTGTGACGTATTGCGTCACGAACCCGGGAGGGTCGCTTCCGGACGGAGGAGCAGGCGGTGGGCAGGGCGGATGGAAATCGTTTGAGGGGGGGCGCGGGAGCGGCATGGTGGCGGCGGTGAGGAACCTGCATTCCAAACCCGGGACCTGCTGAACGTGGAGACGCTGCACGTATCGCTGGAGATCATGCTGGTCCTGGGTCTCGTGGCGGCCAACGGCTTCTTCGTGGCGGCGGAGTTCGCGCTGGTGAAGATCCGCGCGAGCCAGCTGCGGCCGATGGCGAAGACCGGCGGATGGCGCGTACGGATGGCGTTGTTCGCCACGAGCCACCTGGACGCGGTGCTTTCCTCGACCCAGCTCGGCATCACGCTGACCAGCCTCGGCCTCGGCTGGATCGGCGAACCTGTCATCGGCCGGCGGATCGAGCCGCTGCTCGGCGGTTTCGGGGTGTCGGATCCGGCGGCGGTGAAATCAGTCTCCTTCGCCCTCGCCTTCTCCGTGATTACCTTCCTGCACATCGTGCTCGGCGAACTGGCGCCGAAGTCGCTGGCGATCCAGCGGCCGAAATCCGTCTCCCTGCACGTCGCGGGGCCGCTGGTCGTCTTCTACCGCGCGTTCTTCCCCTTCATCTGGCTCCTCAACGGGGCGGCCAACCGAATCCTGCGCCTGGCCGGCCTGCAGCCCGCCCGGGAGGGGGAGCACGGCTTCAGCCCCGAGGAGCTCGAATACGTCTTCAGCCAGGCCCGCCACACCCACCCCGGCGACGCGCTGATCAACCGCATCATGGTGAGCTCCCTCCGAATCCGTTCGGTCACCGCCCAGCAGGTCATGCGTCCCCGCGAACAGATCGTGGCCCTGTGGCTCGACCAGCCCATGACCGAAAACCTCCGCATCGCGCAGACCGCCGGCTTCAGCCGCTTTCCCGTCTGCCGCGGCTCACTCGACAACGTGCAGGGCGTGGTGCTGGTGCGCGAGTGGCTCTGGCAAGGCCACTTGCTCGGGCCCGAGACTTCTTTCGAGCCGCTGCTGCGCCCCGTGCTCACCTTCATGCTCAAGACGCCGGTGCACACGATGATCGAGATGTTCCGCAGCTCCCGCGTGCACCTCGCGCTCGTGCTCGACGCGGATCTGCGGACGGCGGGGCTGGTGAGCCTCGAGGACGTGCTGGAGGAGATCGTGGGCGACATCCGCGACGAGCTCGACATCGGCCGGGGCCCCGTCTTCGACCGCGACGAGACCTCCATCACCGTGAGCGGGCGGTTCACGATGCGCGAATTGCAGGCCGAGACCGGCTGGATGTTCGACTGGCAACCGCGCGAGACCGTCGCCGTCTGGGCGGAACGGAACCGCGGCCAACCGCTGCGCCGCGGCGAGTCCTTCGTCACGGGGGAATTCCGCGTCACCGCGAACGAGGTCGGCGCGGAGACCGCGCGCCGGGTGCGCGTGGAGCGCCTGCCGGCGTCGGGCGCCTGAAACCCTCCGGGGAGACCGACCGGACGCGTCGCTTGATTTTTGAGGGCGGCCGTTAAACTCGCCGTTCACCTTTTTAACCAACCATGTCCAACACCACGCCGCAGACGTTCGAATTCCAGGCCGAGATCAAGCAGCTGCTCGATATCGTCATCCACTCGCTCTACACGGAGAAGGAGATCTTCGTGCGCGAGCTGATCTCGAACGCCTCCGACGCCCTGGAGAAACTCCGGCACACGCGGATCACCGAACGGGACGTCCACGACGAAAAACTGGAGCCGGAGATCAACGTCACGACGGACGACAAGGCAAAGCGCATCACGATCCAGGACTTCGGGATCGGGATGACACGTGAGGAGCTGACGCGGAACCTTGGCACGATCGCGCATTCGGGCTCAAAGGCCTTCCTGAAGGCCCTCGGGGAGGGCGCGCAGAAGAACAGTAACCTCATCGGGCAGTTCGGCGTGGGCTTCTACTCGGCCTTTATGGTCGCCAAGTCCGTGAAGGTCTACGCGCGCTCGTGGCGGAAGGACGAGCCGGGTCACGTGTGGTCGAGCGAAGGCGCGGGCAGCTACACCATCGAACCCAGCGAGGGCGAGCGGCGCGGGGCGAAGATCGTGATCGAGCTGAAGGACGACTGCGGCGAGTTCGCGCAGGACTGGCGCATGAAGGAGATCCTCGAGCGGTACAGCGCGTTCGTGTCGTTCCCGATCAGCCTGAACGGCAAGCGCGTGAACACCGTCCAGGCCCTCTGGCTGCGCAACAAGAATGAGATCAAGGAGGAGGAGTACACCGAGTTCTACAAGTTCCAGGCCCATGCGCACGACGAGCCGCGCCTGCGGCTGCACTTCAGCGCCGACGCGCCGCTGACGATCAACGCCCTGCTGTTCACTCCGAAGGAGAACACGGAGAAACTCGGATTCTCCCGTTTGGAGCCGTCGGTGGCGCTCTACTGCCGCAAGGTGCTGATCGACGCGAAGCCGAAGGACCTGCTCCCGGAGTGGCTGCGGTTCCTCAAGGGCGTCGTCGACAGCGAGGACCTGCCGCTGAACATTTCGCGAGAGACGATGCAGGACAAGTCACTCGTCGAGAAACTGAACCGCGTCATCACGAAGCGCTTTCTGAAGTTTCTCGACGAGGAAGCGCGCAACCGCGCCGAGGGCTACGAAGCGTTCTACCAGGAGTTCGGGGTCTTCCTGAAGGAGGGAGCCGCGCTCGATTTCACCCACAAGGAGCAGCTGACGAAACTCCTGCGGTTCGAGTCGTCGCTCACCGAAAAGGGCAAGACCACCTCGCTGGCGGACTACGTGTCGCGGATGAGCTCCGAGCAAAAGGAGATCTATTACCTCGTGGGGCCGAGCCGGGCCGCGATCGAGAGCGGGCCGTACCTGGAGGGCTTCAAGGCCCGTAACCTCGAGGTGCTGCTCTGCTACGAGGCGGTCGACGAGTACGTGATGAACAACGTGCGCGAGTTCGACGGCCGGAAGCTGACCGCCGCCGACCACGCCGACGTGAAACTCGCTGATCTGCCCAAGCCCGAGGGCGCCTTGGGTGAAAGGGAAATCAAGGACCTCGCGAACTGGCTGAAGGACACGCTCGGCGAACGCGTCTCCGAGGTGAAATCGAGCGACCGCCTGGTCGACTCCCCGGTGCTGGCCTTGAACGCCGACAAGTTCATGTCGCCGCACATGCGCCGGATGATGAAGGCGATGAATCGGGATGGTGCCGAGAACCCGCTGCGGGTGAGTCTGGAATTCAACCCCCGCCACGCCGTCATCAAAAGGCTCTTCGAGACGCACACCGCCCACCCGGAACGTGCGAAGCTGGTGGCGGAACAATTGCTCGATAATGCCCTGATCGCCGCCGGACTACTGGAGGACCCCACCTCGATGGTAGCGCGGCTCAACAAGTTGCTGGAGAGCGTTTAAAACGCGTATTAATTACCTAAGTTCATCATCGGAAGCCGCTAATTAATAGTATGGCTTTAATGCCATACTTAAAAATTGATCGTATGGCATTGATACCATATCCAGGGCCGCGATGAAGATGACGATGCACATCGAGGAGAATGTCTTGGAACGCGTGATGGAGATCACCGGTGCGCCCACCAAGACCGCCGCGGTCAAGATCGCACTGCACGAGATGGCCCGGCGTCAAAAGATGAAGGATTTGTTCAACGCGGGGCTGGGCATGAGCCCCGAGGCATTGCGCAACGCGATTGATCCCGCCTCCTACCCGGATCCCGAAGCCAAGGTCCCGCTGATCGCCGAGCCGCCTTCCCCGCCCAAAGATGGCCCCCGTAATCCTGCCGGATAGCAGCATCTTCATCGGCGACCTGCGGGAGGGGCGCGATCCGTTCGCGCGCTTCGCCCCCTGCCCCGACGACTGCGAGTTCGCGACCTGCGGCATGGTCATGACGGAGGTTTGCCGCGGCGTGCGCGACCCGGATCTGCTGCGACGCGTGCGGGCGCGCTTCGAGGTGATGGTCTACATTCCCACCTCGAACGTGATCTGGGAGCGGGTGACCCAGCTCTCGTGGGCGCTGGACCGCCGGGGAGTCGCGCTGCCCGCGAGCGATCTGTTGATCGCGACCTGCGCGCTCCACGTGCGCGCGGCGATCTTCACGCACGACGCGCACTTCAATCACATTCCAGGCCTGGAGGTGATCCACTCCCTGGAGTGACGACATGAAAAAGGCCGCCTGGAAGGCGGCCTTGAGAGCTGGGCTTGAAACGCCGCTCAGGGCAGGACGCGCACCTTGATGTTGCGATAGAGCACGCGGCTCTCCGGGTCGTGTCCCTGGATGGCGAAAGTGCCGCTGGAAAGCATGCGGCCCTTCATGTTGGGCGGCGGCGCGGGCGGGGTCGGCTCGGTGAAGTCGATGATCTGCTTCCCGTTCACGAAAGTCTGGATGCGTTTGCCCTCCACGCGCACGACCATCGTGTACCACTCGCCGTCCTTGGCCGGCGCCTCGGCGTTGTCCTTGATGGCGTACAAACCGGCGCCCTTCTTCACATCCTTGTGGGTGTTGTTGACCTGCACCTCGTACCCTTTGTCGGGCCAGCCGGTCTCCTGGTAGGCGGTGTGGATGTAGACCCCGGAGTTCGCCTTGGGGAACGTCTTGATCTCGAGGCTGAGCTCGAAGTTGCGGAAGTTGGCGCCGTTCACCGGGCCGGTGTAAAAGAGGTGCGAGCGTTTGCCGAAGACGACGAGCTCGCCGTTCTGCACGGAAAACGTCCCTTGGTTCTCGCTGGATTTCCAGCCGTTGAGGGATTTGCCGTCGAACAGGAGCTGCCAGCCGGAGGATTTCTCGGCGGACGACAGCGTGTTGCTTTCAGCGGCGGCGAGGCGCGCGCCGAGAAACAGGGCGAGGAGCGACAGGGTCAGGATGGGTTTCATGGTGGGGAAGAAAGCGGACGCTAGAACGCGAGGCGCGGAAAGGGCGAGTCCGGACCGGCACAGCCGCCGGGCCGCCTCAGCGCGCCCGGGCGGGACGCCGACGCCACGTGTGGAAGAGCACGGCGTAGCCGATGACACCGCCGAGGAGGCCGACCACCACCGAACCGACGTAAAGGGAGATGGCGGCGTCCCCTGAGAGTAGACTGCTCGTTTCCTCCGTCACGCCCTGCCACACGCGCGCGATGCCGCGCCCGCGCACCAGTTCGCCCACGAAGTAGCACACCGGCAGGTGCACGGGAGCGGTGAGCGGCGTGGAGAGGAACTGCATCGCGATGCAAAGCAGGAGATTCCCTCGGACCATCAGCGCCGCGATCGTGGCGAACACCGACTGCAGCGGGAGAAACGGCGTGACGGTGATCGGGAAGCCCACGAGCCAAGCGCGGGCGAGCGACTGGTGAGTCGGCAACCAGAGGTCCTTGGCGAGAACGCGATCGCCGAACCATCGGTGAAGCCGGCTGCCGCGCATGTGGCGCCGCGACAACTTCTGGCGATGAAGCCAGCGGAGAGTTTTCAGCGGAAGCCGCATGGGGTGGGAAGGGGGCCGCGACCGTAGGAAGCCCGTCGGGCAATGCAACGGAAGAGAACGCCGGACGCTCGGCAGATTCGGGTTGCGGCATCACCGCGCAAAATCACGATCCTGACCTCCCCGATTTCCGGCGGAAACCGCGCCCCGTGTTTTCCGTCATGAAGCATTGATCCCCTCTTATGTCCGCCCGCCTCCTCCTCGCCTCCCTACTCCTTTTCACCGCGGCCCGCGCCGCCCAGCCGCCCGCCGGCTTCACGCCGTTGTTCAACGGCAAGGACCTCGCCGGCTGGCGCGGCGGCAGCACGTTCGACCACCGCAAGCTGCTCGCGATGCCCGCGGCGGAGCGCGAGGCGCAGATCGCGAAATGGTCCGCGACCATGATCGCGCTCAAGGACGGCCAGCCCCACTGGCGCGCCGAGGGCGGCGTGCTGGTCAACGACGGCCAGGGCGACTACGCCACGACGGAGAAGGATTACGGTGACTTCGAGCTGCTGCTCGACTTCAAGCTCGCGCCTGGCGCCGACTCGGGCGTGTACCTCCGCGGTGTGCCGCAGGTGCAGATCTGGGACTTCACGATGCCCGACCCGAAGGGCCACGGTTACGCGCTCGGATCCGGCGGACTATGGAACAACACAAAGGGAACGCCGGGACGCGATCCGCTGGTGAAGGCCGACCAGCCGGTCGGCGAGTGGAATTCCCTGCGCGTCCTCATGGTGGGCAGCCGCGTGAGCGTGTGGCTCAACCAGAAGATGGTCGTCGACCACGCGATCCTCGAGAATTTCTACGACAAAAACGACAAGAAGCTTAAGCCCGAGGAGCGCCGCCCCGTGCCGGCGCGCGGGCCGATCCAGCTGCAGACCCACGGCGGGGCGACCCATTGGCGCAACGTCTACATCCGCGAGATCGGCGGCGACGAGGCCAACCGCCTCCTCGCCGGCCGCGGCGGGGAAGGCTTCAAGCCGATCTTCAACGGCCGCGACTTCACCGGCTGGAAGATCGAGGAGAAGGGCGGCAACAAAGGCGCCGGCGACGTGATGGAGGTGAAGGACGGCGCGATGGTCTGGCGCAACGGCAAGGGCGGCACCCCCTACTGGCACGAGGAGCTCGCTGACTTTCAGGCGCGCCTGATGTTCCGCATCCCACCCGGCGGCAACAACGGCCTCGCCATCCGCTATCCTGGCAAGGGCAACGCCGCCTACGACGGCGTGACCGAGCTGCAGATCATCGACGAGAACTACTACGCCGCGCGGAAACAGCCCGAGAAGAAGCTCGATCCCCGGCAATACCACGGCTCGGCCTACGGCATGGTGCCCGCGGCGCGCGGATACCTGCGCCCCTCCGACCAGTGGAATTTCCAGGAGGTCACCGTGAAGGGCTCCCAACTCCGCGTGGAGCTCAACGGCAGCGTCATTCTGGACGCCGACGTCTCCAAGGTCGACCTCGCGACGGTGATGGGGAAGACAGCCCACCCCGGCAAGGATCGCCGGGCCGGCTACTTCGGGCTCGCCGGTCACAGCGACCCGGTCGAGTTCAAGGATCTGTCGATCAAGCGTCTCTGACCATGCTGCGCCGCGAATTCGTCCGTTCCTCCGCCGCGCTCGCCGCCTTCGCCCCGCTGGCCGTGGGCGCCGCCGAAAAGCCGAAGCGCCGGCTGCGCAAGGGATATATGTTCGGCGGGCTCCGGCCCAACGCCAAGAACGGCGGCTCGCTCCTCGATCGATTCAAGCTGCTGAAGGACGCCGGCTTCGACGGCGTCGAGGTCAGCGGCGCGATGGACCAGAAAGAGGTTCTCGCCGCCCGCGACGCCGCCGGTCTGGAAATCCCGAGCGTCGTCATCCACAACCATTGGACACACCCGATCACCTCCCCCAACCCGGGCGCGAGGGAGATAGGGCTCGAGGGCCTCCGGCAAGGGCTGCGCGACGCGAAGGCCTACGGCGCCAGCTCCGTGCTCTTCGTGCCGGCGGTGGTCAACCAGGACACCTCTTACGCCGACGCCTACACCCGTGCGGTCGAGGGAATCCGCCAGGCGATCCCGCTGGCGGAGGAACTCGGTGTCGCGATTGCGATCGAGAACGTGTGGAACAAGTTCCTCCTGAGCCCGCTCGAGGCGGCGGCCTTCGTCGACCAGTTCAAGACCCCCGCGGTGAAGTGGCACTTTGACGTTGGTAACGTGGTCGATAGCGGCTGGCCCGAACAGTGGATCCGGATCCTCGGTTCGCGGATCGTGAAAATCCACGTGAAGGAATACAGCCGCAAGCTGCGCGACAAGGAGGGCCCCTACGCCGGCTTCCGCACGGAGCTGTTCTCCGGCGACAGCAACTGGCCCGCCGTGGTATCCGCGCTCGATGCGGTCGGCTATTCCGGCTGGCTCATCTCCGAGCAATACCGCACCCCGGGGCTTTCCGACCCCGAGTGGCTGAAGAACCTCGCCGGCCAGATGGACCGAATCATCGCCCTTTGAGAATCATCCCCCGAACATCATGAACACAAACAAACCCGCCGTCGCCCGCCGCCAATTCCTTCGGACCTCCACCGGCCTGGCCGCCGGCGCCGCGATCACCGCGGCCACTCCCCGCTTCCTCACCGCCGCGGAGCGCGCCCGCTCCATCGGCGCCAACTCCCGCATCCGCATCGCCCAGATCGGCTGTGGCAGCCGCGGTGTCGGCGCACACATGTCCGGCATCCAGAAGCACGCGGCCGCGACAAACATCGAGGTCGTGGCCGTCGCCGACACCTGGAGCCAGGCCCGCGAGAAGGCAAAGGCTCGTGCGAAGGAGTGGTTCGGCAGCGACGCCAAGGCGTTCTCGTCCTACCGCGACGTGCTCGCGATGAAAGACGTCGACGCCGTGATGATCGCGTCCCCCGACCATCTGCACACGCTGCACCTCGAGGCCGCCGCCAACGCGGGCAAGCACATCTACGTCGAGAAGCCGCTGGCGACGGAGTTCGATAAGCTGCTGAAGGCTTACGACGCCGCCAAGGCCGCGCAGGGTCGCGGCAGCATCATCCAAGTCGGCACCCAGCTGCGCAGCCTTCCCGGCGTCGCCGGCGCCCGCGAGCTGGTGAAGAGCGGGATCCTCGGCAAGATCACGCGCGTCGACGAGACCCGTAACGCCGAGAAACCCTATTGGTACAGTTACCTCGGCCGCGAGGTGAAGGAGTCGGAAGTGGACTGGAAGGAGTTCCTCAACGACCGGAAGCCCCGGGCGTTCGACGCCCGCCAGTACGCCGCATGGTACGGCTACTACGAATTCTGCCAGGGTCCCGTGCCCCAATGGGGCGCGCACTTCCTCGACCTGATGCACTACGTCACCGACTGCGGCCTCCCCGAGTCCTGCATGTGCATCGGTGGAGTGACCTATTGGAAGGACGAGAACAAGTTCACCACGCCCGACAACGTGATGGCCACGTGGATGTACCCCGACGGCATGGTCGTCACCAGTTCCAACAATTTCGGCAACAGCTCGGGCAACCTGCGGAAATTCTTCGGCGACAAGGGCACCCTCGACGTCGGCAACTGGAACGTCCCGACCTACAGCGCCGAGGGCGGCCCGAAGCGCGACGGCAAAATCCGCGGTAAGCAGGAAGTCGCTCCCGTCGAGCGGCCCGACCACTTCCTCAACTGGCTCCAGTGCATGCGCGACAACAAGACGCCGCATGCCTCGATCGACGCCGGCTACCAGCACGCCGTCGCGGTCCTGATGGCTGTCATCTCGTACGATACCGGCCGTAAGACGATGTACGACCGTGCCAATCGGCGGATCACGACCGCCTGATCCGGACCAGTCGACCAGCTCCCGGCCCTCGTCGCCCCAAGGCGCGAGGGCCTTTTTTTCGGACTACCGGCGGGGTGCGGCCGGAAACCCCTTTCAGGGATCAGCGCTTCTTCTTGCCACCCTTCTTGCCGGCCCCAGCCGGAGCGTCGGGCGCGCTGGGCTCGGCCTGCTCCGCGCTCCATTTGTCCCATAGCGCCTGCAGTTCGCGGACCCGGGCGGGCTGGACGGCGGCGAGGTCCCGGGTCTCGCCGATGTCCTTTGAAAGATCGTACAACTCGGGCTTTCCACTTCCGCCCTTCGAGACGACCAGCTTCAGGTCGCCGTGGCGCACGGCCCATTGCGGACCGTACCGCCAGAAGAGCGTCTGGTGCGGCCGGGCGGGATTGGCGCCGGCCACGAAGGGCGCGAGGTCCACGCCGTCGAGCCGCCAGGAGGCTTCGGGTTTACCTCCCGCGGCGGCGACCACCGTCGGGAGGACATCGAGGTTGAGCACGGGGAAATCGTAGACCTTGCCGGCGGGCCAGCGCCCCTTCCATCGCGCCACAAAAGGCACGCGCGGCCCGCCCTCGAAGGTGGTCATCTTGAAGCCCCGCAGCGCACCGTTGCCGGAGGTCGTGCTTTGCGTCGGCCCGCCATTGTCGGCGATGAAGAAAACGATCGTGTTATCCTCCTGTCCAAGGGCCTTCACCTTTCCCATCACGCGGCCGACCGCGTCGTCCATTGAAGAGAGCATCGCGGCGAAGATCCGGCGCTTCTCATCCGTGATGCCGGAAAAACGATCGAGGTACTTCTTCGGCGCCTGGAGCGGGGCGTGCTGGGCGTTGAACGGGAGATAGAGGAACCACGGCCGGTCACGGCTGCGCTCGATCCAATCCACCGCCCGTTCGGCATAGGCATCGGTCGTGTAAAACGCGGGGTCCGCGACGGGCCGGACGTCGTCGGAGATGCGCGAGTCGACGAAGTTCGTCGGATGGAAGAAGGGCGCGTTGGCGAGGGTGCCGTAGAACTCGTCGAAGCCGCGCCGCGTGGGCCGGTACTCCAGGCCGCCGCCGAGGTGCCACTTGCCAATGCAGGCCGTCGCGTAACCGAGGGAACGGAGCCGGTCGGCAATGGTCGTCTGGTCGAGGCGGAGGCCGGACCGGTTGGCGACGCTGTTGAACTCATGACCGAATCGCGTCGGGTAACGCCCGGTGAGCAGGCCGGCGCGCGACGGGCTGCAATACGTGGCGGCGACATAGCCGTTGGTGAACCGCACCCCTTCACGGGCAATGGCGTCAATGTGAGGTGTCGGGATCTGCGGGTTGCCTTGGCAGCCGAGTTCACCCCAGCCGAGGTCGTCGGCGAAAAAGATCACGACATTCGGCCGGGCGGCGAAGGAAACGGACGGAGGAAGGAGGCCGAGGAGGGCCACGAGGAGCGTGAGCAGGCGGGCACGGGGCATCATGGTTATTGGGGGCGGCCGGATACAGCGGTGAAAACGGCCCGGAGGCGAGACGTGAGGCGGCGGTTGACTCCGCTCCGTCCCATGACCCGGTTTGCCACCGCGGCGGCGTTTACCATGCTCCTGCCATGCCCCGCTCCCGTCCTACCCTGCCCGGCGGCGTCGCGCTGCTCGCACTGCTAGCACTGCTCGCCCTTGGTCCGCGGACCGACGCCGCGCCGCTGCACCAGAGCAACATCCTCTTCGCGCCCGAGTCATGGCACAACCACGCCTCCTGTGTGGTGGAACTGCCGAACGGCGACCTCCTCGCGTGCTGGTTCCACGGCTCCGGCGAGCGCACCGCCGACGACGTGAAGGTGGAGGGCGCGCGCCTACGCCGGGGCGCCAAGGAATGGGGCCCGCGCTTCAGCCTGGCGGACACCCCGGGTTTCCCCGACTGCAACCCGGCCATGTTCCTGGATCCGCGAGGCCGGCTCTGGCTCATCTGGATCACGATCCAGTCGAACCGCTGGGAATCGTCGCTGCTCAAGTTTCGGCGCTCGGACGATTTCCTGGGTGACGGCCCGCCCCGCTGGCACGAAAGCGGAGTGATCCATCTCAAGCCGCCCGAGGAATTCGCCGCAGCCGCCCTCGCGCACTATGACCGCGTCGAGCCGGTCCGCCTAGCGGCGGCGGCCGACGAGGAAGCGCGCGGCAAGGTACGGGAGGAGTTCGCGACCTACCGCTCGCTCGCACGGGACCGCCTCTCGCAACGCCTCGGGTGGATGCCGCGCGCGCATCCGTTCGTGCTGGAGGACCGGCGGATCATCCTGCCGCTCTACTCGGACGGTTTTGATTTCTCGCTGATGGCACTGAGTGACGATGGCGGGGAAACCTGGCGCACCAGCACGCCGGTCATCGGCGAGGGCAACATCCAGCCCAGCATCGTGCGCCGGCGCGACGGGAGCCTCTACACGCTGATGCGCGACAACGGACCGCCGCCGAAGCGCCTCCTGCAGTCCGAGTCGCGAGACGGCGGGGAATCCTGGTCGGCCGCGACCGACAGCGCGGTCCCGAATCCAGGCTCCGGCGCCGAGATCATCGGCCTGCGCGACGGCCTTTGGGCGTTGATCTCGAACGACACCGAAACGGGGCGCCACCGGCTCACGGTGAAGTTCTCGGACGACGAGGGCCGCACTTGGCGCTGGCAACGCGCGCTGGAGGAGGATCCCGCCGGGTCGTCGGGCGGGCGCTATCATTATCCCAGCCTGATCGAGGCGGCCGACGGGACGCTGCACGCGACGTACAGCCATCACGCGAACGCTGCGGCGGAGGCCGGCGGCGCCCAGCGCAAGACGATCAAGCACGCGCATTTCAACCGGGAGTGGGTCAAAGCGGGCGGCGCGACCGCCCGCTGAGGGACGGCACGCTTGCCAAGCGAAAGGCCGCGCGCATCGTTCGCCTCCCATGCATTTCGACCACCTGCAGGCCTCCCTTTCAGCCCCGGTCCCGCGTCTCGACGACGAGGAGGACGAGCCGGAGGAAGGCGGCGCGAAGAAGGCGCCGGGACCGGTCGCGATGATGATCGCGCGGAAGTTCCTGGAGCAACGGAAGATCTTCCTCTGGGGCGCGGTGACCGACGAAACCGCGAAGGATATCACCGAGAAACTGCTTTACCTCGAGAGCGCGGCGCCGGGGAAGGACATCACCTTCTACATCAACACGCCGGGCGGCTCGATCACCGCGGGCATGGCCGTTTACGACACCATGCAGCTGATCACGTCGCCAATCACCGTGGTGGTCACCGGCATGGCCGCGTCCATGGGTTCGATCCTCCTTTCCGGCGCGAAAAAAGGGCGCCGGCTGCTTTACCCGCACTCGCGCGTCCTGATCCACCAGCCGCTCATCTCCGGGCGCATGATCGGTCCGGCGAGCGACATCAACATCCAGGCCCGCGAGATGGAGAAGTTGCGCTCGGAGTTGAACCAGATCCTCGCCACCGCCTCCGGACAGCCGCTGGAGCGGATCAACCGCGATACCGACCGCGACTTCTATCTGAACGCGACTGAAGCCATCGAGTACGGTCTCGCCGACCGGATCGTCGACAAGGTCTGAACGCGGCGTTCACCGCCCGGACGCGGCGGCCGGTGGCAGCCTGAGCAATTCCGCCTGCCACCCTTCCGCGTCCGACATTGAACCGGCGTCGCGCGCCGCGCGAATCGCTTCCGGCAGCCATTGGAGGCGGAGGTTCGCGCCGAGCGCCGGCAATGCTAGCAGCCGGCGCCACCACTCCAGCGCGGCGTCGCCCTTCCCCGCTGCTTGCAGCGTCACCGCCGCCTCCCGCCAAAGGGCCCACTCGTCCACCGGAACCTTCGCGGCCGGCCGTACCGAGGCGAGCGCGGCGGCCCCCTCGGCGGCGTCGCCGCGATCCAGCAGCCGCCTCGCCACCGCCAAGCCCAGCGTGAGTCCGGGCGCACGCCGATGCTCGATCCGCGCCAAATCCAGCGCCTCGTCGGCCCTGCCCTCGGCCTCCATCCGTTTCACCCGGCGCAACACGTTGTAGGCGTCAGGGGAGCCCGGCTCCGGAATCCGGGCGGACGGGAGCCGAAGATCATCCCGCGCGAAAGGCCGATACAGGGGATCACCGATCGCCACCGCCTGCCAGCTGAGCGCCGGCAGTGAGAAATAAACCGCCTCGACCCAGGTTGCTCCGCGCGCCAGGGCTCGCAGCAGAAGATGGGGCGCATGGGTGAATGAAAGGTAGGGCTCGTGCACGTTTCCCACGGTGGCCGTGACCCCGCGCGCGACAAACGGCCCCGTCCAGCCGGAATTCGGCGAGCGCAGCGTTGCCGCCGAGTAACTGTGCAGATGGAGCGCGATCGCCCCCGGGGGGAAACGAAAGCCAGGCAGAGCGAAAGGCCCCTCCACCGAGCCGGCGTACCAACCGAAGTAAAGCACTGGTGCATCGAAGCGCGCATGCGCGGGAAACGTCCCGGGCTCCCGGTCGATGGTCGGATCGAACCCGAGATCAGCCAACTGCCGGGCCACCGCCTCGAACCATGCATCGCCGATCTCGTCGCGATTCGCGATGTCCACGTAAGCCCTGCCCCGGAGCCCGTCGCGTTCCGCCGCGAGCGCGCGTTCCACCAGCGCCGCGGCGTCGGCCGCCGTGGGCCCGTCGAGCCGCGCGACCCGCACCACCTGCCGGAGGTCGCCGCCGGCCGGCGAGGCGTTCTGGAAAAGCGGATTGGGAACGAACGCGTTGATCGGGTAATTGGGACTCGCGAGCAGGCTCAGCTCGGCGTCGACCGACCCCGCGTTGGTCCGGAACTCGCCGCGGCGCGTGAAGGGAGGCGCGTCGACGTAGAGCGACGGATCGTGCTCCAGCTTGAGCGGAACACCGCGGCAGACGACCAGCGCGGCGATGCGGTGACCATTGGGCGCGTGCTTGCGCCGGCCCGCGGCGTCGCGCGTCGCCATCGGGATCGCGTCGATCCAGCGTTCCGCCACCAGCCGCTCCAGCAGCGGGTTCCAGATCGTGTTCACGAAATCCCGCCAGCCGATCGATTCGGCGACCGGCATCCTCCAGGCGAGCACGTTCGACTCCGGCACCGCCCGCGCGGCGACATAACGGCGCGCGAGGTCGAGCGAGTCCGCGTCCGCCGCATTCGCGAGCACCAGGACGCGTGCGGGCACGGGGGAGCTCCCTGGGTCCCAATCCGCCGCCGGCGCCGCGAGGCCGAGCAGTCCCGGCAGCAGGAAGCGGAGGGTGCGCGGCATCGCCGTCGGGCAGACTCAGGGCGCGGTCTTCGCCGCGCCGGCCTGCCGGCGCACCAACGCGGCCCGCAGGTAGGTGTCGGGCACGGCGCCACGCCACGCGGTGAGCCAGATCGCGGACAACATGCGGCCGCCGTCCAGCATCCGCTGCTCCACGAAGGCGCGCGCCTCGTCGTGCACCCTCGCGCCCGCGGCCTGCCCAAGCTTGCCCTCCTTCTCCATGACGTAGAGCGGCTCGACCATCGTGTGCTGCCGGCGCAGGTAGTCGAAGACGGCGACAAACATGGGGTCGCGGCGATCCTCGCGCGGAGCGAGCGAGATCACGATCGCGGGCGGGACGCGCGGCAGAAGAGGCTCGAGACGGATGCCGGCCTTGGCGGCGAGACCCCCGTCGATCCAGGAGTGGATCCCGTTCCACGTGGTGTAGCCGCGGGGATTTTCACCCGCCCAGCCGTTGTAGTGCTTGGTGGTGTGGAGCGGCTGGGCGCAATCGCCGACAAAGTGGCCCAGGACGCCCATCATGTAGACGACGTTGGCCCGGGCGTTCTCCACCTCCTCCGGCGTCCCCAATTCCTCGTAGACGCGCAGGTAGGAGAATCCAGAGCGCAGGCGGCCGAAGTGTTCGGTGATGGCCCACGGCGCGAACCCCGGCCACTCCTGCGTGCGATCGGCGTTCCGCGCCGGATCGATCGGCTGAAAGTTGCGCGCGTTAGCGGCGCGGCCGGCCGCGAACTGCACGACGAACTCGTACCGGAACGAGGACACGGTCTCGAGATCGAGCCCCGCCTCAGGAATATACTCCAGGTCACAGAAATGGTCGGTCCAGCTGCCGCCGGAATGCTTCACCGGCAGATCCGGCACGTTGCGCCAGCGGTCGGCCTCCCCGGAAAGGAAGGCGATGCGCTCGGCGTTGGCCGGCGTGCGCACGAACGCGGGGAACTCGGTCGGCAGCGCCGCGAGGGCCAGGTGGTGGACGATGCGGTGGCCCTCGTAGTCCCACGCGCGGGACACGGCGGCGGGGGACAGCGGGAGCAGGGCCGTCAGGGTGAGGAGGGCGGGCTTCATGGGTACGGTGGAATCGGCGCG
The DNA here is from genome assembly GCA_903900845.1 of uncultured Opitutia bacterium. Lineage (GTDB taxonomy): Bacteria > Verrucomicrobiota > Verrucomicrobiia > Opitutales > Opitutaceae > ER46. Next base: position 38,038 of record CAIUOU010000167.1, read on the forward strand.
GGCGCGGCGGACCTCACTTCGCCCGGGCGCGGGCGAGCACGGCGGCGTAATCGCGGAGACCGGCCGCGATGGCGACCGCCAACTGCTGGCGGTGGGCGGGAGAGGCGATCTTCCTCGCCTCGGCGTCGCTGCTGAGAAACCCGCACTCAACCAGCACGCCCGGGCAATCCAGCGGGCGCAGCACGGCCAGGTGCATGAGCTTCTTGCCACGGTCGTCGGATTTGAGGTCGTTGACGAAACGGCGGTGCAGCGCGTGGGCGAGCAACACGTTCCAATGGTCGTGCCGGTTGGCCGGCGAGGCGAACTCCTCGGTGTCGTCCCGCGCGCCGGCACCCCAGGCGTTGGTGGAACGTTGGAACCGCGGGGCGAAGGTGTAGACCTCGACGCCGGACGTGCGGTTGTCGCGCGGCACGGCGTTGAAATGAATGCTGACAAAAACGTCCGCCTTGGCGGCCCGTGCGGCCGCCGCGCGCTGGGGCAGGGCGACGAAGGAGTCGTCGTCCCGCGTGAGCAGCACGCGATGCCCGTCGGCCTCGAGGAGGCGTTGCGCGCGCCGGGCAACGTCGAGCGTGAGCGTCTTTTCGCTGATACCCAGCCGATCGTTGATCTTGCCGGGATCGGTCCCGCCGTGGCCGGGATCGAGCACGATCACTCGGGGCGCGGCCCGCGGGGCCTGACCGTGGCCCGGCCTTAGCAACGGCAGCAGGCAGCGCTCGTGATCGACGCGGCTCACGAAGGCGTCCCCACCGCTGGCGACGACCGGATCACCGAGGAACACGCGCAGGCCGTTCACCGTGATCTCACGGCTGTCGGTCTCGACTTCCGCGCGACCACCCGGCCCCTTCAACTCGAGGCGGCGCCCGGCTTCCAGCCAGTTCAGCCGGGCGCCGAGCCGCGGCGCGGCGGCGGCGAGGGAAACGTATTCGATCCGCCCGAAGCGCTTTCCGGGCAGCGGCTTCTCGCCGGAGGGCGCGGCCGGAGCGGAGGCGGACGGCACCGCGGGGGACGCCGCGCCCGGCCGGGTGGGCGCGGATCGCACGGAGTTCTCGGCCGCCCCGGCGGGAAACGCCGGGACGATCGCGAGGAACAGCAGGAACGCCGCCCGGATCATGGCGGCGACAACCTCAGGTCGGACCAGCGCCGGTAGCCTGGTTTTCCTCTTCGGGCTCCACGTCCTCGGTCTCCTGAAGGAACCTGGGCTTCCGCTTGTTGGCGGGCAGCGGCGTCAGCATCACGTGGATGTTGCGCCCGATAAGTTTGGGGTCGGCGTCGGGATGAGCCATCCCGGCGAGTTCGGTGACGGCGCGCTTCATCACGTCGAAACCAATCTCGGTGTGCGCCATCTCTCGGCCGCGGAACTTGAGGCGCATCTTCACCTTGTTGCCATGGTCGAGGAACTCCTCGGCATGGCGCAGCTTCGTCTCAAAGTCGTGCTGCGCGATGCGCGCGGTGAACTCGATCTCCTTGATCTTGCTGGCCGTGGACTTCGCGTTCGAGGTCTTCTTCTGCTCCTCGTACACGTACTTGCCGAAGTCCATGATGCGGCAGACCGGCGGCGTGGCGTTCGGAGCCACCTCCACGAGATCCAGGCCGTTCTCCAGCGCGAGATTGATCGCCTTGGTGGTGTCGATGATTCCCAGTTGCTTGCCCTCGGGGGAGATCAACCGCACCTGAGGAACCTTGATCCGGTGATTGCGGCGGATGGCCGCGAAGGGGTCGACGTTGCGACGCTGGTAGGAACCGGGGCGGCCGCCTGGGGCGGAGGGAGACGATAGGGCCATCAATAGTTGCGGTAGTGAGACGGGACCAGACCTTGTCGCTCGAACCCTTCCTCTCGGCAAGGGTTATTTCCACCGGCCCCGCACGACGCGGCGTTCAAACACTGAAACTCTCGCCGCAGGAGCAACTGGCCTTCGCGTTGGGATTGGAGAACTTGAACCCACCCGCCACCAACGCGGCGGAGTAATCAACCTCCGTGCCTTTGAGGTAGAGCGCGCTGCGGCTGTCCACCACGACCGCCACGCCGGCGGTCCGGACCAGGATATCACCCCGGCGCGGTTCGGGAACGAACTTCATCTTGTAACTGAGGCCGTTGCAGCCGCCGCCGGTAATCGCCACGCGCAGCAACTCGCCTTGGGCCTCACGCACGATCAAAGCGCGGACCTTGTCGCCGGCCGACGGCGTCAGCCGCACCAGGCTCTCCCCACCTTCCCGGACCCCGTCGGGCAGACCGGGGCCGTTCACCCCCGGCGCGGAGGAAACGGGAGGAGTCAGGACGGCGGAGGACATCCACCACACGAAATCGCCGGTTCAGGGCGGCGCAACTTTCGAGTGACAGCCCGGACCGGAAGATTTCGGCTGACGCCCCGACGCGGACATGCGCGGCTGAGTCCGTCATGAGAAACATCCAGCCGCCCGCCCGTTTCTCCGCCGGCACCGCGATCGTCCTCGTGCTCGGGGTCATCGTCGTGGAGGCCGTGATGGAGGCCTTGTTCACGCGGGGGCTGCGGGCCGCGGCGGCGTACGGACGGTTCGCTTCGCCGGCGGGTTGGGAGGAGATCGAAGCGTCGCTTTTGATCGCGACCAAGCTGCTGGCGACCGCGCTGGTGGCGGGCTGGGCGTTGCGCCGCAACGACGAGACCTGGGGGTACGCGGGACGCATGGGGTTCCAACCCGGCCACCTGGCCGCTGCGTTCCTCCCGATCGTGGCGGGCATCATCGTGTGCCTGTCCGAGCTGGATAATCTTTTCCGCGCCGTGCTGCCGGGCGCGCTCCTCGAGCAGCTGGATTTCGCGCCCGACCTGGACGCGCTGGTCAACATCTCCTGGCAGGGCCCGGTGCTCGCCGTCGTGATCGCGCCCCTCACCGAGGAGCTTGTGTTCCGCGGACTGATCCTGCGCGGCCTGCTGGGGCGCTGGCGGCCCGCGGCGGCGGTCACGGCGTCCGCCCTGCTTTTCGCGGCCACGCATCTCAATCCCGCGCAAGTGCCGGTGGCGATGCTGCTCGGGCTGATCCTGGGCTGGACCTACGTGCGCACGCGCTCGCTCGGGCTCTGCGTCGCGGGCCACGCCCTGAACAACGCCTCGACCTACGTGAGCGACTTCCCCTTCGAGGTTAGCGGCTTCAACTTTGTCCCGGAGGCAGCAGCGGTGGTCTTCCATCCCTGGTGGTTCAACGCGATCGGCGCGCTGCTGCTGGGCGCAGGCTTGTGGTGGATCCATCGTCACGCCCCGCCCGCCGCGCCATGGAGGCGCCCCGCCGAACCCGGCCCGCGGAGGGAAGAACCGCCGCTACTCTCGCCGCCGCCACTCCTAGTTGGGGGTTGTCAGGCCGGGACCGCCCGCGACAGTGGCGGACCCATGTCCGGCGATCTCGGCCAGCTCGTCACGTCCATCGCGCGCCGCGCGCGTGCCGCCTCGTTCACGCTTGCGACGACGCCGCGGGCGACCAAGGACGACGCCCTGCTGCGATTGGCGGCCCTGCTGGAGGAGTCGACCGCCGAGTTGCTCTCCGCGAACGCCCGCGATCTCGCGTCGCCCGAGGCCGCCGCCCTCACGCCCGCGGCGCGGGACCGGCTGGTGCTCACCGAGGAACGCGTGCGGCACCTCGCCGAGTCAGTCCGGCAGGTCGCCGCCCTCCCGGACCCGGTGGGCACCGTGCTGGAGGAAACCAGGCCGGCGAACGGCCTGCGGCTGCGCAAGGTCCGCGTGCCGATCGGGGTGATCGGGATCATCTACGAGTCGCGCCCGAACGTGACCATCGACTGCGCGGTGCTTTGCGTGAAAAGCGGCAACGCCGCTGTCCTGCGCGGCGGCAAGGAATGTTTCCATACGAACCTCGCGCTCGCGGCGCTGGTGCAACGCGCGCTCGCCGCCGCCGGTCTGCCCGCCGACGCGGTGCAACTCGTGCCGACGACCGACCGCGCGGCGCTCGCCGTGCTGCTGAAACTGAACGATCTCATCCACTGCCTCATTCCCCGCGGCGGCGAGGGGCTTATCCGGCACGTCGCCGAGAACAGCACCATCCCGGTCATCAAGCACTACAAAGGCGTCTGCTTCGTCTACGTCGACGCCGCGGCCGACCTCGGAATGGCGGAGACGATCACCGTCAACGCGAAGGTTTCCCGGCCCAGCGCCTGCAACGCGGCGGAGCAGCTGCTGGTGCACCGTTCAGTGGCGGAACGCTTCCTGCCGGCCGCCGGCCGCGCCCTCGCCGCCCGCGGGGTCGAGCTGCGCTGCGATCCGGCCGCCGCCGCCATCCTCGCCCGCGAGGGCATCGCCGCCGTGGCGGCGGGCCCCTCCGACTTCACCGCCGAGTTCCTCGGCCCGGTGCTGGCGGTGCGCGTGGTGGAGTCGCTCGACGAGGCGGTAGCGACGATCAACCGCGACGGATCCGCGCACAGCGACGCGATCATCACGGCCGACGCGGCGGTGGCGCGGCGCTTCCTCGCGGAGGTGGACAGCGCCGCGGTATTCTGGAACGCGAGCACGCGCTTCAACGACGGCTTCGAGTTCGGCTTCGGCGCGGAGATCGGCATCAGCACCGACCGGCTCCACGCGCGCGGCCCGATGGGCCTGCCCGAGCTCTGCAGCTACAAATACCTCGTCGAGGGCGACGGGCAGATCCGCGGCTGAGCGCCGCGGAACCTTCAGGCCGGGCCATCCCTGAAACCGCACGCGAGCAGCGTCTCGAAGTGCGGCTCGACCGGCTCGCGGGCCACCATGGTGACCTCGACCTTGGCGAAGCCCGCCTTCCGCAGGAATCCGTGGAGGGCGCTCTCCTTGAAACCGAGCCAGCGGTCGGCGTAGAGCTCGCGCGCCTTGGCAAAGCCGTGCTCGTTGAGGTCGAGCACCAGCAGCTGGCCGCCCGGCCGCAGGATGCGCCACGCCTCGTCGACCGCCTTCTGCGGGTGCCGCGCATGGTGGAGCGCCTGGCTCAGGATCGCTAGGTCGACGGAGACATCGGGCAAAGGCACCTGCTCGATATCGCCGAGCTTGTAGGCGAGGTTTGCCAGCCCGTTGCGCCGGGCCAGCTCCGTGCCGACTTCGACCATGCGGGGAGAGCTGTCGATGCACCACACCTGCCGCGCCCGGCGCGCCAGCAGCTGCGACACGAGCCCCTCGCCCGCACCTAGGTCGGCGATATCGATCGCCGGGGCCAGCCGCAGCGCCAGGTGGCCGATCGCCTCCCATGATCGCCCCGGACAATAGTTCCGGCCCAGACGCCCCGCGATGAGGTTGAAATACTGCTCCTGCGTGCGGCGACGCTTCTGGAGGATGCGGTCGAGATTCTCCCGGTCCTCCGCCAGGACCGGGAGATCGGCAACGGAGTCGAGCGCCGCGCGGGTCAGGGCCTGGGTGCGCGCCGGCTGCCGCGCGCGGAGCGAATAGAACGCGTTCTTTCCCTCCCGGCGGTCCGAAACGAGGTTGACGGTGCGCAGCAGAGCAAGCTGCGAGGAGATGCGCGACTGGCCCATCCCAAGGATCTCCTGCAGCTCCGCGACCGACAGCTCCTCGCGCGAGAGCAGGGCAAGCAGACGGAGCCGCGTGGGATCCGACAACGCCTTCAGGATGTCCCAGGATTCGTTCAAGCGAAGCCGAACGTGGGCGGCGCTACCGCCGAAGGCAATGGAGGAGACGGTCGCTCGGCCGCTCAACCCGCGGCGCCCTCGGTGGAGGCGGGGGCGACCTCGCCCTTCAGCGCGTTGAGGGCCGCGTGCCAGCCGAGGGTGGCACACTTGATTCGCGCCGGAAACGCATGCACGCCGGCGAAGGCCGCCAGATCGCTGATCTCCTCCGGCGCCTCGCCGGTGGTGACGATCCGCTTGAACTCGTCGTACATCGAGCGGGCCTCGTCAGCCGTGTGGCCCTTGACCAGCGTGGTCATCAAGGACGCGCTGGCCTGGGAAATGGCGCAGCCGGCGCCGTCGAAGGAGATTTCCGCCACCCGGTCGCCCTCGATCCGCAGGTAAACACTGCACTGGTCGCCGCAGGTCGGATTCTCGCCATGCGCCACGCGATTAGCGGTCGGCAAACGGCCGCGATTACGCGGCCGCTTGTTGTGGTCGAGGATGACCTGCTGGTAGAGCTCGGAAAGGTCGCCGGACATGCGAGACAAGGGTGGCGCCGCGCCGGGGAGGCGCAACGCGGGTTTTCAGGACCAGTCTAGCGCAGGCCGACCGGCGTTCCGAGCACCTCGCGAAGGATAACGGCGCGACGGACCGAGGCCGCGTCGCGCAATTCCTCCGCCAGCCCGCCCCGCGCGGACCGCACGGCCGCCGCGGCCGCGGCGGCCCCGGCCGAATCGCGTGCGGTACGCCGCCGCGCTTCCGCTCGTTCCGCCTCCAGCTGCCGCAGATCCTCGGCGAGCCGGCGCTGCCGCTCCAGCTCCGCGGCCCGGCGATCCGGCACCTCAAGGATGGTTGCGGCGGCGGCCGGTGGGGCGGCGGGAGCCGGAGCCGGCTCGGGCTCGGGGTTCAGCGCCCGCTCGAACTCACGCACCATGCGCCGCAGCGGATCCTCGAAAGGCTCCGGCCTGCGGGTGGTCTCGGGCGCCTCGACGGGAGCCTCCCGACGCGCGAGCGGCGGTGGTTCGGGCGCGGAAGCCGGCGGCGGCACCTCGCCGCGCCGTTCCGCGATCCGCCGGCGGATCTGCTCCTGGATCTCCTGGACCCGCCGCTCCTCGTCGAGGGCGTCGGGTTTGGAGGCGGGCGGCGGCGGCGTCTGCCGCCGCGCCTGGAGCAGGCCGCGGATGATCTGGACGACAAAGATGACGACGAAGATGACGACCCCCAGGCGGTCGAGCAGCCAGTCGAGCAGCGACGCTTTCACGCGCGAAGGCGAGAGATGGGCGGGTTACTTCTTGCCCTCGGGATGGGCGATGGAGGAGCGCATCTGGGTGTCGGCCTGGACGTTCTCCATGCGATAGAAGTCCATCACGCCCAACCGGCCGCTGCGGAAGGCCTCGGCCTGCGCGAGCGGCACCTGCGCCTGGGCCTCCACGACCTTGGCCTGCATTTCCTGCACGCGCGCCTTCATCTCCTGCTCCAGCGCCACCGCCGCGGCGCGGCGGATTTCAGCCTGAGCCTGCGCCATATTTTTGTTCGCCTCGGCCTGCGCCTCCTGGAGCTTGGCGCCGACGTTCTCGCCGACGTCGACGTCGGCGATGTCGATGGAAAGGATCTCGAACGCGGAGCCCACGTCCAGGCCGCGCTTGAGCACGGTCTTCGAGATGCTATCCGGCGACTCGAGCACGGTCTTGTAGGACTCGGCCGAGCCGATGGTCGTGACGATACCTTCGCCGACGCGCGCGATGATGGTCTCCTCCTTGGCGCCGCCGACGAAGCGGTCGAGGTTGGTCCGCACGGTCACGCGGGCCTTCACCTTCACTTGGATGCCGTCCTTGGCGACGCCGTCGATCGTGGTGCGGCCGCCTTCGGGATTGGGGCAGTCGATGACCTTGGGGTCGACGGACGTGCGGACGGCCTCGACGACGCTCTTGCCGGAGCCCTTCGTCGCGAGATCGATGGCGCAGGCACGGTCCCAGCCGAGCTCGATGCCGGCCTTCTGGGCGGCGATCAGGGCCTGCACGGTGGGGACCACGTTGCCACCCGCCTGGAAATGCGACGCGATCTGGTCGGCGTCGATGTTGATACCAGCGCGGACCGCGGTGATGCGGGCGTCGACGATCAGCCCGTAAGGGATGCTCGCGAACTTGAGGGCGACGAGTTTCGACAGAGGCACGGGGGCGCCGTTGAAAAGCGCCTTAACCCAGGCGCCGATAAGGCTGAAAATGATCGCCCCGACGACGAGGATGATCAGGCCGATTAGGACGAAACCGATGAGGGTCAGGCTCATGATGGAGTTGGTTGGGAGGAGTTAGGGTTAGTGGAAAGGGTGACAATGACGCGAAAAGTATCGAAGCCGACGACCTCGACAGCGGAACCCGCCGGCACATGTCCGCTCCGGGCGAAGGCCTCGTAACGGCGTCCATCGCATTCGATCAGGCCGCTGGGGGCGAGCGTGGTGGCGGCGACCGCCTGACGGCCGACCAGGGAGGCTTCGGCCACGGCCGGCTGGCTCGTTCCGCCGACCGTGGCCGTCATGGAAAACCTCCGGGCGAGGCGGCTCCGCGGGAGCAGCACGAACTCGAGATAGAAAGCCACTCCGCCGATGAGGAGCGCCGCGGCGCTGGCCAGCGCTCCGCCCTCGGCGCCAAAGCGGTCGAAGGAAAGACCGACTCCCACCATAAGGAGGATTCCTCCCACGATCCCCAGGACGGCGCCGGGCACGATGACCTCGAGGGCAAGCAGCAGGATACCGCAGGCGAAAAGCAGTACCACCGCGCTCACGGACGTGTCTCCTTTTCGACCAGCAAACCAAAGTCGGTGCGCCGGCGGACCACAACCCGGGCTCCCGGCTCGGCCACGCCGAAAGCCAGCCGCGCCTCGAAGCGGCGGCCGTCGATTTCAACCTGTCCGCTGGGGAAAAGCCCCGTGGCGGTCACGGCGACGCGCCCCACGAACGCGTCGATCTCCGGCCAGGTCGTCGGATCGGCGCCAGCAATCTGGGCGGATCCGGTGACGGGGCCGGCCACCGCGAGACGGGAAAAAAACCACCCCTTGGGGATGAGACGCGCGAACAGGAAGGCGAGTCCGACGGCGATGGCCAGACCGAGGCCAAGGTCGGTGAGAGGGCCGAGGAAGAGATCGTCGCTAACCCGGACCGGCTGATCAGGCCAGATGTCAGCCATCGACCACACCAGCGAGCCGAGCATGAGGGCGAGCCCCGTCACCGCGAAGATCACCGCGCCGGGCATGAAGAAGATTTCCGCGAAAACGAGGGTGAGCCCGAGCCCGAAGACCAGCATGGGCTCCTGCCCGGAAAGCCCGGCCACGTAGTTGCTGAGGAACACGACCGCGAGGCAGGCGATGCCCACCGCGCCGAACACCCCGAAACCGGGCGTCTTGAATTCAACATACAGCGCGAGGAGGCCGAGGCCGAGCAGTACCGGGACCAGCGAACGCAGGAAAACGGCGAATTTCTCCGACCAGGTGATCTCCAGCGTGGTGACGGAGTGGCCGCCCTCGCCGAACTTCTGGCGGAGGAGTTCAGGGAGGTCTTTCGCGATTCCCGCCGCGAGCAGCGGCTGCGGCGGCTCGCCATAGGTCTCGGCGGCCTCCTTTGCGGTGAGGGACAGCAACTCACCCTTCCCCTTCAAAACCTTGTCCTCGATCTTCAGCTCGTAGTCGGCGTCGATCATCGCGGAGATGACCTTGCCGCGGTAACCTCCCTTGCCCTCGCTCGTGGCGCGGACGCGCGCCTTGAGGTAGCTCACGATCTTCTGGCGCATCGTGGCGTCGATCTCCTGGCCGGTGGACATCACCGGCGCCGCTGCCCCGATCACGCCCTCAGGGGAAAACCAGATCTCATCGGTGGTGGCGGAGATGAAGGCTCCGGCCGAGATGGCCTCGTCGTTCACGAAGGTGAGGGTTTTCCCGGGGAACTTACCGATCGCCTCCATGATCTCGAAGGTGGAGTCGAGCGCCCCGCCGGGCGTCTTCATGTCGAGAACCACGAGTTCCGCCTTGTCCTCGATCGCCTGCTTCAACCCGCGCCGGATGATGAACAGCATCGGCGAGTCGATCTGGTCGCGCACCGGGATTACCACCACGCGCGGCGGCGGGGCGGAGGCGGACGCGTCACCGGCCACCGGCGCGGCCGCGGCGACTCCGGCGGTCATGAGGACCGCCAGGAGGGCGAGTGCGCGGGATTTGAGCCGGGACAAAATCATTACGCCACCGTAACAGCCCCGCCCCGCCCCGCAAGCGCCCCGGTCCTTTCGCCGCCCCTCGCGGGAAGCGGCGAACAAAACCTTTGCGCCCGCCCTGGCGCGCCGGTACCCCGCCGCGAATGGAAAAAATCGCTTACCAGGGCCAGACCCTCACCCGGTGGCAGGTCGGCAACTCGACGTTTCTCGCCCTGCCCGAGCGAGGCGCGCGGCTGATGAACTGGAATCTGCGGCTGGGCGACGGCTCCGTGCGAGATGTCATCTACTGGCCGGAGAACGCCGACTTCGGGGAAATCGCCAAGGTACGGGGAGGCAATCCGATCCTGTTCCCTTTCAACGGGCGATGCTTTGACCGCGGCGACATCTTCCACTGGCGGGCGCCGGACGGGGTGCGGCGCCCCATGCCCCTGCACGGGATCGCGCGCCAGGGGGATTTCAAGGTCACGCGGCTCGACGCCCGCGGGTTCGACGCCGTCTTGGTCCCGGGCGACGAGGCCCGCGCCTGCTACCCTTACGACTATGAGTTCGTCGTCGCCTACCGATTCGAGCCACTCGGACTGTCGTGCGAGTTTTCGTTGACCAACCTCGGCGCCGAGCCCCTGCCGTGGTCGGCCGGCCATCACTTCTACTTCACCCTCCCGTGGACCGAGGGAACCAGCCGGTCGGACTACTCCATCCGCATCCCGTCGACCAAACGCCTGCGCCACGACCCCACTGGGGCTCTGGTTCAAGGCCCGGAACTCGGCGACAAGGAGACCTTCGGCAACGCTTCCCTGGTGGACTGCATTCACGGCGGTCTGCGTTCGCACGAGGCGGTTTTCAGCGAGGAGGGGCGCACCGGCTCAATCACCGTGCGTCTCGGCACCGATCCGGTGCCCCCGCCCGAAGCGGTCTTCGTCACGTGGACACTCGCCGAGACCTCGCCGTTCTTTTGCGTCGAACCTTGGATGGGGCCGCCTAACGCACCGGAAACCAAGACCGGCCTGCATTGGGTGAAAAAGGGCGAGACACGGAAATTCTCGGTTTCGGTGAATCTGCGTTGAGCGGGATGCGTCCTTTGATTTCTCTTCCCCCCGCATGATGTCCGTCTCCGTGCCGACCAACCTGCTTCCGCCGCTCGCTTTCATCGACGGGCTCGGCGGGCCGGAGATGCTGCTCGTCCTGGTGATCGTGCTGCTGCTCTTCGGCGGCGATAAGCTGCCAGAGTTCGCCCGCGGGATGGGCAAGACGATGCGGGAGCTGAAAAAGGCCGCCTCCGGCGTCGAGGACGAGTTTCGCCGCGCCATGGAAGATGATGAAAAGAAGAAGGCGGCCGCGGCCTACGCCGCGGAAAACCCCTCCCCTCCCCCGGCCGAAACCGGCGTGGAGCCGGCGGCATCCGCGACCACCGAATCGGGACCAACTGCAGCAGGTCCCGAGGCCCCCGCGGCCCCGGAGCCCGCGCCCGCGCCTTCACCCGCCCCGGCCAAGCGAGTCATAGCGAGCGAAGACTGTCCGTGATCGCGCCGAGGATGACCGGTGAGGCCATGCCCGACCCGGTGCCGGTGCCGATCACCGGGGAGCTGGACCTGCACATGTTCCGGCCCTCTGACCTCGGGGAATTGTTGCCAGCCTACTTCACGGAGTGCCGCGCGCGTGGCATTCACCGTGTCCGGGTGGTCCACGGCAAGGGCACTGGTACGCTCCGCACGACCGTCCACACCCTCCTCCGCCGCTGCCAACAGGTTCGGGGATTCAGCGCCTGCGACGAGATGAATGGTTCGTGGGGAGCCACCTGGGTGGAGCTGCTCCCATGAAAACGCTCACGACCCTCGGATTGGTCGTACTGCTGGCGGCGATCGCCGGCGAGAACCGCGGAGCGGGCGCCGATTCGCCGCTGATCCTGGTGTCGCTCGACGGTTTCCGCCACGATTACTGCGATCTTTACCCGGCCGAGAGCCCGACGCTGCGCGACATGCGCGCGGCGGGTTCATCCGCCCGCGGTCTTATACCGGTCTTCCCGTCCAACACTTTCCCGGGGCATTACTCGCTGGTGACCGGCCTGCATCCCGGCCGGCACGGGATCATCAACAACGACTTCTTCGACGCGGAACGCGGCACGTTCTTCCACTACTTCCAGCCGTCCTCCTTCCGCGATGGATCCTGGTGGGGCGGCGAACCGATCTGGGCGACCGCCGAGCGCCAGGGGCGGAGGGCCGCTGCCCATTTCTGGGTGGGGTCGGAGGCCGTCATCGGCGGCCGGCGGCCGACTTTCTGGAAACCCTTCGATTACTCGGTGCCCTTCGCGCGCCGCTTGGACGAGGTGAGCGAATGGCTGCGGAAACCCGCCGCGGAAAGACCTTCCTTGGTCGCCTTCTATCTCGAGGAGGTGAACGGCGCGGGCCACCGGTTCGGTCCCGACTCACCCGAGGTCGCCGCCGCCGTTCGCCAGGTCGATCATCATCTCGCCGAGCTTCGGCGGAGATTCCGCGAGCTCGGCCTCACGCCGAACTTCGTCGTGGTTTCCGACCACGGCATGACCGCCACCGCCTTGGAACGGGTGGTCGTGCTCGACGACATCCTCGATCCCCGCACCGTGCAGATCGACTCCGACGGCAGCCTGCTGGCACTGCGCCCTCTGTCCGGAACCGCGGAGCAACTGGTGGAGAAGTTCCGGGACGTGCGTCACGTGCGCGCCTTCCAGTCGGCCGACTTGCCCGCGCACTTCGCGCTGAAACCGGGGCCACGGGTGGCGCCCGTCTGGGTGCTGCCCGAAGAAGGCTGGCACATCGCTCCGCGTTCCACGGTCGAGCGACTGCGCCGCAAGTACGCCGAGAAAGGCTATCTCGCGGGCGACCACGGCTATGACCCGCTGATCAGCTCGATGCACGGGATCCTCATCGCCGAGGGCCCGGCGTTCCAGCGCGGGCGGGTCGCGGACGCGGCCTCCGCCGTCCATGTCTATCCGCTGCTGTGCATGGTGCTGGGACTGCAGCCCGCGCCGAACGATGGCGACGACCGGCTCGCGCGCGCGCTCCTCCGCTGAACCGGGCAAGGAGCGACTTTTCGCCCTGCCGCGGGGTTATAGGGATAGGAACCAACCCGCACCACTGATGAAAACCCTGATCGTTCTGGCAATCGCGAGCCTCTCCGGACTCGCCGCACTGGTGGCCGGCCTAGCCCTCGGGCTGGGCGTCGGACCGCTCTTCGCCCTGACGCTCGCGGCACTTTTGCTGTTGTTGTGGGCGGGAGACTACCGGACGTACCGACACTTGGGCGCCCACTTCATTCCGCGTCGGCCCTGACCGGGGAGACCGGGCTTTGTCGTGCTGATCTTTCCCGTTGGCTCCCAGTACAGCCCGCAGTCACGCTCCATTCGGAAACTGGCTTCCGGACCTTATTCATGATGAACCAACCGCCCCCGCTGGCGCCGCGCATGCACGCGATCCAGCATACCCTTCACGGCAGCGAGATGCAGTTCGTCGAGATCGAGCTTGACCCGGGGGAGTCCGTCGTGGCCGAGGCCGGAGGGATGATGTACATGGAGGATGGCATCGGCATGGAGACCATCTTCGGAGACGGGTCCGCCGTCGAAGGAGGCCTCGTGGGCAAGCTGCTGGGGGCGGGCAAGCGCCTGCTCACCGGCGAATCGCTCTTCATGACCCTCTTCGAGAACCGCTCGGCCGCCAAGCGGCGCGTCGCGTTCGGGGCGCCCTATCCCGGCCGGATTTTGCCCGTGAATCTCGCGGACCTCGGCGGTGAATTGCTGGCCCAGAAGGACTCATTTCTTTGCTCGGCCCGGGGCGTGACGATCGGCATTGCCTTCCAGAAGCGGATCGGCGCGGGACTCTTCGGCGGCGAGGGCTTCATCATGCAGCGCCTGCAAGGCGACGGCTGGGCGTTTGTGCACGCCGGCGGCACGCTCCACGAACGCACGCTCGCCGCGGGAGAGACGCTGCGGGTGGACACGGGCTGCATCGTGGCCTACCAGCCCACGGTAGATTTCGACGTCCAGTACGTTGGCGGGATCAAGACCGCGCTCTTTGGCGGTGAGGGCCTCTTCTTCGCCACCCTGCGGGGCCCGGGCCGGATCTGGCTGCAATCGCTGCCGTTCTCGCGCCTCGCCGGTCGGATCATCGCCGCGGCGCCAGGCGTCGGGAAAGGCGGCCGGGAGGAAGGATCGGTGCTGGGCGGCCTTGGCCGGAGGCTCGACGGGGACAACTCCTAGCGGGACCGACCCGCACCGAACCTTACGTGAGGACACCACTCGTCTACGGTGCAGGCATCGCGATCGCGAACGCGTTGGTCAATCTGGGTTTCTTCTTCGCCGGGGTGCATTCCAACTCCGAGCGCCTCGCGGCCATGCAATGGCTCGGTACCACGCTGGTCATAGCGACCTTCAGCGTGGGACTGACTCTCGCGGTTCGCGAAAGACGGCAAACACTGCCGCCGGAGCAAGAGTGGGGGTTTGCGCGGGCCTTCGGCGCCGGCGTCCTCACGGGACTTTTCGCGACGCTGCTCGGGATCGTGCCGAGCTACCTGTATTTCGCGGTCATCAATCCCGGCTTCAGCGACGTACTGGCCGAGATGCAGCGCAACGCACTCCTAGACCGCGGGCTTTCCTCGGTCGAAGTGAACCGCTTGATGCCGATAATGGCCAAGTTTACCGGACCCGCGGTCCTCACGGCCTCCGGGACCTTCATCGGCTTCATCTGGGCCAGCCTGACCGCGCTGGTCGTGGCCTTCTTCCTGCGGGGCCGCGCAGCCGCGGCCAAGGCGTGAACCTAGGGGTCAGCGCCTTCAGCGCGAGGCCTCAAAGTGATTTTGGCTGAACCGGCTGGCCCGGATTTTCGGGCCGCGGGTAGTCGGGAGCCACGCTCCCTTCAGGCGCGGGCTCGACCGGACCCGGCTGGGAACGTGGCCCGCCGGGACCGCCACGCGGAAAGGCGCGCGGAGGCATCGGTACGGGCATGCCCCCAAGGGGATACTTGGGCATATCCTGAGCGATCAACTTCACCTTGGCCGCGGCCTTGGTCCCGCCGCGCAGGTAAGTCAGCATCACCTCGTCACCCTCTTTGCGGTTGCGGACAAGCACCATGAGTTGCCGCACGTCGATCAGGATCTGGTCGTCGAGATGGGTCAGGACGTCGTGCTCCTTGAGCACGCCCGCGACCGGACCGCGGGGCGCCAACCGTTCGACCACGAGACCGGTCCCCCTTGGTAATCCCAATTGGGCGCCCAAGGCGGGCTGTACCAACGTGACGTCGACGCCGAGAAAGGTGGTGCGCTCAACCTCAGACCAGTCCCGGCGCGGTCCCGGCTGCATCCTTCGTTCCATGCCAAGCCCGGCGTCGGGCCCACCTCGGCGGGAGCCCGGAGCTGGATTGGGGCCCCGCGGAGGGACATCCGTAGCCACGGTTTCCGCGGCCGGCAGCACGGAGAACAACAAACAGGAGCTGGCGAGCAGTGCCAGACGGCGGACGGGAGCGGGTAATTTCATGGCGTGAATTCCTCTCTTGTTAAGACGACTGGAGCGGGCAGGACATCCGACGGGACGCGCCCTCGCGAAAAAAAGAACGCCCTTTCACGGAAAAGAAAAGGGGCCCGGATTTCTCCGGGCCCCGTTTTAGGCGTCGTGGAAACGATGAGCGGCCGCGATCAGGCGCGGGTGCTCGACCGACGCGTGACGACGCGATAGTCGAGCATGGCCACGGCGAGCAAGGCGCCCACGCAGGTCCAGCCGATGACCGACTCGACCGTCACCTTGGAGTAGAAAGAAAGCACAGAAGCGGCGACGGCGGAAAAGCCGAAGGGGACCGCGATGAGGACGTTATTTTTCATGTTCTTGTTAGTTTGCCGGAGGCGACATCGCCTCAGCGGGGACAGACTACTCCATTCTTTACGATAGGTGAAATCGATCTTATCTATTCTTCTCATCGCTTTTAACTATGGAACTAACCCAACTTCGCTACTTTGTAGCCGTGGTTGAAGCCCAGAACTTCACCCGCGCCGCAGAGAAGAGCAACGTCACTCAACCATCTTTAAGTCAGCAGATTATAAATCTCGAGCGAGAGCTTGGACAGCGCCTGTTTCACCGGCTTGGCCGCAAAGCTGTACCGACCGAGGCCGGGAATGCCTTTCTCCAACGCGCCAGGGGTATTCTTCGCGATGTCGAGGATGCCGCACGGGAAATGGGCGACCATTCCGGGCAAGGTCGTCGCATCGCGATCGGGGCAGTTCAGACCGTGATGCCCTACCTCATCAGCGACCTCGTCATCCAATGCCGAACGTCGCACCCCCACCTGATGATCGACGCTCATGAGGGCTTCCGGGCCGACTTGGTTCGCGGGGTGCTCGAGGGCACCCTCGATTTGGCGGTGGTTCCCCTTCCGGTGAAGGATCGTCAGCTCGCGATCGAGCCGCTCCTTTCCGAGCCGCTGCTTCTCACCGTCGGGCGCGATCACCCTTTCGCCAGCCAGCCAGAAATCGACATCCGCGCGATCGCCGGGGAAACCTTCGTCGGATTGGGCGACTCCAGCGCGTTGGCGGCGCAAGTGCGCGCCTTCTTCGGCGATCAGAAGCTGGAGCCGCGCATCGGCATCCGCTGCACGCAGGTCGCGACCCTGAAGCGCTTCGTCGCCGCGGGGCTCGGTATCTCGCTTCTGCCCCAACTCGCCCGACACGAGGAGGACCGCGAGTCGCTCGTCTACCTTCGCCTCACCGGCGACGAACCGCGCCGCGAACTGGTCGTAATCCGGCATCCGCAGCGCTACCAGACGCGAGGCGCCGAAGAGTTCCTCAAGCTGATGCGTCAGCACGTCCGTTCCCGATTCCCGGCTCCAGCCGGGCATGCCTGACGACGGTTGCGCTCGGGCGCGGGAGCGCCACCGTCCCCACGATGTCCACCTCACCCGCCTCCCTGCCCGCGACGAAGTCCGCCGCGTCAGGCGAGGAGCAGCCGGCCGCCAGCGCGCGCCCGGAACTGTTGGCGCCGGCGGGGGATTGGGAATGCGCGCGAGCGGCCGTGGAGAACGGCGCCGACGCCATCTACTTCGGCCTTGATCGTTTCAACGCCCGCATGCGGGCGCGGAATTTCACGCAGTCCGATCTGCCGCCCTTGATGGACTACCTGCATCGCCGCGGGGTGCGGGGGTACGTGACGTACAACACGCTGGTGTTCACCAACGAGCTGGACGAGGCGGCGGACTACCTGCGCACGCTCATCGCCGCCGGCGTGGATGCCGCCATCGTGCAGGACGTGGGGATCTGCCGGCTGATCCGCGAGCTTTCACCGGATTTCCCGATCCATTGCTCCACGCAGATGACGATCACGAGCGCGGCCGGCGTCGAGTTCGCCCGCGATCTCGGGGCGCAGCTGGTGGTTCTGGCCCGGGAGAACTCGATCGCCGAGATCGGCCGTATCCGCGACGAGCTAGGCTCGACAGCCCTGCCCCTGGAGGTGTTCGTCCACGGCGCCCTCTGCGTGGCGTATTCCGGACAATGCCTGACAAGCGAGTCGCTGGGCGGACGTTCGGCCAATCGCGGGGAATGCGCCCAGGCCTGCCGACTGCCTTACGACCTCATCGCGGACGGACGTCAGATCGATCTGGGAGACCGTCGCTACCTGCTCAGCCCGCAAGACCTCGCCGGCATCGATGTGCTGCCGCAGTTGGTCAAGGCCGGGGTATCTTCCCTCAAGATCGAAGGCCGCCTGAAGTCCCCGGAATACGTCGCAAGCATCACGCGGGTCTACCGCGCGGCGCTGGACCGGCTGGCGCACGCCGCGGAATCGACCACCCGGCCGGTGCCGGAACCGGAGCGTTACGAGCTGCAGATGGCCTTTTCCCGCGGACTGCACACGGGGTGGTTTGGCGGCATCAACAACCAGGAACTGGTTCATGCCCGCTTCGGCACCAAACGAGGCGTATTCGCCGGTGAAGTGATCCAAGTCGGCGGCGAGTCCGCGATCGTACGGGTGGCGTCGCCGGTCAAGCCCGGCGACGGCCTGGTGTTCGACGCCGGCCGCCCGGAGGAGAAGGAGGAAGGCGGCAGGGTTTATCAGGTCGAGCCGGCCGGTCCGGGCGAGTGCACCCTGCGTTTCGGCCGCGGCGACATCGACTGGCGGCGGGTCAGGACCGGCGACCGCGTGTGGAAAACCAACGACCCCGCTCTCGACCGCGCGCTGCGGGCCACATTCGGGGGTGAAACCGTGCGTTTTCAACGGCCGCTCTCAATGGAAGTGCACGGTCGCGCGGGGGGACCATTGACGCTGATCGCCAACGATGGGGACGGGCATGTGGTGCGCGTCGAATCGGTCGTGCCACTAGCACCCGCCGAGCGCCAGCCGCTGAACCAAGGCCGCCTCACCGACCAGATCGGCCGGCTGGGCGGCACGCCGTTCCGGCTCGGAGACCTGTCGAGCCACCTTGAGGGCGACGTGATCCTGCCCGTGAGCGAGCTCAACCGTTTGCGGCGCGACGCCGTGACGCAACTTGACGCGCTGCGGGCCCGGCCGCGCCGGTGGAAGACCCGGACAGGCCCGGACGCGAGGGCGAATCGCTTCCGGCCGGATGCGGCGCCCGCTTCCGCGGGCCCCGAATTGATCGCGGTGATCCGGCTGCCCGAGCAGTTGGAGGCGGCCTGGGCCTCGGGCGTGCGGACAATCTACTGCGAATTCGAGAACCCCAAGCGCTACCGCGACGCCGTGCAGCGCTTCCGCGAACTGCGGTCCACCTCGCCCGACGGCGCCGGAGCCTCGATCTGGGTGGCGCCCCCGCGCGTCTTCAAGCCGGGCGAGGAGTGGATCCTGCGCCAAGTACAGTCGAGCGAGGCAGACGGTTATCTCGTGCGCAATGCCGACCATCTGCGGTTTTTCGCGGCGGACCGCCGGCGCGGTGATTTCCCGCTGAACGTGGCCAATCCCTGGACGGCCCAACACTTCATCGCCCGCCACGGCTTGGAACGTGTCACGGCCAGCTACGACCTGAACATCACCCAGCTGGAAGCGCTCCTGTCGGCCGCCCCGCCCGCCTGGTTCGAGATCACGATCCACCAGCACATGCCCATGTTTCACATGGAGCACTGCGTCTTCTGCGCGTTTCTTTCGAAGGGCCGCGACTACCGCGATTGCGGCCGCCCCTGCGACACGCACCGCGTGGCGCTGCGCGATCGCGTGGGCGCCGAACTGCCGCTCCGGGCCGACGCCGGCTGCCGAAATACCGTCTACAACAACCGAGCACAGACCGGAGCCGAGTACGCGGGCCGCCTTCGCGAGCTCGGGGCCGCGCACTTCCGGGTGGAGTTCATCAATGAGCCGGCAGACGAGGTTCGGAACACCCTTCATCGTTACGCGCAGCTGCTCCGCGGGGAGGTGACCGGAGCGGAGCTGTGGCGGGAATTGCGGCTGATCAACCAGCTGGGCGTCACCCGCGGCCAGATGGACTCTCCGACCCGCGTGCTACCCCGCAAAGCCTGACCCGCCGGCCGGCGCCCGGATTCGCGCACGGGCGTTTTCCTTGTCTAATTCCAATCCGCTTCTCCCAATCTCCCAGACGCCGCCATGCCCGCCGAGTCCAAGATCCACGCCTTGTCCCCCGCGGGCACGCCCAAGCTCACCGATCTGGAGATCAAAGACGCGCAGCTGATCTTCACCGCCCTGTGGCGGGACCTGGAGGCGGAAGTCGGCCGGCAAAACCTGCGTTTCCCAAAGGAAATCATCCTTCTGGGCGGCGCTCCGGGCGCCGGCAAGGGCACCAACACCGATTTCATCGCGAAGGCGCGCGGCCTGACCTGCCCGCCCATCGTGATGAGCGCGCTGCTCGACTCCCCGGAGGCACGCAAACTGAAGAACGCCGGCAACATGGTCGGCGACCGCGAAGCCGTCGGCCTGCTGCTGCGCGAGCTGCTTAAGCCGGACTACCGCGACGGGGTGATCATCGACGGCTTTCCCCGAACCAAGGTCCAGGTCGAGTGCCTGAAGCTGCTCGTCGACCGCATGCAGGCGCTGCGGAAGGAATTCTACCAGACCCCGCTCAGCATCCACTTCCGTCAGCCGACGATCCACATCATGGTGCTCTTCGTCGACGAGAAGGAGTCGATCGTCCGCCAGCTGAAGCGCGGGCGCGAAACCCGCGCCCACAACGAGGAGGTCGCGCGGACGGGCATCGGGGAGCCGATGGAGGACCGGCCCACCGATCACGACGAGGCGCTCGCGTCACGCCGCTACCGGGTCTTCAAGGAGCAGACTTGGGAGGCGCTGCAGTCCCTCAAGGAGATCTTCCACTACCATTTCATCAGCGCGCAGGGCCCGGTGCACGAGGTGGAGCGCAACATCCTCCATGAGCTGGAGTACCAGAGCACGCTGGAACTCGACCCGCGCACAGTGGACCGCTTGCGCGGCGTGCCGGTGGCGAGCGAGATCATCATCCACGCCCGGCAGGACCTGGTGAAACGCCTCGACGGCTACGAGCTGGAGCACCCCGAGCGCTTCGCGCGCGTCGTCAGCTTCATCGAGAAGAAGATCGTGCCGATCGTGTTGCGCCACGCGATTTCCGGAGTGGCGCACATCAACGCCGAGGACCCGGTGCTGGAAGACCCCCTCGCGCTAACCATGCTGATCGATGTTTTCTCAGAGCGCGGCTACCATGCGGTCGTAGACATCCACAAGATAGAGATCCCCGAGCACGTCGACCTCGCCACCGGTCAGATCCGCTGCCGCACGAAAAAGGTCTACCGGATCCAGATCCGTTTTCAGGGCTCCGAAATCCGGCGCGGCTGAGTCCGCGCCCACGGGCCGTCACTCGTAACGGAGTGACTCGATCGGATCGAGGCGAGCGGCCTTCATGGCGGGGTAAAGGCCCGCCGACACCCCGATGACGGTGCAGGTGAGCAGGCCGATCACGGCCCAGTCCCACGGGAAAACAACGGCGGCGTTGAGCCAGACGGCCAGGAGGTTGCCCGTGACGACCCCGATGGCGATCCCGACGACCCCGCCGGACACGGAGAGCACGACGGCCTCGATGAGAAACTGCAGCAGGATGCTGCGGGACCGGGCGCCGATTGATTTCCGGATGCCGATCTCCTTGGTGCGCTCGGTGACGCTGACGAGCATGATGTTGGTGATGCCCACGCTGGCGGCCAGCAGCGCGATGGCGGAGATCACCAGGGCTCCGGCGCGCACGATGTCGGCCACCTGGGCGAAGACGGCGATCAGCGAATCGTTGGAGTAGAGTTCGAAATCGTTCTCCTGCTCGGCCTGGAGGCTGCGTACCATGCGCATCGCGGTGATCGCGCGGTCGACCGTCTCGTTGTAAACCTCCTGCGAGGGCGCCTGGGTGGCGATGTTGACCGAGAAACGCGCCGCGCCGTAGTCCGAGAGGAAACGCGTGATGGGTGTGATCACGATGTCATCCTGGCTCTGCCCGAAGTTGCTGCCCTTGGCGGCGAAGGTGCCGATGACGGTGTAGGTGCGCGAGCCGACCTTGATCATCTTCCCGAGCGGCGACTCGGCAGGGAAGAGCCGCCGCAGCACGTCCTGGCCGATGATCGCGAAGGGGCGGGCCAGATCGATGTCCTCCGGCGTGAAATTACGCCCCGCTTCGATGGAATACTGGTTTGCGACCAGGAAGTGCTCGTTGGTTCCACCGAAATTGACGCCCGGTTCGGTCTTGCGGTTGGCGTAGGTGACCTGGACGGGGCCGTCGCGGCCGAAGACCTTGAGGCACACGACATCGGTCCAGCCCTCCATGAGCTGGCGGTAGCGCTGGGCCTGCTCGAGGGTAATGTTGCGCCGCTGCTCGACCCGCCGCCGGTTCTCGCCGCTGAGCTGGATGCCGGTCGGGTTCTTGCCGATCTGGAACATGTTCACGCCGAGTATACTCAGCCCCGTCTCGATGGAGCCGCGCATCGCGGTGACGGTCGTCATCACGCCGATCACCGAGAACACCCCGATGGTGATGCCGGACATGGTGAGGAACGACCGCAGCTTGTTCACGCCCAGGGAGCCGAACGCCATGCGAAGGATCTCGGAGAAGAGCATGGCGCGGCTACTCGTAACGGAGAGCGTCGACCGG
Source organism: uncultured Opitutia bacterium (assembly GCA_903900845.1). Lineage (GTDB taxonomy): Bacteria > Verrucomicrobiota > Verrucomicrobiia > Opitutales > Opitutaceae > ER46. The sequence continues at coordinate 59,877 of CAIUOU010000167.1, forward strand.
ATCGAGGCGGGAGGCTCCGAGCGCCGGGGCGAAACCGGAGATGATACCGGTGAGGATCGAGACCACCATGCTCACCAGCATGAGGCTGCTGGAGAACTCGACCGGAAGCTCCGGGAGGGCGCCGCTGATGCCGAGGCAGGTCACATAGGTGATGGCCAGACCGACGGCACCGCCGATCAGGCAGATGGAGACGGCCTCGATCAGAAACTGCAGCAGGATGGTGCGACGCCGCGCCCCGAGCGCCTTGCGCGTGCCGATCTCCTTCGTGCGTTCCTTCACGCTCACGAAGGTGATGTTCATGATCCCGATCGCGCCCACGAAGAGCGATAAACCGGTGATGAAGAGCCCCGCCACAGCGATGCCGGTCTTGACCGGGTCGAGCTGCTCCTTGAAAGCCTGCTGCTGGTTGATCGAGAAATTGTCTCGCTCGGCGGGGAGCTGCCCCCGCACGCGGCGCATGGCGCCGGTCAGCTCCTCCTCCGCCTCCATCAGTCGCGTCTTGTCGGTGACCTTCACCCGCAGCTGCAGGTCCATGCGGTTGCCCCAGAGCTTCCGCATGGCGTTCAGCGGAAGGATGATCTGGTTGTCGAAGCTGAACAGGCCGAGAAACTCGCCCTGCTTCGCCAGCACCCCCACCACGGAGAACTGCTGGCCGCGGATGTCGACCGACTGCCCCAGGGAGGGCCGCCCGGGGAACAGGTTCTCGGCCACGGCGGAGCCTAGGACGCACACCGGACGCCCGGCGTTGGCCTCGAAATCGGTGAACAAACGTCCGTCCGCCACCTCGGCCGTGACGATCCGCGAGTAGTCGGCGTTCGTGCCGAAGAGCATGATGCCGCCGAGCTTCACGTCGCCGGCCTTGACGCTGGAGCCCCGGGCGCCGACGGGCACCGCCACCTCGAGGAGGGAATTGGGCGTCGCCTCGAAGATGCGGTTCAGCCGCTCCGCGTGCTCCACCTGGATGGCGGGCCGGTTCACGTAATTCCACCAGTCGGGCACGCGGCGCCACGGCCACCGCTGCACGTAGAGCACGTCGTCACCCAAAAGGGCGAGGCTACGGTTGAAGCCGATGTCGATCCCGTTGATCGCGGTCCCCATGAGGGTCACGGCGACGATGCCGATGATGACGCCCAGCGCGGTCAGCACCGACCGCATCGCGTTGGCCCGGATCTGGCTGAAGGCGATGCGGAAGGACTCGGTGAACTCGTAGATCGCGCGGGTCACGCTCAGGAGCGCTCGTCCCTCTCGATCAAACCGTCGCGCAGCCGCACGATGCGACGGGCGTGGCGGGCGATGTCCTCCTCGTGAGTGACGACGATGATGGTGTTGCCCTGGTCGTAGAGCTGCTCGAAGAGCGCCATGATCTCCTCGCCGGTGCGCGAGTCGAGGTTGCCGGTCGGCTCGTCGGCCAGCAGAATGGAGGGACGGTTGACGAGGGCCCGCGCGATGGCGACGCGCTGACGCTGTCCGCCGGAGAGCTCGTTGGGCCGATGGTGGACGCGGTCGCCGAGCCCCACATTGCGGAGCGCCTCGAAGGCGCGTTCACGCCGCTCGGCCGGTCCCACGCCAGCGTAAACCAAGGGCAACTCGACGTTGTGGAGCGCGTCGGAACGCGGCAGCAGGTTGAAGGTCTGGAAGACGAATCCGATCTCCCGGTTGCGGATCTCGGCCAGCTCGTCGTCCACCATATGCGCGACGTTCTTGCCGTTGAAATCGTACCGGCCGGCCGTCGGGGTATCGAGGCAGCCGAGCATGTTCATCAGCGTCGACTTGCCGGAACCCGAGGGCCCCATAATGGCCAGGTACTCGTTGCGCCGGATCTCTACGTTAACGCCGCGAAGCGCATGCACGGTCTCCGCGCCCATGCGGTAGAGCTTGGTGACACCCTCGATGCGGATGACGAGGTTGCCGGGCGTGCGGTAGGAACGGGCGGCGGCGGCCGGAGGAAGAGGGGCGATCATGGGCGGAAGGGGTAGGTTTCCGGAAAGAGACGCCGGCCAGGAAGGGCCGGCTTCAGCGCTTTTCGCCCTCCTTGGCCGGCTTGGCGATCGTGACGGCCATGCCTTCTTTCAGCTGCCGGCTGATCGCCGCGTAGCTGCCGGCGACCACCACATCGCCGGGCTTAACCCCGGACTTCACCTCGATGTGGGTGGTGTCGGCGATGCCGACCTCGACGCTCTGCTGGCGCACCTTGTCGCCCGTCTTGATGAAAACGACCTTGGAGAGAACCTCTCGCGTGCGGCGCGCCTCTCGCTTCTCCGCCGCGGCGTCCAGGCTGCCGCCAGATTTGTTCTCGGCATCCTTGGCGGCCTTCTTCTGCAGCTCCTCGGTCGTGAGGCCGCCGGTCGCCCGCACGGTCACGCTCTGGATAGGCACGGCGACCACATTCTCGACCGTCTGCGTCTCGATGTCGGCCGTGGCGCTCATGCCGGGCCGCAGCTGCACTCCGGGGTCGTTGACGCGGATCTTGACGAGGAAATTGGTCACGTCGTCGGACATCGCCGCGAGCTGGGAGGCCGCGCCGCCGCCCTGGGCCGAAGAGCTGATTTCAGAAACGGTGCCGCTGAATTTGCGCGTGGGATAGGCGTCGATCGAGATGACGGTGCGATCCCCCACCTTCACGTTCACGATGTCGTTCTCGTTGACGCGCACGCGGAGCTCCATCGCGACGAGGTTGGCCACGCGCATGATCTCCGTGCCGGCGAAGGAACCCGTGCCCACCACCCGTTCACCGACCTCGCTGTTCTGGGAGCTGATCGTGCCGTCCATCGGCGAGTAGATGACGGTCTTGGAGAGTTGATCGCGCGCCTGGCTGAGCGAGCCCTCGGTGCGCTTGATCTGCGCCAGAGCGTTCTCGTAGGTGGCCTGGGCGACCTCGAGCGCGGTGCGGGAGGCCGTGAAATCGGAGTCGGAGATCAACCTCTTGCCGAAGAGATCCTCGGCGCGCTTAAAATCCTCCTGAGCCTTGGCCATCTGCGCGCGGGCCTGGACGGAGGACGCCTTGGCGGCGACCAGATTGGCGTCCTGCTGATCGACCTGGGCCTGGTAGATGTCCGGCTTAATGCGGACGAGCAGATCGCCCTTGCGGACCTTGGACCCCTCGGGAAACGGCATCTCGATGATTTCACCGGCAGCCTCCGTGGAGATCTTCACCTCGACCTCCGGCTGGATCTTCCCGCTGGCCGTGACGATCTGGGTGATGGTCTTGAGCACGGCCACGTCGGTGGTGACCGCGACCGGCTTGGTGGAGCCCTTGGAACGATAGTAGGCGGCTGTCCCCCCGCCGCCCAAGAGGAGTAACCCTGCCAGAAAGTACCACGCGACGCGCGACTTACGAGGGGCGGGATCGGAGGGAGCGGAAGTGCCCGCATGTGCCCCGGGGGGCGGACTGGAAGTGGCTTTGGAGTGCAAGGTCAGCGAGGCGTGCATCAGACGGAGGCGGACTTGGGAGGGGCGGAAGGAGCGAAGTTTGCCCGAAAGGGCAAACCTGCCGCCTAAAACCCTTACGGTGGCGAAAAGTCGCAGCTACTCGCCGCAGCCGGGTACGGCCACCGGAGACGGGAGCTCAACCCGCCTGATCGGCGAACCGGGCGATTTTCACCACCGAGTATTCTTCCTCAGCCGCGCCGGTCTTCACCCGCACCGCGTCGCCCGCCTTCCGGCCGAGCAGGGCGGCGCCCAGCGCGGTCTTGTACGAGATGATGTGGCGATCGGGATCACCGTCCCAAGCCCCGAGGATGGTGTAGGTGGTGGAGGTTCCAGAGGTCGCGTTGCGCACGTCGACGACGGTACCGACGCCGACCTGATCGGTGGATGCGTCCTTGAAGTCGGTCACACGGGCCCGGGCGAGATCGCGCTCCAGCTGGGCCTTCTGCGCCATGAGCACGCTCTGGTCCTGCTTGGCCATCTTGAACTCCGAGTTCTCGCGCAGGTCGCCGTGCTCGCGCGCGGCGGCGATCGCCTTGGAGTTCTCCGGAATCTTCTTGGAGACGATCGTCTCGTACTCCTCACGCTTGCGGTCGTAGCTGCCGCGCGAAACAAGCAGCTGCTCTTCGCGACCCTCGGCCTCCGCCGCCACCAGCGACTGGATGGTGGGGAAGATCTTGATGAAGCGCGCGAGCAGCGACTTCTTGGTCAGCTCCTCGAAGCCCTGATTGAGCATCAGCGCGTTCGCGAGGTCGCGCGCGGTCTCCGGGTCGGCCGTCGACAACAGGTCGGAAATGAGGTCGGTGTCCTCGCTCAGGATATCCGCCAGCGGGATGCGGCGCGCGCTGGAGGTCTGCAACGCCTCGTAATCGATGGCGAAGAAGATGGCCCCCAACAGACGGGGCGAGATGAGGTCGTTGAGCAGCTTGGCAAACTTCTTCGAGTGGCGGTTCTTGACGATCCAGAGCAGCACCGGCGCGCGCAGGTTTTGCTCGGTCTGCCAGCGGCGCAGGGTCTTGGCGAGTTCCTCGGCGTGGCCCTGCTCGATGAGGAAGTTGATGCACTCGGTGGTGAACTTGCCCTGCGACACCTTCAAGAGGGAGAACAGGATGTCGCTGCTTTCGACCGGGTGGGTCGCGTGGATGAGTTCGAGGAACCGCGACTGGAACTGGACCGGGATCTTCTCCGCGATGCCCGGGAGATCACGGATGTTAGCGATGATCGCTCCCTGCGCGGGCTCAAAGGCGGCTTCCTGCCCGAGCGCGCGGGCGAGATCGTCGCGAACCGCGGCTCCGTAGAGGCGCTCGGCCGCGTCCAGCTGGTTGGAGTCCCGGACCACCTCGGCCAAGCCCTGGAGGACCTGCGAGAGATCAGCCTTGGCCTCCTTGTGGACACCGGCGGCCATGAGGTCCTCGGCGAGCTTGATCCGACGGCGCGCCGAACGCGTGGAAAGGAACTGCTCGAGGATCTCATCCTCGGCGGACACCGGGGTCTCGCGCAGGATATAACACTCGGTCTTTTTGGCTGGAACGGAGATACGGGGATCCTTCGCCACCGCCTTCTTCGCGCCGGACCACCATTTCTTGAAACGCTCCTCACCGAGAACCTCAGCGAGCATCAGCTCGATCTCGATCGCGGTCGCGGCGTTGTTCGGGTAGGCCTGCAGCGCGTCCACCACCAGCTGGGCGGGGTTGTCGGCGATCAGGGCCTCGATGGCCTTGGTATCGGTCTCTTTGCGGACCCGCAGATCCTTGGGGGACAGGACGTCCATCGTGCCGATGCAGAAGGCCGGGTCCATCGGATGGCTCTTCTTGCCCTTGAAATCTATGATCAGCTTCTGGGCGGCCTCGTCGTACTTCTTGATCTGCCCGAAGCCCCAGCTCCGATGCACCACATACGCACCCGGTTCCATGGCCTCGAGCTTGGCCTTGGAGGCCTTGAGCGAGGGCGACTTGGCAATGAGCGCGGAAAGGGCTTCGGAATTCATGGTTGCGTGATCGAGATCCTGAACGGGACAGTTGAGCGGACATTCCTTTCCGTTGTCAAACTGAGGTTCGGGGAGTGCTCCCGCGGACCTGTCCGCCTCCTTTTTCATGCCATCCCCCGTAACCGCCGCCCTTCAGACTCCTCCCACGCCATGGCTCGTCGCCGCGCGTCTCGTGGCCCGCTGGCTGGAGCGGAGGGAACGGCTGGATGTGCTGCTCGACGAATTGCCCGGCACCCTCGCCGGCACTGAGCGCGCCCGCTGCCAGCATCTGGTGATCGGCGTTGTCAGGCACTTCGGCCGCATCGACGCCGCACTGGGCCGGCTGGTGGCGCACCCGCCGCGCTTCGCGACGCGCGCGGTGCTCTTCATCGCGGGTTTCGAGCTGATTGAGGCCGCGGCGGACAACGACAGCGGAAGAGTCCCTCGCATCGTCCATCACGCGGTGGAGCAAACCAAGGCGCTGACCAGTCCGGCCGAGGCGCGGCTGGTGAACGCCGTGGTGCGCCGGCTGGCGGAGCCGATGGGGCGGCCGGCACCGGTTTTGAACGCGGACCCCGCGGAGCTTGGCGAGTATTTCTCGCATCCCGCCTGGCTGGTGCGCTCGTGGCTGGCGCAGTTCGGGCCCGCCGGCACCCGGGCGCTGCTGGAATGGAACCAGCAACCTGCGCCGGTTTACGCCCGCTGGCGCCCGGGAACGGGAGCGGAGCCGCCCCCCGCCCCGCTCAAACCGTCGAAGTGGCCCGGTTTCCTTGAGGTCCCCGCGGGCAGTTGGTCGGTTGTGGAGCCACTCCTCCGCGCGGGTAAACTCTACCTGCAGGATCCGGCGACCCGCCTGCCGGTGGAGGTGCTGGCGCCCACCGCTGGTGAGTCCGTGCTCGACCTTTGCGCGGCACCGGGCGGCAAGAGCCTTCTCATCGCCGACGCGATGACCGCCGGCGCCGCTCCCGGGACAAAGCCGACCGGCAACCTGGTGGCGGTTGATCAACCCGGCCCGCGCGTCGACCGGCTGAAGGAAAACCTCTCCCGGGCCGGGGGCCTGGAGGTGGCGCTGGTCCAGGCCGACGTTCTCGCGCCGGGCTTCGCGACCGTGCTGCGCGAGCACCGCCTGCCGGTCGTTTACGACGCCGTGCTCCTAGATGTCCCCTGCTCCAATACGGGAGTGATGCGCCACCGCGTGGACGTGAAGTGGCGCCTCCAGGCAGGCGACTTCCGCAAACACCCGGAGCAGCAGCTCTCCCTTCTGCACGCCGCCGCGCGGCTAGTCGCACCGGGCGGGCGTCTCGTCTACTCCACCTGCAGCATCGACGCCGAGGAGAATGAGCAGGTGGTGCGCGCGTTCAAGGCCGGCAAAGCAGGCGGCCCTTTCACCCTCGAGCGTTCCGTGCTCAGCCAGCCGTGGGTCGCGGGACACGACGGCGGCGGGGCCTTCCTGCTCCGCCGCTCGGCCTGAGGCGCGCGGGCAAGGGACGCGCAGTCAACCGCAAGCGCCGCGTGGCGGCGGGTGGCGGAACGGGGTATTTTCCCCGCATGAAAACAATCCTCGCCCCGGTTGATTTCTCCAGCGCCACCGAGGCGGTGGTCGAGGAAGCGGCGAACCTGGCCCGCGCGATGGAGGGCAAGGTCGTGCTCCTGACGGTTCTCCAGCCCCCCGCGATCACCAACGAGTACTCGGCGCTGGTGGACAACCTCGCCGAGATCATGGCCGCCGGCGAAAAGAACGCCGCTCGCCGCCTCGCCGAGCTGGAGTCGACGCTCAAGGCCGCGCAGGTGCCCGCGGAAACGATGCAGCTCAACGGCCCCCCGATCCGGCTCATCGTCGAGCAGGCGAAGGACCTTGGCGCGCATTACATCGTGATGGGCTCGCACGGCCACACCGCCCTCTACGATCTCCTCGTCGGCAGCACGACGCACGGCGTCCTGATGCGCGCCGGCTGCCCGGTCGTCATCACGCCCGGCCCCAAGGCCGTCGTGAAGGGCGCCGGAAAATAACTTGTTGGGTATGTGGGAACACGGGCGCGGGCGTGGGGCCCGCGCCCTTTTCCGCGTCCGCCGGCTCAGAAGCGGCCGTTCAAGCCGAAGGTGAGGGCCGGGGCGTTGATGATCCGACGCTGGATGCGGTCGGGCGTTGCGAAGTAGGTCTCCTGCGGGGCGTTGGTGAGGTTGCTCGCGTCGCAGAAGATAGAAACCGTCGGCCGCCATTGCCAGGCGACGCCCGCGTTGAGCAAGGTGCGCGACCCACGGTAGATGTTGCGGTGCGCGAGCGCGCTGGGAGTGACGAGATAGTCCCCGGTGTAATTGAGGAGCACGTTGGCGCGGAAGCGGCCCGCGGTGTACGTGAGCCCGGCGTTGCCCGTCCGCGGGATAAAGTTCTGCACCTCTTTGTTGGAACGCTGCGCCGCGCCACCGAAGTTGCCCTCGGTTTCGAGCACGGTGAGGTTGGCCGAGGCGCTGAGCCCGCGGAAGATCGCGGGCAGGAACGTGAGTTGCTGGCGGTAATCCAGCTCCCAGCCCCGCACCTCCGCGGTGCCGGCATTGGCGGAACTGAGAAGCATGAAGCCGGCGTAGCTGCCATCGAAACCGTTGTCGGGCCCCGCGCCCACCGTGCCGATGTTGGTCGTCACGATGTAGTCGCGGATGTCCTTGCGGAAGTACCCGAAGGAGAGCACGCCCGCAGCCGGAAAGTAGTACTGGAGGGAAAGATCCACGTTGCGCGCGTACTGCGGCCCGAGCGCGGGATTGGGAATCGTCACGGTCTGAGTGGTCGCGTTGTCCGTGATCGAGGCCGAGGGCACCAGGTTCGTCACCGGCGGGCGACCGAACGAGGTGGACCAGCTGCCTTGAGCTCGAAGGTTGGGCGTGAAGTTCCAGGTGAGGTGGATGCTGGGGAACGGGCGGGTGTAAGAGCCCGCATTCCTCACCGGGTGATCCCAGTCATGACGCGCCCGGGCGACCGGATCGGGGATCTGCGCCGCGGTGGCGGGGCGCACCCGCACATAGCCGAAACCGGAGACCTCGGTCCTCTCGGCGCGCACCCCGCCCAGCACGCCGAGGGGCCCCGCGCGGAACTGGCCCTGCGCGTAACCGGCAGCGACCTTCTCGGTCGCATCCCGCGTGGTGCTGAAGGCATCTGCCGTGCGGAAGTAGAGGTCCTCGCTCCAGAGCGCGGGGTTGCCGGTGTTCTCATAAGCCGCGTGGGGATCGACGAACGGCAGGCGGCGTCCGTCCCCCGAGCGGAAGGCGTAAACATCCGGGAAAGTGGCGGCCATGGCCGGCGCCGAGGCCAGATACGACCACTGCCGCCGGCGACCGGTCTCCGCCATCTTCTGGTGGCGGAAATACACGCCCGTCTTGAGCGTCGCCGGCGTGACAACGGGCAGCCGCCACGCCGCGTTCAACCGCGCGTTGAGGACGTCGACGTCGCGGCCGTCGTTCCGGGTGGTGAGGGAGACGGCCGAACGGTAGCTGGCGATGTCAAAGAGGCTCGGCCCGGCCGTCTGCGTGAAACCCGGATTGGCGCGATCGGAGACGTCGACGGTCCAGCCGACGTTGACCGCCCGCATCACGAGATTGCCGCCAGGCTCGTGGGCGAGGTTGTTGTGCGTGCGGCTGTAGCTCGCGTCGTAGTCGATGGTCCAGCGGTCAAACGTGTGCTCCGCGGCGAGACTCACGAGGCGGGTGCGGTTCAGGAAGCGACGCAGGAAGGTGTTGAGCTCGAAACTGGAACCGGCGACCGGGCGCACCTCGGTGCGGGTGTCGGTGTACCCGGGCACGACGGCCCCGGTTCCGCCCGGGACTCCGTTCACCAAGGCGGCCACCGTCTGGTTGGAAAACGCCCGCGTGGTGTAGAGCTGGTCGGTCTTCTCGAAGGCGTCGTTGTAGATGGTGTTGAGGGTGACGCGGGTGCGCTCCGACAACCGGTGCTCCGCCTTCACGTTCACGCTTTTCTGGGTCCGGTTGTTGTACTGGTTCTGGGTGCGGAAATCCCAGAGATAGAGCGGCCCGGTGGCGCTGTTCTGGTAATCGAACTGCCGTGAGCCGGGACCGTTCACATTCTCACTGTAGAAGAGGTTCACGGCGACGCCGAGATTGCGCGAGCCGCCCGCCACGTCGAAGACCTCCTGGTAGGCGAAGTTGTTCAGCGGATGGAGCGGGTGATTCAGGCGCGGCTGGATCTGGTCGAAGAAGGAAGGCGCCCAGCGGGCTCCGAGGCTGTACGCGAAGCGGCGGCGCTCCTTCATGCCCAGGGTGGAACGGGTCTTGAGGTTGACCGTGCCGCCCAGCGAATCCGCCGTCTGATCCGGGGTGTGGCCCTTGATCACCTCGAGTTGCTCGAACATCGCGCCGGTGAGGCTGTGCGTCTGGAACTGGCGGTTGAACCCGCCGACGTTCGACATCAGCTGCCCGTCGACATTCACGCGGTTGAGGGTCGAGGCCGCGCCGCGGATGAAAACGCCGGTGACGTTGCCCTCGTCGTCGAACTGCGAGGCGACACCGGGCAGGCGCACCGCCAGTTCCCCCGCGCTCATGTTGGGCAGGTTGCCGTAGGCGTCCAAAGCGGCGACGTTCTTCAGGTTGTCCGCATTGCGCTGCGCCGTGAGGGCGAGCGCGTTGCCCTCCCGCTCCCCGGTGACCCGGAATTCGCCGAGCCGGTAAACCTGAGCGGAGAGATCAAAGTCCTGGGTCACGCGGCCTCCCGCGGCGACCGTCACGCTTCGCCGCTGTTCATCCAGACCGAGGTAGGTCACCACCAGCTCGACCGGTCCCGGCGGCAGGCGGTCGATGACATACCGGCCGGTGGCATCGGTCAGCGCAGCGCGTCCCGCGCCGCGGGCCTCGACCCGCGCGCCCTCGAGCAGGTTGCGGGTGGCGGCGTTGCTGACGGTTCCGGCGACCGTGCCGCCGGACTCCGCGCCGAAGGCGGTGAGGGCCGACAGCAAGGCCGGCAAGAGAACCAGGAGGTAACGACGCAGGATGAGGCTCATGTGCTTCAGGGGGTAAACGGGGTTGAGACCGACGCGCGTTTTTCTGCGGGCGGGCTCCGGCGCCCGCCAGCGAAAACCCGCCGCCCGACCTCAGGCGCCCGGCCGGCGGAAGGCCGTCCGCATGCCCGCCGAAACGATCGCGAGCGAGAGCAGGGAATTGACCGGCATCAGGATCGCCGCGAGCAGCGGGTTCATCCGGCCCGCAACCGCGAGGCCGACCGCCAGCAGGTTGTAGCCGATCGAGAAACAAAGGATGATGCCATGCGTCCGACGCCGGATGTCATCCGTCTCAAACAACGCCCGGATCCCGCCGATGCCGCGGCCGAGGTAGTAGAAATCAGCCTTCCGCTCCAGCACGCCGCGGTGGATCACGGGCGTGCCCCGGCAAAGCGCGCGGTCGAATGCGAGACTGTCGTTGGCGCCGTCGCCCAGCATCAGGCTCGACTCCGGCCCGAGGGCGTCGAGGCACGCGGCCTTTGCGGCGGGCGAGAGCTCACCGTGCGCGCAGCCGGAAACAATCCCGAGGTCATCCGCGAGGGCCGCGACTTTCCCGGCCAGATCCCCGCTCAGCACGTGCACCGCCAGCCCGCGGCCCCGGAGGGCAGCGATCTCCGCGCGCGCGTCCCCGCGCGCCGAATCGGAGAAGTGAAATCCCGCGACCACCGCACCGCGGTGGCAAAGCTCGGCGCCGGCGTTCGCACCTCCCCGCGAGCGCCAACCCGCCCGGCCGAGGGACCAGTCGCCGATCTCAACGCCGGAGCCGACCATCTCAACGACCTCGCCGGCGATCACGCCGGCCGGTCCCCCGGCGAGCAGGTGTTCGAGCACGGCCTGGCTCACGGGGTGGGCGGAACCACGGACCAAGGTGTGCAGAGCATCCCGCGCCTCCGCCGGCAGCGTGGCGATGACCTCGGGATTGAGCAGAACCGGCGTCTCGACCGTCAGGGTTCCGGTCTTGTCGAACACCACGTTGCGCACCCGTCCCAGCCGCGGCCAAAGGTCCGCCTCACGCACGAACACGCCTCGGCGCCGGAGCGCGACGGTCGCCATCTCGTCGGCCAGCGGAAAGGCCAGCGCGATGGCGCATGGGCAGGAGACGACGAGCACCGCGGTGACGACCGCCCACGACCGCGCCGCGTCGCCCGACGACCACCACCCGGCGCCGGAGAGCGCCGCCACCAGCAGGATGCCGACAACGTAGCCGCGAACCGCGCGCTCCAGCAACGGCTGGCCGGCTTCGGTCCGGAAACCGGGTTCCAGCAGGCGCGCGAGCAGGGAGTCGGCCCAGCCCTGCAGGGCCTCGACCTCCACGACTCCGCGACCGACATTCACCGCGCCGGCCGGCACGCGCTGGCCGCGGCGGAAAACCCGCGGTTCGGCCTCGCCGTTGATCGAAGCGAGCGAGAAGACCGCTTCCGGCGCCTCCACCCGGCCCTCGACGGGCAGGGTCTGGCCCGCGACGAGGAGCATCCGCTGCCCGGGACGAAGCTCGGAAGGAGCCGCCTCCTCTCCCCCCTTGAGCCGGACCCGCCTCGCCTGCGGCTGGTGCCGGAGCAGCCGGCGGCGGTTACGCTCGACGGAGGCGACCTGCGCCCAACGCCCGGTGAGCATCAACAGAATGAACGCGGAGACGAAATCAAAGTAAACGAAGCGCTCCTCACCCGCGAGCCACCCGTAGACGGAGCCGACGTAGGCCCCGGCAATGCCGATCGCGATCGGCAGGTCGATGTGCATCGCCCGCTCGCGAAGGGCGCGTGCCGCCCGGCCGAGGAAATAAGTTCCCCCCACCAGAAGGCTCAGCGTGCTGAAGGCGGCGTTGAGCAGCGCGAACAAACCCGCCCACTCGAAGTCCCGCTCCATCCCGAAGTAAACGGGGAACGAGAAGAGCATCACGTTCATCGCGAACGCCGCGCAGAGGCCGATCCGCCGCAGCAGCCCGCGGGTCTCCGGCTCGGAGGGCGCGGCGCCGGCGGGCCCCGTGAGGTAGCCGAAGGCCTGCAGCTTGCGGGCGAACTCCGCCGCGGAAAACTCACCGGCCGTCCACCGCAGGCGCATCGACCCGTACGGGGCGTTCACCACGATGTCCCGCGCGCCGGGCTGCTGCCGGAAGACGCGCTCGATGAGCCACACGCAGCCCGCGCACGAGATGCCCTGCACATCGAGCGTGAGCACGGGCGATCCCGCGCCCGCGGCCTGCTCGGCGGCCTGTTGCGCCTCCTCCAGCCAGGTGTGATCGCGCGGCTGGAAGACCGCGGCGTCGGCCGGCACCGTCACCTCGTCCTTGATGCGGTAGTACCCGTCGAGTCCGTGCTCGTGCACCAGACGGAAAACGTACGCGCAACCCGCGCAGCAAAATCCCGCCGCGCGCGCCTTTTCGTCGGCGAGCGGGGCGCCGCAATGGCGGCAGACCCGGGGCATGGCCCGCGCCGCCGCCGGCCGGGTGACGGTCGCGCTCATGCGGTCACTGGCAGACGAAGTTGAGCGGATCCGGACCGGGGAAACCGAGCGTCGCACGCAGCCGCCAACCGATCGTCACGGCGGCGACCAGCGCCAGCGTGACCCGCGTGCGGTTGAGCCAGAGCGGCGAGAGCCGCCGCCGCACCCAATGGAACTGCACCTGCGCGAGCCAGAGCAGCGGCACCGTGCCGAGCCCGAAGGCGAGCATGAATTCCGCGCCACGCACCGCCGACCCGGCCAGCAACGCCAGCGCCAGAAGGAAATACAACGGGCCGCACGGCAGCAGCGGCGTGCACCATCCGAGCAACGCCGCGCCAGCCAAAGGCGACCGGCCCCCACCGGCCGGCCGCAAACGCCACGAGACCCGCGCGAGCAGCGCCGGCTTCGGGAGATGCCGGTCCCAGCGCAGGGCCAGCCCGAGAAAAAGCATCACGCCCAGCCACGGCAGCCAGCGCAGCACCGGGCCGGGGACGAAAGAAAACGGCAGCCGCCCCAAACCTCCCGCCAGAGCGCCGAGCGTCGTGTAGGCGGCCAGACGCGCCAGGTGATAAACCGTCGCCACCGCGCGGGCGTCCATGCGTTGCCCGCCCACCGGCAGTAGACCGCAGGCCAGCGGACCGCACATGCCGGCGCAATGCAGGCTCGTGACCAGACCGGCCACCAGAGCCGCCGCGGGGGAGTTTATGCCGGCGAGTTCCATCGGAGTCAGCGCACCCGCACCAACGGCACCTCCGGCACCCGATGGCGGGACGCGATCGCGAGCCAGCCCCCCCAGACGACCAGTTGCACCGCGAACGCGACGACAAACCACAACCACAAGCGGGACGGCCGCGGAGGATGCCGGGAATCACCGGTGGGCACGACGGGCCTCCTCTTTCTCCTCGCGCAACAGGCGGGCCTCCGGGCCGAGGAATTCCACCTCGCGCCGTAGGCTGAACGAGCCCGTTTCGTCGGCGACCGTCACGAGCACGAAAAACACCCCCGCGTAGCGGGCCCGCTCCTGCTGCAGGATCAGCGGGCGCACGACCTCGCCCAGCGCCGGGACCTCCACGGGCTCCGCGACCCCGGAACGCACCAGCCCTTCCGGCGCGCGCTCCACCGCCACCCGAAACCGCCGCGGCTCGTGGCGTTTGTTCACGATGCGCACCAGAAACTGGTTCCGCACCGAGACCGCGTCGATGATGTAGGGCGCGCCGGTCATGCGGGTGACGCCGAAATTCGCGGGCTTGATCGTCGAGACGGCCCAGCCGGCGACGGAGGCGCCGGCGAGCAGAAGGATGAAGTAAACGATCGTCCGCGGGCGGATCCACCGCGTGCGCTCCTTCGCGAGTCCCCGCTGGGAATCATAACGGATCAGGCCGGGAGCGCGACCGGTGCGTCGCATGACATCGTCGCAGGCGTCGATGCATGCGGTGCAGCCGACGCACTCCAGCTGGAGGCCATGGCGGATATCGATGCCGGTCGGGCAAACCTGCACGCAACGGCTGCACGCGACGCAATCCCCGGCGCCCGGCGTGCCGGCGCGGCCGCGGGGCTCGCCGCGCCGCTGGTCGTAGCCGATCACCAGCGTGTGGTCGTCGGTGAGCGCCGACTGGATACGACCGTAAGGGCAGATCACGATGCAGACCTGCTCCCGGAACCACGCGAAGATGAAATAGGTGAGCCCGGTGTAAGCGGCCATGAAGACAAACACGCCCCAGTGCTCGCCAGGCGCGTTGCTCACCATGTGCCAGACCTCCGGGACCGACACGAAGTATGCGAGGTAAAGATGCGTGAAAAAGGCGGCGACGACCACGTAAGCCGCGTGTTTCAGCGCGCGGATCCGGAACCTCCGCCAAGACTTCGGCGCCTCGTCGAGTTGGCGCCGCGCGAAAGCATCCCCCTCGATCAGGCGCTCGATCGGCCGGAAAACATGCTCGAGGAAAACGGTCTGGGGGCAGGCCCAGCCGCACCAGATCCGCCCGAAAAGCGCGGTGACGAAGATGAGCGAGAAACCAAGCCCGGTCAGGACGAAGAACAGGAGCCACATGTCCTGCGCCGCGAACGTCAGTCCGAACAAATGGAAACGACGCTCGACCAGATCGAGCAGCACCGCGGGATGCCCGTTCACGGGGATCCACGGGAGCGACATGTAGAAAACCAGCAGGACGAGCGCCACGATGCGCCGCGCCGTGGTCAAGCGGCCGCGCGTGGCGGCGGGGAAGAGAAACGGTCGCGAACCGTCGGGCCGGATCGTGGTGACCGAGTCCAACGATGGCGCCGAATCATTGGCACGGAAAGAGGGACGTCCCGCCACGGGAGGAACGGGGTTGGACTCGGCGCTCGGCATGCGGGGAACCGGAAGTCGGCGCGCCTAGGGCGAGGCCGGCGGGGCGATCACGACGGGCTCGCCCTCCCGGTGTTTGCTCATGATGTAGGCGGTGACCTCACCGATCTTCCTCGCTCCAAGCACCGGCCCCCACGTCGGCATTCCCTTGGCGAGGACTCCCTTGTTGATGAGGGCGTGAACCTCCGTCGGGCGTCCGCCGTGGACCCAAGTGGTGTCCGTGAGGTCAGGACCGATCGCGACGGTACTTTCCGCCTTGCCGCGCAGACTGGCGAGATGACACGCGGCGCAGGCGGCCTCGTAGACCGCCTTGCCGGCGGCGACGAACTCCGAGTTCCGGCTCATCTTCCAGAGGCTAGGGTCATCCAGTGGTGCCGTGGAAAGCCGGGCGGACTCGATGCGGGCCATCTCGGCCGCGACATCCTGCGCGCCGGTCGGACCGGCGCGGAACCACTCGTAGTAGCCCCAGTAGCCGACCCAGAACACGATGGTGATGTAGAGCGTGTACAGCCACCAATTGGGCAGGCGTTTGTCGTACTCCCGGATGCCGTCGTAGACGTGCGGGCGGAACTCGTTTTCCTCAGGCTTTACGGGCGGGACGGGGCTCATGGCGGGCGGAAGGCGTGGGGGTGACGAAGGGCAGGTTCTCGAAAGCGGCGACCTGCGGGCGCTTCATGCGCAAGGCGCGCCAAATCACGGCCACGTAGATGGAGACGGCGGTGAGGAAGGCCGCGAAGGTGAAGAGCGCGGCACTGTTATCGAAGGCGAGGCGGCGGAACATGGCGGTGGGGATTACTGCGAGGCGCGTGTTTCGGCTTTAGTCGCGGCCACGACCTCGGAACGCCCAAGAACCTGCAGGTAGGCGATCAGCGCGATGATCTCCCTTTCCGGGGCGACGTACGCGCCCGCGGCCTTGAGGTCGGCCGCGATCACCTTCGCCTGGGTGTCCACGCGGGAGCGGATCTGTTCCGGCGTCCAGTCGGGGTACGGCACGCCCAGGGCGCGCTGGACGGACAGCTTGGTGGGCAGCGCCGTGACATCCGTGTCGTCGCGCAGCAGCCACGCGTAGGAAGGCATGTTGGAACCGACGGAGATCGCCCGCGGATCCTCCATGTGTCGGAGGTGCCAGACATTCGGGTATTTCCCGCCGACGCGCGCGAGGTCGGGCCCGGTGCGGCGCGAACCCCACTGGAAAGGGTGGTCGTAGATCGACTCCCCGAGGCGGGAGTAGTCACCGTACCGCAGCACGTCCGGCACGAGGGTGCGGATCATCTGCGAGTGGCAGGTGTAGCAACCCTCGCGCACGTAGATGTCTCGGCCAGCCAGCTCGAGCGGCGTGTAGGGCACCTGCTTGCGATCCTCGACGTTGGCCGCGCGGTGGGAGATGACGAGAGGCACGATCTGGATGAGACCGCCGGCCGCCACCGCGATGAACGTAAGGATGGTGAACGGTGCGGTATTCACCAGCAGGCGGTCGTACCAGCCGGCCCAAGCCTTGCCGCGCGACTCCCAGTGCGCGTAGCCCAGCACGGCGCACAGCAGCGTGCCGACGAGACCGAGGATGCTGAGCCCCTCCGCGGCGAACATCCATGCGCAGGCGAAACCGGTGCCGAGGAGGGAGAACATCACCGGCGGGTTGAGGAAGGTGGCGAGCAGCCCGAGCCGAGGCTCCGGCGCCTCCTCCTCGGCGGGGACCTCGACAGTGCCGTTGACGGCCTCCGCGCCGGCCACCGTGCGCCAAGCATTGTAGCAGAGGAGCACGAAGCCCACGAGGTAGAGCGCGCCGCCGATGACGCGCATCAGCATCAACGGCCGGATGGTGTTCAGCGTGTCGAGGAAGTTCGGATACGCTAGCACGGTGCCATTTTCCGCCGTGGCGCCGAGCATCAGCCCCTGCGTGATGCCGCTGGTCCACATCGCGGCCATGTAGAGGAGAATACCGACCGTCCCGATCCAGAAGTGGAGGTTGGCCAGCGCGACCGAGTGGAGCGGCCGGTTCCACAGACGCGGCAGGAGCCAGTAGATCATGCCGGCGGCCATGAAGCCGTTCCAGCCGAGCGCGCCGCCATGGACATGGCCAATGATCCAGTCGGTGTAGTGCCCGAGTGCATTGACCGATTTGATCGAGAGGAGCGGCCCCTCGAAGGTCGCCATGCCGTAGAAAGTCACGGCCGCCGCCATGAACTTGAGCACGGGGTCTGTCCGCAGCCGGTCCCATGCGCCGCGCAGGGTGAGGAGGCCGTTCAGCATGCCGCCCCAGGACGGGGCCCAGAGCATCAGCGAGAAGGTCATGCCGAGCGTCTGCAGCCAGTCGGGCAGCGCGGTGTTCAAGAGGTGGTGCGGCCCGGCCCAGATGTAGACGAAAACGAGCGACCAGAAATGCACCACCGAGAGCCGGTACGAGTACACCGGCCGCTCCGCCGCTTTCGGCAGGAAGTAGTACATGATGCCGAGGATCGGCGTGGTGAGGAAGAACGCCACGGCGTTGTGCCCGTACCACCACTGCACGAGCGCGTCCTGCACTCCGCCGAACACCGGGTAGCTGTGCGTGAGCGAGGTCGGCAGCGACAGGTGGTTGACGACATAGAGCATCGTCACCGTCACGATCGTCGCGATGTAGAACCAGATCGCGACGTACAGGCTCGGCTCCCGGCGCCGCGCGAGCGTCCAGAAGAAGTTCACCGCGAACACCACCCAGACGAGGGCGACCGCGATGTTGATCGGCCAGATGAGCTCCGCGTACTCCTTGCCGCGGGTGAGGCCCAGCGGGAGCGTCACCGCCGCGGCGACGATGATCGTCTGCCAGCCCCAGAAATGGAGCGCCGAAAGGAAGTCGCTCGCGAGTCGGGCCTTCACGAGCCGCTGCGTCGAGTAGTAGACGCCGGCGAACATCATGTTGCCTACGAACGCGAAGATGACCGCGTTGGTGTGCAGGGGCCGCAACCGGCCGAACGTCAGCCACGAGGTACCGAGGTTGAGCTGCCAGAAGTTGAGCTGCGAGGCGACAAGGACGCCGACCAGCATGCCCACCACGCCCCAGACGAGGCTGGCGAGGACGAACTGGCGGACGACCTGGTCGTTGAACTCGAGGGTGAGCTTGGAGGCGGGCATCGGGTAAGGGGAAGTCAGGGAGGCTCAGGCGTCCGTGCGGCGGTGCGCGGCACCGCCACCGGCGAGACGCGGTCTCTCCTCGGCGAGGGGCAGGAGCGAATCACGTTCCGGGCTGCTCAGCGGTCCGCGGGCATGCTCGCGGAGGAAGAAAACCACGAAGGTGAAGACGAGGCAGAGGCTGATCGTTAGGGTAAGCGGGACGACGGCCATGGCACGGCGGATTTCAGCTGGCGGCGGAGGCGGCGACGGCGTGTCGACGCGGACGGCCCCCGCGACCGTGGTGGTGGCGGAGCAGCTCGCGGGCGGCGAACCAGTGTTCTTGGTCGCGGCCTTCGGGACGGCCTTCCTCGATCCAGAGCAGGTAGGCCTGGTGCTGGATGTCGTTCTCGGTGGGTTCGGACAGGACGGGCGCGGCTTTACGGTGGTGCATGATGCCTCCGGTGGTGGTTGGCCTGACGTGGGTTTAGGGCTTTACCTTAAGGTCGAGGATGGATGGCGGGCTCGGCGGGGGTTGGCGGGAGCTGCGCGTATCTTGGCCGCGGTTCAGGCGGCGAAGGGGATCGGATGCGTCGGCGACACGGGCGCCGATCCGGGCAGTCGCGCGCGGTAGCGCGTCGGCGATTCGCCGGCGAAGCGCCGGAAGACCCGGTTGAACTGCGAGAGCGACTGGAAACCGGCCTCGTACGCCGCCTCGCTGATCCGCGTGTGCGGATTGAGCAGCATCTGCTTGGTCCGCTCGATCCGGGCGCGGGCCACATAATGCGTGAACGTGAGCCCGGTGGCCGCCTTGAAGACCTTGCAGAAGTAAAACGCGCTCATGTTCGCCGAACGCGCGACCTGGTCGAGCGAGAGGGGCTCGCCGAGGTGCGTCGCGATGAACGCGCGGGCCTTCGCGGCCGCCGGCGGCTCCGCGGCGGCGGACCGGATCATCAGCTCGTTGCTGAGCAGCGACAGGTGCTGCGCGAAACTCGCCAGCAGCCGCAGCGCCGCATGGTAGCGCGCCTTGGGGAGCACGCGCGTCTCAAAGTAAGCCCGCCGCAGCAGTTCAACATCCACGCTGGCCCGCCAGCGGGCCAGCTCGGCCAACGCGGCGCGGAACCCTTGTTCGGTGGGAGGTTGGGTCATCACCTGCCCGGTCTGCAGGTAGGCGATGATCTGCTCCCCCACCCGCACCGGCACCACCGACTCCGCCAGCCCGGCGAAGCAGCGCACCGTCTTGCCCTCCGCGCCGGGCTCCCGCTCAACCTCCTGCTGCACCTGCAGGCACGAGGCGCAGGTCCGGCTCGACCCCGTCAAGATCACGCAGAGCCGGTTGGTTTGCTTCGCCCCGTGGAGCGGGGGCTGGAAGGAGCCCGCCTCCCGCAGGACCAGCGGCAGGCCGGTCGCGGTCTGGAAGGCATCCTGGTAGTCGCGGAAAATCTCGGATTGGCGCAGGCGGGCGACGACGTCGTCGCCCCGGTGGGACGCGGGAGCGCTCGGGGCGCAGTGGGTCGCTTGCATGGCGTCCCCAGCATAACGCCGTCTCCCCGCGCGGGATATTGGAGCCGCGGCGGCATCTCGCTAGGGAAATTCCCTAGATCCGGCGCCGGGCGCGACGGCCCTTGCCGAGTACCGCGGTTTGGCCCACCTAAGAACTCCCCGCCCGCATGCCGAATCCAATCCCGCCGGCACCCTCCGACGCCTCCGCCACCGACCGGGAACTGCGCGAACTCAAGGCCGCCCTCGACGCGCATTCGATCGTCGCCATCACCGACCCCGCTGGCCGCATCACCCACGCGAACGACAAATTCTGCGCGATCTCGGGCTACGCCCGCGAAGAGTTGATCGGCCGGGACCACCGCATCATCAGTTCCGGCCACCATCCGCCGGAGTTCTTCCGCGAGCTCTGGGCCACCATCGGTCGCGGCCGGGTCTGGCGCGGCGAGATCCGCAACCGCGCCAAGGACGGCACGCTCTACTGGGTCGACACCACGATCTTCCCCTTCGTCGACGCGCACGGTCGCCCGGCACAGTACGTCGCGATCCGCACCGACATCACCCGGCGCAAGGCCTACGAGGCCGAGCTCCGCCAGGTGGCCTCCGAGCTGGCCGAGAAAAACAAGGAGCTCGAGGCGATCGTCTACACCGTCTCGCACGACCTGCGCTCGCCGCTCGTGAATGTGCAGGGCTTCGGCCAGCAGCTGAATCGCGCCTGCGACGCGATCCGGCAGGCGCTGGCTGAGGCCGGACCCGGGGGCGCGGTGCCCGCCCGGCGCCTCGAATCGGCGGTGGGCGCCACCATTCCCCAGGCGCTGCGCTTCATCAACGCCGGCGTGCAGAAGATGGAGTCGCTCCTCGCGGGGCTCCTACGCTACTCGCGGCTGGGCCGCGTCGCCCTCCAGATCCGGCCGCTCAACGTCAACGGGGTCCTCACCGAGATCCTCGCCGCGATGCGCTTCCAGCTCGACGAGGCCGGCGCCAGGGTGAGCGTGGAACCGCTGCCGGTCTGCCGCGCCGACCACGCGCAGACCAGCCAGGTGTTCGCCAACCTGCTGGACAACGCGCTCAAGTACCGCCGGCCGGACCGCCCCCTGCGGATCACGGTCACCGGCCGCGTCGTCGGCGGCGAGGCGATCTACGCCGTCGCCGACAACGGCATCGGCATCGCGCCGGAACACCAGGCCAAGGTCTTCGAGATGTTCCACCGGCTGGATCCCGAGGCGACCTCCGGCGAGGGCTTGGGCCTCGCGATCGCGCAACGGGTGCTCGAGCGGCAGCAAGGCCG
This sequence comes from uncultured Opitutia bacterium, assembly GCA_903900845.1. GTDB lineage: Bacteria > Verrucomicrobiota > Verrucomicrobiia > Opitutales > Opitutaceae > ER46. The sequence continues at coordinate 80,930 of CAIUOU010000167.1, forward strand.
GATTTGGGTTGAGAGCACCGCCGGCGAGGGGTCCATTTTCCACCTCTCGCTGCCCGCGCTCGACGGGGCGGCGAGCCCACCATGACGCCCACGCCCACCATACTTATCGTCGATGATGACGAGGGGCACGCCATCCTCATCCGGGAAAACCTCGAGGCCGCGGGACTCTCCAACCGCATCCGCCATTTCCGGGACGGCCAGGCGATCCTCGATTTCTTTTTCAAGGATCGCCCCGCCCCGGGCGACGCGTTCCTCCTGCTCCTCGATATCCGCATGCCCAAGGTGGACGGCATCGAGGTGCTCCGCCGCATCAAGGCCGACCCTAACCTGCGGAAGCTGCCGGTCATCATGCTCACGACCACCGATGACTCGCGGGAGATCGTCCGCTGCCACGAGCTCGGCTGCAGCGTGTACATGCAGAAACCGGTGGACTACGACCGCTTCTCCGAGGCCATCCGGCGCCTCGGCGGCTTCGTGCCTTTCCTTCAGATCCCCCGGCTGAGCGCCGGTTGAGCCGGCTCCGCGCCCGTGGAAAACGCGACGTCCACCCCGGAGCTGCTGGTCGTCGACGACGACGAGGGCCTGCGTCTGCTCATGACGGACAGCCTGCGCGCCGAGGGGTACGCGGTGGAGACCGCGGCTGACGCCCGCGAGACCCTGGCGCGACTCGATCGCCGCCCGCCCGACCTGCTGGTGCTGGACCTCAAGCTGCCGGACGGCGGCGGCCCGGAGCTGATCGCCCGGCTGCAGCGGGACCGCCCGGCGGTGCCTTTCGTGGTGGTGACGGGCCGCGGCGACGAGAAGGCCGCGGTCGAGGTGATGAAGCAGGGAGCGCTCGACTACGTGATGAAGGACTCGGAACTGCTGGGGCACCTCCCCGCGGTTGTGCGCCGGGCCCTGGACGCGGTCGCCCGCGACCGCGCGCTCCAGGCCGCGCAGGCCGAGCACCGCCGGCTTGAGCGCGAGATCATCGACATCAGCGAGCGCGAGCGCCACAGCATCGGCGCCGACCTGCACGACAACCTCGGCCAGCAGCTCACCGCCCTCGAGCTGATGTGCACGCTGGCGAAGGGTGACGCCTCCTCGCACCGCGAGCTGGCAGAGAGGCTCGACACGATGAGCCGGATGCTGCGCGAGGCCGTCGCGCAGACCCGCTTCCTCGCGCGCGGCCTCGTGCCCGTCGGGGCCGAGCCGGACGCGCTGCAGCTGGGGCTCGCCGAGCTGGCGGAACGAACCGACACGCTCGGCAAGCTGCGCTGCACCTTCGAGTGCCCGCAGCCGGTGGCGCTGCCGGACCCGTTCATCGCCGGACATCTTTACCGCATCGCGCAGGAGGCGGTGAACAACGGGTGCAAGCACGCGCGCGCGCGCCACATCGTCATCCGCCTCGAGGAAACCTCCGGTCGCCTGCAACTCTCGGTGCGGGACGACGGCCATGGCCTGCCGTCCGCCCGCGCCGAACGGGCGGACGGCATCGGCCTGCGCGTCATGCGCCACCGCGCCAATGTCATCGGCGCGCGGCTCGCCGTCGATTCGCCGCGTGGCGGGGGAGTCGCCGTGCGCTGCTCCCTGCCCTCGCCCGCAACATGAAACGCCCGGCCGAGACCCCGCCGAAGGACGTCCCCGCACCAGTACGGAAACGCGTGCTGCTGGTGGACGACCATCCGTTCATGCGGGCCGGGCTCCGGCAACTCATCGACCGCCAGCCGGACCTCATGGTGAGCGGCGAGGCCGGAAATCCCGCGGAGGCATTCCAGCAACTCGCGCGCGGCGTGCCCGACCTGATCCTGACCGACCTCACCATGCCGGGCCGCGGCGGCCTCGAGTTTCTCCGCGACCTGCGCGCCGCCCACGAGAGGATGCCGATCCTGGTGGTCTCGATGCACGACGAGGGCGTCTACGCGGAACGCGCTCTGCGCGCCGGCGCCCGGGGCTACATCATGAAGGAGGCCGGCGGGGAGAACCTGCTGGCCGCCATCCGGCGCGTGCTGGACGGCGAGGTCTACGTCAGCGCGCGGATGTCGGCCCGCATCCTCGACGCCCTTTCCGCCGGGCGTCCGCGGGGCTCCCGTTCGCCGATCGAGCAGCTCACCGACCGGGAATTCGAGGTCTTCCAGCTGATCGGCCTGGGCAAGAGCACCCGGGAGATCGCGGCGGAGCTGCACCTCAGCCCCAAGACCGTCGACGTCCACCGCGCCCACATCAAGGAGAAGCTCGGCCTGCGCGACGTCACCGCGCTGATCCGCCACGCGGTGCGCTGGGTGGAGACGCGGCCGGAAGGCGAGTGAGCGCGGCCGCGCGTCAATGCCGCGCGGCCGCGAGATGCTGGCGGAGCAGGTCCTGGCCGTAGTCGTTGCCGTTCGGCGTGCGCACGACCACGTGGATGTGCTCGCGTCCCGGGCGGCGCGGATCGGCGGCGAGGTGCCGGAGGTTCGCCGGCCGCTGGTGGTCGAACTCGATCAGCACCACCGGGCTGTGTATCCGATAATAAAACACACTGTCCTCTCGATCCCCGCCGATCCAGGCGAAATGCGTGCGGTCGAGCTGCGCCCGCACCTCCTCGAGCTTAACCCGGGCATGGCCGTCGGCGAGGTTGCCCGTATGCAGGGCGATGAGGTCCAGCAGCGCCGCGCGCTGAGCCGGATCGAGCGCCTTCGCCGGGATCCCGGCGTAATCGAGCACCACGTTGTCGCGAAACGCCTCGGTGAGGTTGTCGTTGCCGTCCTTCTCCGGCCGCAGCACCGCCCGGCGGCGCTGCTCCTCCGTCAGCGACCGGCGCAGGGCAAGGCCCGCATCCTGCTCCGCCCGCAGGATCGAGACGCCGCGGTGCAAACCGGCGCGCGCGGTCACCGGCTCGGAGCCGACGAACACCGGCGACATCACCACCTGGTCGCCCAGCACGAAGTAATTGATGATGAGGTGGTGGCCGTCCACCTGCCAACCCCACGGCCGGTCGGCCGAGGGTTCGCCCATCACGGTGATCCAATACAGCCACTCGCCGTACTCCTCGAAATTATTGTTGTTCAGCTCACCGAGGGTGTGGTTCAGCCGCATGATGTCGCGGGCGAGATCCAGCCCCTTGGCGCTCAGGCCCGCGCGCATGAGACCGAAGGCCGCGGCGCGCTGGGCCTCATCCATCTCCTGGAAGCTCACCCCTTGGCGCACGTAGAAGTGCTGGTTCATCCACTTGCGCCACTCGGGATCCTCGATCGGGAAAACCGTCTTCGCCCGCTGGGCCGGCGTGAGCGCGGCCAGGAAGGCCCGGGCCGCCTCGCGCACGGGTCCGGTACTCACGCCGGTGGAACGCACCGGGAACAGACCGGGCTCGACGGCACCTCGGGCGGTTACCCCGCGGAAGGCCTCGGCCAGCCCTTTCGTCTCCGCCTCGCGCGACTGGCGCGTGAAACGCTGGTAACGCGTCTCGCTCGTGGGCGCGGGCTGGGCCTGCAGGGGAAGCGCGACGGCGAGGATCGTGGCGGCGAAGGGCAATCTGGGGATCATGGGAAAAAATGCTTTGGGGCCGGTAAGCCGGATTTTGTCCCGCGCCTTGCGGCGCGGCGGTCGTCATTTCTCTCGACCCGGCCTCGCGGCCGGACGCCCGGGGCCGGACCGCCGAAGCGGGACGACACCGGATGCGACTTACCCGTGGCTATGGGACGGGCCGCCCAGCCACCTATTTAGTCTTGCACCGGACGGGGTTTTTCCTGCCGCCGCGCTCGCGCGCGACGCGGTGGGCTCTTACCCCACCTTTTCACCCTTACCTGCCGCGCGCCCGAAGGCCCGCGGCCGGCGGTATATTCTCTGTGACACTATCCATCGACGCGCCTTGAAACGCGCCGCCCGCGCTTGCGGTGAAACTCGCGCGGCGTCCTGCCCTATGGTGTCCGGACTTTCCTCTCCGAATTTCTCGGCGGGCGCGGCGTTACCCGCGCCTTGGGATCAAAGAACTCGGAGCGACGGCCTGGCCCCAAAGCAACTTGAAGGGAGCCGCGATCGGGCGCGCTGGCAAGCGCGCCGGCGCGCATCGTCCGTCAGGACTCCCAGTAGACGATGCGACCGCACTGGTCGCAGGTGGGAAGCTGGGCGACCGGATCCACGGTTTTTCCGCGGGCGGCGGACTCGACCTCGCTCGAGACCTTCAGGTGGCAGCCGCCGCACTTGCCCGCATGGATGGAGACGACGGCGGGCAGATTGCGCGCCGCGATGCGATCGTAGACGCGAAGGCGCATCGGCTCGACGGGCGTGCGCGCCGCGGCGACCTCAGCCTGGGCCGTGGTGAGTTCGGCGCGCAGATTGGCATCGCGCTCGCGGAGCGTGGCGAGGCGGGACTCGTGGCCCGCAATATTGGCCTTGAGCACGGCCTCGGCGGCGGCGAACCGCGCTTTGGCGCCATCGATCGCGTACATCACCTCAAGCTCCTTGCCCTCGAACTCCGCGATCGCGGCCTGGGTCAGCTCGATCTGGTGGCCCATGGCCTGGTACTCGTCGTTCTTGCGGATCGAAAGCTGCTGCGTCCGGTACTGGGCGAGTTTGGTCTCGGTGGAGCCGATCTCGGTCTCAAGGGACTTCTTGCGCACCTCGAGATCGCGCAACTCGGTGCGGGCGGTCTCGATGGCGGCCTTCTCCGAGGCGATCTTCCGTTCAACCTGCGCGACTTCGTCGGGGACAGCCTTGAGTTGCGACTCGAGGGCGTGGCGCTTGAGGTCACGGTCCTGCAGGATAAGGAGGTTTTGCAGTACCGGAGTGAGCATGCTCGCGAATCTGCCCGCGGCCCTAAACCGGTCAAACGAAAGGTGGACCGCCGGAGCCTGTCCCCTTGCCGGAAACGGCGCCGGCGGATCGATGCGACCTGTTCCTCCGGAAACACACCACAACCTGTCCCTCTATTGGCGGGCCCAGGGAAAGTTCGCCCGGCCGACCGCCCATAACCTGTCCCCACGTCCGACCTCAGCCCTGCTTTCAGGAACCCATAGCCTGTCCCCAGCGCCGCCTGCACCTAACCTGACCCCGGTGCCTGCACCCGCCCCCGCATTGCCTGTCCCCGCATTGCCACCGCCATAGCCTGTCCCCCTGCCCGATGGACGTTTCGATGTTCGCTCAAAGAGCGAAACTTATGCGCCAAGTTGGCGCAAATCGCCGATCCAGGCCCTCGCGAACCGCCTTCAAGCCGCCGTTCCCACTACCCCTCGATCCCCGGCACGTTTTATCGCGAAAGAAAGGGCGTTTCCGGCCCGTTTTTTTTGTCAAAAAACCCTCGCCTAAAACGCCCCGCGGCGAGAGAAATTCCCTTTCATTCTCGGCCGCAAAAAAACCCGCTAAATACCTTCGATGTCCGACGTTTCCGAATCCGCCGCGAGCAACCCGAATCCCGTCAACACCGAGGCCTACGACGCCTCCAAACTGGGCAAACTCGAGGGCCTTGAGGCAGTGCGAAAAAAGCCGGGCATGTACATCGGCGGCACCGACGAGCGCGCGCTCCACCACTGCGTTTCCGAGGTCCTCGACAATTCCGTCGACGAGCATCTCGCCGGCCACTGCACCAGAATCGAGGTCGCCATCCACGTCGACGGCTCGATCAGCATTCGCGACAACGGCCGCGGAATCCCGGTCGACATTCATCCGCAGTACAAGATCCCGGGCGTCGAGATGGTGCTCACCACACTGCACTCCGGCGGCAAGTACGGCCAGGGTGGTTACAAATTTTCCGGCGGCACGCACGGCGTCGGCGCCAAGTGCGTCAACGCCGTCTCCGAGTGGTTCGAGGTCGAGGTTTCACGGAACAGCCAGGTGCACCACATGAAATTCGAGCGCGGCAAGACCGTGAAAAAGCTCGAGGTCATCGGGAAAGCCCGGGGCACCGGCACCCTCATAACCTTCAAGCCCGACGGTGAGATCTTCAAGGAGACCACCGTGTTCCAGTCACCGCGCATCGCCCAGCGCCTGCGTGAGCTGGCCTTCCTGAACTCCGGCCTCGAGATCGCCTTCACCGATGAACGTCCCGCCGACCCGAAGCCCGAGCGCTATTTCTACAAGGACGGCGTCGAGGAATTCGTCCGCCAACTCAACCAGGGCAAGACCGCCCTCCACCCCAAGCCCATCTCCATCCGCAAGGAACAGCGGGTGAAGATCGACGACAAGGATGCGGAGATCCACGTCGAGGTCGTCTTCCAGTACAACGACACCTACAACGACCAAGTCCTCTGCTACACCAACACGATCCATAACCCCGACGGCGGCACCCATCTCTCCGGCTTCCGCAGCGCGCTCACCCGCGCGATCAACCAGTTCGCCAAGTCCAACAACCTCCTCAAGGACAAGGATCCCCAGATCACCGGCGACGACGTGCGCGAGGGCCTCGCGGCCGTTATCTCAATCAAGCACAGCGACCCCAAGTTCGAGTCGCAGACCAAGGTGAAGCTCCTCTCCCCTGAGGTGGAGAGCATCGTCGGCTCGGTCTCCTACGAGGGCCTGATGATGTACTTCGAGACGAACCCGCCGATGGCGAAGCGGATCATCGACAAGTCCCTCAACGCCGCCCGCGCCCGCGAGGCGGCCCGCAAGGCCCGCGAAACCGTCCGCAAGGGCGCCCTCTCCGGCGGCGGCCTGCCCGGCAAACTCGCCGACTGCTCGGAGCGCGACCCCGCCCTCACCGAGCTTTACATCGTCGAGGGCGACTCCGCCGGCGGCTCCGCCAAACAGGGCCGCGACCGCCGCTTCCAGGCCATCCTCCCGCTGCGCGGTAAACTCATCAACACGGAGAAGGCCCGCCTCGACAAGGTGCTCTCCAACGAGGAAATCCGCACTCTCATCACCGCCGTTGGCACCGGCATCGGCGAGGGCGATGAATCCGTCGGCGGCTTCAACGTCAACAAGGCGCGCTACCACAAGGTCATCATCATGACCGACGCCGACGTCGACGGCTCCCACATCCGCACGCTGCTGCTCACCTTCCTCTACCGCCAGATGAAGGGGCTCATCGAGCGAGGCTACGTCTACATCGCCCAGCCGCCCCTCTATAAGATCAAGCGCAAGAAGCGGGAGCAGTACGTCGACAACGACGAGCAGCTGAACCGCATCCTCCTGGAGCTGGGTTCGGAGGACGTCGTCCTCACGCGCCTCTCCGATGGCCACGCGTTCGCCCCCGCCCAGCTCGACAAGATCGTCGAAAACCTTGCCGCGCTGGAGAAACTCGGCGCCGGCGTCACTCGCTACGGCGCATCGCTCGCGGAGTACCTCGACGCGCGGGACGCCGACTCCCACGCGCTTCCCCGCTACGTGGCGCGGATCCGCGACGGCAACCGCGAGACCCACGAGTTCCTGCGCGACGAGCATGCGCGCGCCGCGTTCGTCGACCGCCATAACCTCGATGCCGACGTCACTGAGCAGGCCGACGCCGCGGCCAACGGCCCCGCCGAAAGCAAGAAGGCCGCGCCCTCATCACGACGCGTCACGATCCACGAGATCTTTGAGAGCACCGAGATGTCCAAGCTGCTGAAGGCGATCGCCGACGCCGGCCTCGACGTCGCCCGCTTCAGCCCCTCGGGGGAGCCGCGCTTCACCGTCACCGAGAACCCGGGCCAGAAGAGCGAAGTCCGCACCCCGCTGCACGGCCCGCTCGCCATCGTCGCCCAGATCCGGGTCAACGGCCGCAAGGGCTTGAGCATCCAGCGCTACAAGGGTCTCGGCGAAATGAACCCGAAGCAGCTCTTCGAAACCACGATGGATCCCGAGAAGCGCCGCCTGCTCAAGGTGAACATCGCCGACGCCGCCAAGGCTGACGCCCTCTTTACTCTCCTCATGGGCGACGAGGTCCCGCCCCGCCGCCAGTTCATCGAGGACAACGCCCTGAACGTCCAGTACCTCGACGTCTGAGGAAGCAGAAGCGCGAAGAAGCGAAGGAACGCAAAGGTTCGCGAAGAAAATGCAACGAGTGGTTGTTCCCGAACACATCGAGGCGATGGCCCGTGACGCCGTGGATTCCGCGCTCACGGTGCATCGCACGCTGGGTCCGGGATTGCTCGAGAGCGCCTACCGCGACTGCCTGCAGTTGGAGCTGTCCTCGCGCGGTCATCACATCGACCGCGAACAAGTGCTCCCGATCACCTATCGCGGCCAGATCGTGCCTCGCGCCTACCGCACGGATCTGCTCGTTGACCGGCTTCTCTTGATCGAACTGAAGGCGATTGAAGCGATCCAGCCCGTCCACCGCGTCCAACTTTCCACCTACCTTCGGCTGCAGCGTCTCCCGCTTGGGCTGCTGATCAACTTCAACGTGCCGCTCCTCAAGGAGGGCCTCCACCGCATCCTGAACCTCGATTTCCAAACCGAGGTCCCCGCCTCCTCCTTGGCGAACCTTGGCGCCCCTTCGCGTCTTCGCGCTTAGTCCGCAACCCTCTCCCTGAATGTACACCGCCAGCGAAAAGCTCTCCACCGCCAACATCACCGACATCATGCAGACGGCCTACATCGATTACTCGATGTCGGTCATCATCTCGCGCGCGCTGCCCGACGCCCGCGACGGCCTGAAGCCCGTGCAGCGGCGCATCCTCTACGCGATGCTGCGCGAGGGTCTCCTGCACAACCGCTCCTACGACAAGTGCGCCGGTGTCGTCGGCGAGGTGCTCAAGAACTACCACCCGCACGGCGACTCGTCGGTGTACGATACCCTCGTGCGCCTCGCCCAGACGTGGGTGATGCGCTACCCGCTGATCGATCCGCAGGGTAACTTCGGCTCCGTCGACGGCGATCCGCCCGCCGCGTACCGCTACACCGAGTGCCGGCTCAACGAGATCGCCGAGGACCTCCTCAAGGACATTGAGGAGGACACCGTCGACTTCGCGCCCAACTACAAGGAGTCGACGACCGAGCCGACCGTGCTGCCGGCCGCGCTGCCCAACCTGCTGATGAACGGCTCGACCGGCATCGCGGTGGGCATGACCACCAACATCCCGCCGCACAACCTCGACGAGATCATGGAGGCCACGTGCGCGATCATCGATCGCCCGGGCATCACCGTCGAGGAACTCTGCGGAATCGTGCAGGGGCCCGATTTCCCGACCGGCGGCGTGATCTCCGGCCGCGAGGGCATCCTCAGCTACCTGAAGACCGGCAAGGGCATCGTGCGCATCCGCGGCAAGGCCCATACGGAGGAGCTCAAGGGCGGGATGGAGCAGATCGTCATCACCGAGATCCCCTACAACGTGAACCGCGCCACGCTCGTCACGCGGATCGCCGAGCTCGTCTCGGAGAAGGAGATCGACGGCATCCGCGACCTGCGCGACGAGTCCGATGAGAACACCCGCATCGTCGTCGAGCTGAAGCGCGGCGAGCAGGCCAAGGTCGTCATCAACCAACTCTTCCAGAAGACGGCCCTCGAGTCGTCGTTCGGCGTCACGCTGCTGGCCCTCGACCAGAAGCGGCCGAAGCAGATGAACATCAAGGAGCTCATCGAGTGCTACATCGCGCACCGGCGCGACGTGGTCACGCGCCGCACCCGCTTCCGCCTCAAGGAGGCCGAGGACCGCGCCCACATCCTCGAGGGCTACATCATCGCCCTCGATAACCTCGACGATTTCGTCCGCATCATCCGCGCCTCGCAGAACCGGGACGAGGCGAAGACCCGCCTGATGGCGAAGTACCCGCTCTCCGAGCGTCAGACCGACGCGATCCTCGAGCTCCGCCTCTACCAACTCACCGGCCTGGAGCGCGGCAAGATCGAGGCGGAGTACATCGAGCTGATGAAGCTCATCGAGGAGCTGCGCGGCATCCTCGACTCCGAGGCCAAGCTGATGGCACTCATCAAGAAGGAGCTCCTCGAGATGAAGGCGAAGTACACTTCGCCGCGCCGCACCATCATCGAGGCCGCCGCCGGCGAGTTCCGGATGGAGGACGTCGTCCCCAACGAGGGCTGCGTCATCACCGTCTCCCACCTCGGCTTCATCAAACGCACGCCCGTCGCCGACTACCGTTCCCAGCGCCGCGGCGGCAAGGGCGTGATCGGCGCCGAGACCTACGACGAGGATTTCGTCGAGCATCTCTTCACCGCGAGCACCCACGACTACATCCTTTTCTTCTCCAGCACCGGCCAGTGCCACGCGAAGAAGTGCTACGACGTGCCCGAGGGCACCCGTGCCTCGAAGGGCAAGTCCGTGTCCTCGTTCCTGCGTCTCGGCGACGGGGAGAAAATCGCCGCCATGATGTGCATCAAGGACTTCGTGGACGACCGCTTCCTCGTCATGGCCACCAAGTCCGGCGTCATCAAGAAGAGCTCTCTCTCCGACTACGCCAACGCCACCCGCGAGGGCGGCCTCATCGGCATCAACCTCGGGGACGGCGACAAGGTCATCGGCACCGTGCTCACCACCGGCAACGACGAGCTCATCCTCGTTTCCAACCAGGGCCTCGCCGTGCGGTTCCGCGAGCGCGATCCCGAGTCCGGCGAGGAGCTCTTCCGTGCCACCGGGCGCGCCACGGGTGGCGTCACCGGCATGCGCTTCAAGCTCGAGAGCGACTACCTCGATGTCATCGAGGTCGTGGACCACAACGCCAAGTTTCTCGTGGCCAGCGAGGCCGGCCAAGGGGTGCGCACCCGCTTCGAGGACTACCGCCTCATCAACCGCGGCGGCAGCGGCGTCTGGGCCATCGATCTCCCCGAGGACGGCTCCGTCCGTCTGGCCGGCGCGCTCAGCGTGCGCGACGAGGACGAGGTCATGCTGCTCACCGCCAAGGGCCAGAGCATCCGCTGCCCGGTGAAGGACATCCGCGAGACCAACCGCGGCGCGAAGGGCGTCCGTCTCGTGACCCTCGAACCCGGCGACAAGCTCCTGAGCATCGCCCGGATCGTGGAGACCGACGAACAGCAGGCCGCCGAGGCCCCCGTCGCCGAAGCTTAAGTCCAGCCGGCTCCCGCGCCGGGCATCCGGCCGCGGGAGCCCGGCCGATCAGCGCCCGGTGTCGACGCGGATCACTTTCGCGCGCACCCGCACGCCCTCGATCTCCAGCCAGAAGGCGCCGAACGCCCCGGGCGTGATGCGCACCTTGGGCGCGGAAAGGGGCGGGCTCACGTAGGTTGTTCCGTTTGCCTCCCGCCAGCGCTGGCCGTTCTCCAGCGCGAAGACGCCGCGGGGTTCCCAACCGGTGAAGGTAGCCGCCAGACGGCTCTCCACGGCGGCGAACTCGACCTTCGTGCCCGGCGCGACCACCACGCGCGCCTCACGGCCGGCCGGAGCGGGCTCCCCGCGCGCCGGGAGCTCCGCCGCCGCCCGACCCGCCCGGTGCGCGCCCACCAGCGCGTCGAGTCGCGCCAACTCCTCCGCGGTGAGCTTGCCGAGCCCCGCGGCCTGGAACTCCTGCGGCGCGAGCCCGCGGGAGAAACCCGCCTCGGCCGCGCCCGCCGCGATCGTCGCGGCCGCCACCAGCAAACCTCCGCGGAGCATTCCCGTGATCATGGCGCCAGTCTCCCCGGCGCCCCCCGCGCGGCAACGCGTTTTCCGCCTCGGGCGGCCGCGCGGGAGTTTTCTGCTTTCCACGGCGGCGGTTCGGAATTCCTTCTTTCCGGAATGGCCGGCCGCATCACCTCGCTCCTCGATCCAGCGCGCATCAACCTGCACGTGCAGAGCACCCGGCGGACCGCCGCGCTGAACGAGATCGCCCACCAGTTGGAGCACCATCCCGAGGTGGCCGACTACGCCGGCTTCTACGAGGAGCTGCTCGCCCGCGACCGGCTCGACACCACCTCGCTCGGCAACGGCATCGCGCTGCCGCACGCCCGCACCGAGCACGTGAAGCGCATCGTCGTGGCCGTGGGCCGCAGCGACTCCGGGATCAATTTCGACGACAAGGGCGAGATCGTGCGGCTGTTCTTCGTGCTCGGCACCCCGAAATCGAAGCCTGGAGACTACCTCGCCGTGGTGAGCGCCCTGTGCAAGATCCTGAAGGATCCGGCCGACCGCGCCCGCTTCCTCCACGCGCCCACCCCTGAGGCGTTCATCGCGGCGATCGCCGACGCCGAGGCCCGGCTCGGGCTGTAAGCCCGGGACCCGCTCGGCCCACCGGCCCGCGAACCTTTCACCTTTCCACCCGACGGGCCGCGCGCCACGCTGCGCGCGCATGATCCGCTCCTTCATCTTCAGTGACGGCCGGCTGGTCGGTCAGGACCTCGAGGTCGAGGCCCTGCGGCTCGTCCGGGCCGACAGGGGGCTGCTGCTCTGGGTGGATCTCGACAACCCGACTCCGGACGAGATCAAGGCGATCCTCGAGGGCGTCTTCGAGTTCCATCCACTCGCGATCGAGGACTGCGTGCAGCCGAACTCGCTGCCGAAGGTGGAGGATTACGAGGACTACCTCTTCATCGTCACGCACGCGGTCGATTTCACGCGCACCGAGAAGTTCAACACCACCGAGCTCGACCTGTTCCTCGGCAAGGACTTCCTCGTCACATTCCACACCGCCCCGCTGCGCTCGGTGTCGACGCTGATGGAACGCATCGGGAAGAGCGTCGGCGTGGGCCCCCGCGGTCCCGACCGCATCGCCCACACGCTCATCGACCTGCTGGTCGACAATTACGCCCCGGTGATCGAGGAACTGCGTGCGGAACTCGAGGACCTGGAGGAGCACGTGCTCGCCAAGGAATCGGTGCACAAGACCCTGGTGAACGAGATGCTGCACGTGCGCGGCGACTTCACCCACCTGCGTACGATCGTGCGGCCGCAACGCGACGTGATCGAGCGGCTGGCCCGCGGTGACAGCAAGATGATCCGCCCGAAGCTGCTGCCTTACTTCCGCGACCTGCGCGACAACCTTGCGCGGCTCGAGGACACCGCCGCCGGCTACCACGAACGCCTGCTCATGGCGTTCGACATCTACCTCAACAAGGCGGCGTTCGAGGCCAACGAGGGCATCAAGTTCCTCACCGCGATCACGGCCGTCACCATTCCCGTGATGGTGGTCGGCACGTGGTTCGGCATGAACTTCGAGGCGATGCCCGAGCTGAAGCACGGTTACCCGTGGGCGATGGCGTTCACGCTGGTGACGACGATCCTGATGGTGATCTACCTCCGGAAGAAACGCTGGTTCTGAACCGCCCGCCGCGGTCCGCGGCGCCCCACTCCCGGCCGGAAAACGGCCGCCCTTTTTACCCCATGACTTGGTCCCAAAACTACGCCCCGCTCGGCGGCCTCGCCTTGTCCACCCTCTTGGCGGCCATTCCGGTGGTCGCGCTGCTCGGGCTGCTCGCCTTCTGGCACGTCCGCGCGCATCTCGCCGCGATCGCGGCACTCCTCCTCGCGCTCGCGACCGCGATCTTCGCCTACGGTATGCCCGCCCCGCTCGCCTTCGCGGCCGCCGGCTATGGCGCCGCCTTCGGCCTGCTGCCCATCGGCTGGCTGATCCTCAACGCGATCTTCATCTACCAGCTATCGGTCGAGACCGGACAGTTCAAGGTGCTCCAGGACCAGATCGCGGGCGTCTCGGGTGACCGCCGTATCCAGGCGCTCCTGATCGCCTTCTCGTTCGGAGCCTTCATCGAGGGCGCCGCCGGCTTCGGCGCGCCGGTCGCGATCTCCGGCGCGCTCATGATCGGGCTCGGTTTCCGTCCGCTCGAAGCCGCGAAACTCGCGCTGATCGGCAACACCGCCCCGGTTGCGTTCGGGTCGCTCGGCACGCCGCTGGTCACCCTCGCCCCGCTCACCGGCCTCGATCTCCTTGATCTCAGCGCGATGGTCGGCCGCCAGCTGCCGTTCTTCTCCCTGCTGGTGCCGTTCTGGCTCGTGGCCGCCCAGGCCGGCTGGCGGGGCATGCTCGCGGTCTGGCCGGCCTGCCTCGTCGCCGGCGGCAGCTTCGGTCTCGTGCAATACCTCGTGAGCAATTTCCACGGTCCTTGGCTGGTGGACATCATCGCCGGCGCCGCATCGCTGCTCGCGGTCGTGGCCCTGATGCGCTTCTGGCGCCCGGCCGAGGAACAATCCAACCCCGCCGCCCGCGCCACGGGTGTCGCGCCCGCCACCGGCCCGAAATGGAAGGCCTGGGCGCCTTGGATCCTGCTCTCGGCCTTCGTCTTCCTCTGGGGCCTGCCGGCGGTGAAGTCCGCCCTCAACGGCTGGTTCGCGCCGCAGCTCCCGGTGCCCGCGCTGCACAACGCCGTGCTCAAGGTCCCTCCGGTCGCCCCCTCGCCCACCCCGGAAAAGGCGGTCTTCAGCCTCAACCTGCTCTCGGCCACCGGCACGGCGCTCCTCCTCGCCGCGATCGCCTCCGTCGCCGTCCTCGGCGTCGGCGTCCGCCGCGCCTTCGTTCTCTACGGCCAGACTCTCCTCCGCGTCCGCGTCTCCCTGCTCACCATCTCCGTGATGATGGCCCTCGGGTTCACCACCCGTTACAGCGGCACCGACACCACCATGGGTCTCGCGATGGCCGGGACCGGCTGGCTCTTCCCGTTCTTCTCGCCGCTCATCGGCTGGCTCGGCGTCGCCCTCACCGGCAGCGACACCTCCTCCAACGTGCTCTTCGGCAACCTCCAGAAGGTCACCGCCGAACAACTGGGCTTCTCGCCCGTGCTCATGTGCGCCTCCAACAGTTCGGGCGGCGTGATGGGCAAGATGATCGACGCCCAGAGCATTGTCGTCGCCAGTGTCGCGACCGGCGGCCACCCCGAAAGTCCCTCCGCCGGCACCGTGTTGCGCGCCGTCTTCTGGCACAGCATCGCCCTCGCCGTTCTCGTGGGAGTGCTCGTGATGCTCCAGGCCTACGTCTGGACCGGCATGGTGCCGGCCGGCCGCGGTTGAACACCTTCCGGCCCTGCCCTCCCCTCCTGAAATCATGAAACGCATCCTCCGCCCCTGGTCCGCCGCGCTTGGTCTGCTCGCGGTCTTGCTGCTCTCCTCCGCCGCCGCGCAGGTCTCCGGCCCGGGCCGCATCACCGGCCGCATCTTCAATCCCGCCACCGGCGAGTTCGTGCGCAACGCCGAGGTCGTCGTGGAGGGCACCAACATCGTCGCCTTCTCCGGCGATGACGGCTCCTACCTGCTCCCCAACGTCCCCTCGGGCGAGGCCGCGCTCGCCGTGACCTACACGGGCTACGACCGCGCCACCGCCCGCGTCGCCGTGGCGCCCGGCGCCACCGCCGTCCGCGACTTCGAGCTCAAGGGCGCCACGTTCGGTCCCGCCGCCCGCGGCGCCGGGGGCGAGGTCGTGCGACTCGAGAGCTTCGTCGTCTCCAACGAGCGCGAGGGCAACGCCAAGGCCATCATGGAACAGCGCGCCGCCCTGAACATGAAGAGCGTCGTCGCCTCCGACAATTTCGGCGATGTCACCGGCGGCAACGTCGGCGAGTTCGTGAAGTACCTGCCGGGTGTGGTCATCGACTACGTCGACGCCGACGCGCGCGCCATCCGGCTCGGCGGGCTCGACCCCAAGTACGCCGCCGTCAGCGTCGACGGCATGCGGATGGCCAGCGCGGCGTCCGCCACCTTCGGCGGCTCCACGCGCCAGTTCGAGTTCGAGCAGTCCTCGATCAACAGCATCGAGGCGATCGAGATCAACAAGACGCTCACCGCGAGCATGGACGCCGACGCCCCCGCCGGCACGATGAACATGCGCAGCAGGAACGCCTTCGAGCGCAAGGGTCGCGAGGTGACCTCGACCGTCACGCTCACCGCGAGCGAGTACGAGCTCAACACGAAGCGCACGCCCGGTCCTGGCGATGGCGAGCACCGGAAAATCCGGCCGGGATTCGTCTTCACCTACGCCGACTCCTTCCAGCAGCGCTTCGGTATTCAGCTCAGCCTTTCCCACAACAGCCTGTACAACGAGCAGGTCGGGCTCACGCAGACGATCGACAGCGCCGCGCCGGGACGCGGACCCGTGATCAACAACCTCACCTTCCGCGACAACCCCAAGATCACCACGCGCGCCGCGATCGGCCTCAACCTCGACTACAAGATCCGGCCCGGGCTCGTCGCCTCGCTGCGCACGCAGGGCTCGCATTTCAACGACGAGATCAACGCCCGGCAGGTCATCTTCCGCGCCAACACCGCGCAGATCGACCCGTCCTCCACCCTCACTTCGCTGGTCGCCGTGCCGACCGCCAACGCCAACACCCGACTCGAGACGATCATCGGCCACAGCCACAAGTGGAACGACACGATCACCTACACGCCCAAGCTCGAGTACCGGGGGGGCGACCTGCGGCTGACCCTCGGCGGCGGCTACTCCCGCAGCACCACCCACTACGAGGACCGTCGCTCGGGCTACTGGGCCAGCAGCAACAACCGCGTCACGCGCATGGGTTGGGCCGCCACGCGCAGCAGCTCCACCTCCACCGACTGGCAGCTGCGCCAGACCTCCGGACGGCCGTGGAACGACCTCCGCAGCTACAACCGCGACGATGCCAACCCGAACAACATCGGCACGGCTGAGCGCAATGGCCGAAGCCAAGTCTGGCAGGGCTACCTCGATGCCACCCGTACTTTCGATGTCGGGCTACCCCTCACCATCCAGACCGGGCTCAAGAGCCGGCTCACCGTCTACGATCTCTGGAAGACCGGCTCGCTCACCTGGACCTACGCGGGCCCCTCGGGAAACCAGCTGAACCCCGACACCCTCATGGTCGCGCACGCGAAGCCCGTGTACGATCCCCGGCAGGGCGACAACGTCGCCGCCCTTGGGATACCGATTCCCAACACCACCGCGATGTACGACCTCTACCGGCGCTCCCCCGGCCAGTTCGTCGAGAACACCGTGGGCAACTTCACCACGCTTTACACCTCGCCGCGCGCGGTGAAGGAGCAGGTCGACGCCGGTTACGTGGAGTTCAACACCCGCTGGAACCAGTTGCGGCTCAACGCGGGGTTGCGCCACGAGCGCACGCGCACCGTCGGCCGCCTGTTCGACATCATCCC
>CAIUOU010000168.1 GCA_903900845.1 uncultured Opitutia bacterium
CACCAATGTCGCTTTCACCGCCCGGCGCTCCGCCTACAACAGCGCCGATTGGAAGATCGTGCAGACCGGCGGTGGCGATTGGGCCGACGGCGCTAACTACACCGCCCCTGCGATCACCATCGACGACGGTCGCTTCGCTCTAACCGATGTCTACAGTGGCGAGTTGATCGCCTCGTTCCGCACGACCAAGGGCCTCCCGATCCTCTGGAAGACCGGCCTGAAGCGCCGCCACGAGATCCGCGACTTCCGCCTCGATACCGAATCCCTCCGTTACAATCTCAACGGCGCCGCCGTCGGATCCTGGGCCGGCTACAAGTCGCCCTTCGACTTCGATATGGGCGCCACCAACACCGATTCCTCCGTCCGCTCGATCAACGGCGGCACGGTCTGGATGCCTGACCTTGTCCGCATGGGCACCTTTTTCCGCGAGAACCCCAGCCGCTTCGCCCAGACGATCACCGCGACCAATTACTACAACGCCTTCATCGGCAATCGCCGCAATTACGAGGAGACCATCGATGCCGCCTTCCTTATGGGCACCACCACGATCGGCCGCCTCATTGTCCGCGCGGGCCTCCGGCGAGAGGAGACGAGCACCGACTCAACCGAGTTCAATCCACGCTCACCCGCCGAGCTCGCCGGCGCCGGCTTTCCCGAGACCTCCGGCCGCGCCAGCACCATTCCAGGGCTCGAGTATCAATTCTTCTCCAAGCCCAAGATCCACCGCAAGGGCGACTACGGGAACCTGTTTCCGAGCGCTTCCCTGAAGTACAAGATCTCGCCCAATCTCGACGCCCAGCTCGGGTTCTCCTCCACCATCCGCCGCCCCACTTTCCGGGATGTCGCCGGCGTCTGGGTCATCAACGACGACAACCTCACCGTCTCCGCGCCCAACACCTCCCTCAAGCCCGAGACCTCACGGAATCTCGCCGCGCGCCTCGCCTATTACTTCGAGCCGGTCGGTATCCTGGCCGCCAACGTCTACCAGAATAACGTCAAGGGCCTCTTCATCACCAGCCGCATGACCGCCGCCGAATTTGGTTACTCCGGCGACATCGACCTCTCCAACTACGAATTCATCACCACGACCCCGAGCGCGAACGAGGTGACCGTCCGCGGCATGGAGCTGGAGTACTCGCAGTCGCTCTCATTCCTCCCCGCTCCTTTCAAGGGGCTCAACGTCCGCGCCAGCTACACCCGCAGCTATGCGAGCATCAGGCGAGCCAACCTGATCCCGCACTCCATCAACAGCGGTGTCAGCTACGCCTACCGCGGGTTCAATGTCTACACCGCCCTCACGTGGCGCGACCGATACCCGACGACCGTCACGGGCACTCCTCGTTTCTACCGCCACCGCACCAACCTCGACGTCGGCGGGGGCTACCGGATCAACGAAAAGGTAAGCGTCTTCTTTTCCGCCCGGAATCTCTTCAACGCGCCTTACCTCATCATGGAACAGGTCGGCGCCAACGCTCCCGTCGTGCAGTTCTACGAGGTGAACGGCATCAACTGGACCTTCGGCCTCAAGACCCTCTTCTGACCCGAAACGAAGAGGGACGGCGCAAGGGGTCAGGCCGAAACGTGCGGACGGCGCAAGGGGTCAGGCCGAAACGTGCAACGGCCCCGAGGCGAACGGTACGTCGGATAAGGAAGGCGCGACGGGCGATGCCGCTCGCGGCCGACCTTCAGCCCGGGGTCAAATCCAGCAGTCGATCGCTGACGAATCTCCCTCCCGGGTTGCAGGTTTCGGCCTGACCCCGTCGGAACGTTCTGCGATCGTCAGCGCCTTGGAGCAGGGATCATTGGTCGAAATCGACCGGATCTCCGTGCGTCCTCTGGCCTGACCGCTGACCGCCCTCCTGATTCGCTCCGCGGGGGAGCAACCACGGATGCACACGGATCAACTCGGATAAACGCGGTGCATCTGTAGCCGGGTCCGGCGACCTTCAGCCCCGGACACAAGATTGCACTTCTGACGAGTTGGCCGGTTTCCGGTCTCTCATACCGCCTTCTCGATCGAGGCGAAGTCCACGTCGATCGCGCGGGCGTCGAACTTCGCCGGATCCGCGACGCGCGCACAGACGTTCGCCACGATCCAGGGCTTCAGCGGGTTCGCGCAGGTGAAGCCCGACGACTTCTGGCGGTTCTCCACCGCGACCTCGATGCCGTCGACGCGTGGGCTCACCGAAACCAGTTTCGCGAGTTCGAGGTTCCGCGTACCCATCTGGCCGTCGAACACGATGCGGCGGTTGGTGATCGTGAGCATGCCCTCGTCGAGGCGCTTCCAGACGTCGGTTGATTGCGAGGTCGACGTGCCGGTGCTCACCCACACGCCGCGCGCCACGCGGACTCCCACCCGGTTGCCTGTGCCCGTGCGCACCGCCCGGGGTTCCATCAACTCCACTTTCTCGCAGAAAAACGCCTGCTCCCCGTCCTTCAGGAACAGGGTCGACTCGACTGGCAGTAGTCCGCCGCGACGTTCCGCCTCCCGCCAGAACGCCCGCGCCGCCTCCAGGTTGCCCAGCGCCCGGCTCCTCGATTCCTCTCGTGCCGCCTTGCGTGACGAGGCCGACCACCAGAGGAAAAGCCCCAACAGTCCGAAAACGACGAGAACAAGGATCGCGGGGGACTCCATGGCGAAAAGGGGTGTCCTTAACCTTGAGGACGATTTTGCCCTGGCGTCGACACCGACTCCAAGGAAATGGCCTTTCGCTTAGGAACGCCCGCCCCGAGCGACCTCGCGCAGCGCCTTCACCACATCGGCCGTCGCATCAAGGTTCTCCACGCGCGCTCGTACCTCCACGACGCGCTCTCGGACGGCCAACGCGACGGCCGACAGGTAGCCACCCGAGCCTGCCGAGCGGATCTTCACGACCACCTCCGCACGGCCGTCTCCATCGACGTCGGTCGCCGTCACGGCTTCAACCACGCCGTCACGCTCGCAAACCAGGCCGCCAAGATAGTCGTCCGTATCCAGCCCGTGGCGCACCGCGGCGGAGTCCGCCCGGTACGACCGAACACTGAAACTCCCAACCGACCGCGGTTCAAAGTCTCCCTCGGCCACCACGACGGTGATATCCGGCTCGAGCCGCAGCCGAATGACGACGCGCTCGGTCGCAGCCGAAGCAAGGGGGGCCAAGCAAAGGGAGATCCAGCCGAGCAGGCGTTGCATAAAAGAAGAGGCCAAGACCTACGAGTCCTCGCGTTTTGGTTTCCCAGCGGAATACCCCTTGGCCGCGGCCGCCAAGGATCGTCGCACCCGGGCAACCAGCTCCTCAGGCGCCAGCGCCACGGCGTGTTCGCCCCAGCTCAGGATCCAGCTGGCCACCTCGTGCAGATCGTTGAGGGAGAGCGTGAGTTCCGACTCCCCATGCGGCAGCGGGCGCAGGCTTTGCGTGGCGTGCCAGAAGCGTTCTGACACGAGGCGCGATGCGTACGCGTCGAAACGAATCCGCACCTCGATCGCACCCTCACCGGCGAAGACCCCGAAGGAGTTCCCAAAGTACCTCGTGATGTCGAAGCCCTGCACGCGCTCGAAGCGTTTCTCCAGCAGGCGTAGCTTCGAGATTCGTGTGAGCGCGAAGGTGCGCATCGCTTCCCTCAGGGAATCCCAGGCCACGAGGTACCAACGCCCCTGGACGCACGCTAGGTGGTGCGGCCGCACCCGACGTTCCTCATCAGACGTTGATCGTGGCTTGCGGTACGCGAAACGCACTTCCCGTCTGCGCCGCACCGCCGTGTGCAAGGTCTCGAAGACGGCGAGGTCGTGCGTCGAGACGCCCAACGCACGGAAAGACACTTCCGCATCCGGGGAAAAGACGGACTCGTCTCCCATCGACGCCGTGAGCTTCGCGAACGCAGAGCGGAGCACCTCCTCGAAGCGTGTGCCTCGGTACTGTTCCAGAGCCTTCTGCGCCACCAGCAGCGCCACCACTTCACCCTCAGTGACCTGCAGCGATGGAAACCCGGCCACCGGCTCGGTGTACCGGTAGCCTGAGTGCGTCCGGCTGTACGTGACGGGAAGCTTCAGGCGTTCCCGCATGAATTCCACGTCGCGCTGCACCGTCTTACCCGAGACCTCCAGCCGCCGCGCCAATTCGGTCACACTGGGCGCCCGCCCTTCCCTTAGAATTTCGTGAATGCGCAGCATCCGCTCGAGCGGCGGACGCGAATGGAGATCCTTTCTGGGCATGTGTTGGGACGGGAACTGGACGACTTGGGGAGGGGTACCCGGGGATAATCGGCTGCCGCTACTTCTGGTACTTTTCGATCAGTGATGTCCTGAGCTTTTGGTACTCCTCGGGCGATACCTTCTTCTGCTCCAGAAGCGCATCCAGTTTGTTCAACTCGTCGATGAAACTTCGGGTGGCGCCTCCCCCACTCCCGTTGCCGTTTCCGTTCCCTCCTCCCGAGCGTGGGTCCGCCAGCGCCTGCAGGCGCACGTTTACTGTCGTGGGGTTGAGGTTGTACTGCGCTCCGCTGACTGCGTCCACACCCCAGCCCACCAGGCCGCCCGCGATAATGTTTCCGGCCACGGCAGCTCCCATCGACTTGGTGATCGCCACGCTCTCGGACTGATATCCGTCCTTTTCGATGGTCACCATGTGATTGGATTTTCTGGAAAGCGTAACCGTGGTCGGAGTCGTTCCGGCCGAAGTTCCGTCGACGGACACGCGCGCACCCGTGGGTTCGGAGGCGACCGGGATTGCCTGAGTGGTTCCTTTGACGATGGTGGCGCAGCCGGTGAGGAATGAGCCGGCGAGGATTCCGCCGAACGCAGTGATAACACGGATCAGTTGGGTAGGTTTCATTTTGATTGGGGGTGGCGGCCCCTCTGGACCGCGTCGGGGAAACTACCACTCGGGGAGGACATCCGCTGTCCTCCGGAAATGCGTAACGCGAAAAGTCGGCCTTCGACTTTCCCCTTATGCCATAACCCGCCTCTCCGCGGACTTGCCGCCGGGCGAATCCCGCCTCTTTCTCGTCTCGTGCATTCGCATCATGAACGACTTCCCGCCGCGGCTTCCCGCCGGGGCGAGGGTCTGCCAACCGAGCTTGGGAAAAGCCGCGGTGGCCGCAGCGCGACGAGTCGTCGCGCTGGATGTGGGGATTCCTCCCAAATGATTTTCCCCGTGGTGCGTGTGCCGGCCTCCGGCTTCCCGCACCATGATCCACGCACCTGAACCCGTCCTGCGCTACCGGGGTGGCGATCGCCACCACCTGTTCCTGAACCACGGAACGTGGTTCCTCCGCTACAGCCTGCGCCCGTCGCCGCTGTTTAAAGCCGACCGCCGCGTCGCGGTCTCCCTCGGTACCAAGGACCTCGCCGTCGCCCGCGAACGCCGCGACGCGTTCCTCGCCCACCTGCTCCTGCACCGTGAGCACGGCGACAAGTCTCCGCGCGTCGCCGTCGCCGCCTGAAACGCGAGCCCGCCCCCGCGCTATGAACCTTTCCCGCCGCCACTTTCTGATCTCCGGCGCCGCCGCAATCGGCGCCTGCTTTCTGCCTTCCACGTTTCTCCGGCGTCTCGCTCGTTTTCCGGCCGAACCCGCCGCGGCGATCGACGCGCCGTCCTCCCCGCGCCGTACGCTCTACGCCACACGTCACGACGACGATGGGCCCCGCTGGCAACTCGCTCTCGGACGCCCGACCACCGAATACCCCTCGGCGCCTTCTTGGCGTGAATGGCTCGCCGACTACGAGTCGATCGACCCGGAGGACGAGGGCGCCGTGACCCGCTGGTTCGCCTCGCGCGGACGAGAAGAAGTGTCCGATGACCCCACGTGGCTGAAGGACCCCGTGGACGACTGGATCTGGGAGGACTACCTCGAGAATCGCTTCCTCATCCACGACTCCCCCGAGGCACACGCCCTCCAGTACCTGTCGCGACTGAAGCTCGCCCACGGCCCGCTGACCGACGCCACTGGCGTCCGCCTCGGGCGACTGGACTTCTTCCACGGCACCATGCCCGGCGCCGACTCCCACTTCGTCGAGGTCGAGGGCGAGGCCATCCTGCCGGCCCTCCAGCACCGTCTCCGCGAACTCGGAGAAAACACCGCCATCGAAATCACCCGCTGAAACCCATCCTCCCGTCACCATGTCCACCGCACCCAATCCGCCCGAACCCGCACCCAATTCCTCCTCTTCCAACGAGGAAACTCCTGTTCAGCCCACGCCGAATCTTCTGCAGCAGGCTTGGGATCAGATGACCAAGGAAGGCAGTTACCTTGACGCCGAGCCCGAGAGCTGGGGGCGGAGCAAAAACGACGGCCGCACGACCGTGGAAATCACCTTCCACCGCGCGCCCGCCCCCCGCCGGGGCGGCGCCTTGACCGCGAAGAAGCCGCGCCGGCGAGGCTGAGGATTTTATTATGAGCCCCGAGTCCAACGCCTCACCCATCACGCGAACCGTCTCCGCGCCGCGACCACCCGGCGACGATCCGCCGGTTCCCGCCGGGCCCTATTGGGACGCCCTGCGTCGTTTGAAGCGCGTCCGCGTGGGCAGAAGCTTGTCCAGCGGGATCGTGATCAGCCGATTCCCCGGATCCGCGTCATACCCCAACCGCGAATCCCGCGCGCCATGACCCGCCGCGAAGCCGCCCGCGCTTTGCGCGACACGTTGCGCGAACTCACCCAAGCCACCGAAGGCGCGACGTCGCTCGCCAACCACGCCACGGGTCTCGTTCTGGCCTTCCGTCATGACCTCCTTCCCACCGCCTCAATCACCCGTGAAACCGCCATCCTCCTCCATCACGCCACCGAAAATCTCACCCGACTCGCCTCCGCCCGTCCCGCCCGCCGCGCCGCCGAGGCGCGATCCCGTCGCCGACGAAAAAATCCGTGAACTTTACCGAAAGTGCTCCGAAGGCCTGCTGCTCCTCCCGCCGACCATCCTCGATTGAGGCAGGGTGCGCCGCCTCCGGCGCCCCGCCTCGTTGAAGTTGAGGGTTGAAGTTGAAGCCCACGCCGCGCGTTCGGCTCCCCCGTCACTTCAACTTCAACTTCCAACTTCAACGCGCGCCCGCGCACGCCCCTTGGTCCTTCCGTCCCGTGTCCTCAACCTCAACTTCCAACCTCAACGGGCGCGTCCCGCGCCCCCGAATCGCTCCGCGGGGTCACCAACGGAAGGCACGGAAAACACGGATCAGACGCCCGCCGTCGGCGGACGCGTTCAAGTCGAGGGTTGAAGTTCAGGCCACGCCACGCGTCCGACCGCCCGTCACCTCAACCTCAACTTCCAACCTCAACGGGCGCGTCCCGCGCCCACGTCTCGCTCCGCGTTTTTAACCACGGATGTCGCGGATTTCACGGATCAGACGTCCGCCGTCGGCGGACGCGTTCAAGTCGAGGGTTGAAGTTCAGGCCACGCGTCCGGCCGCCCGTCACCCCAAGCTCATCAGGCTGATGCGCCCGCCCCTTGGTCCCTTCGTCCTTTGGTCCCTTGGCCCGCGCGTCCCTTGGTCCTTAGTCCGGCGCGCGACCGCGCGCCTGCTCAAGGACAGTCTTTGTCCGTCTGCATCCTTATGATCCGCCGCTCCCCCTTTCTCTTTTCACGCTCCCATGCCCCCGAACCCCAAGGTGCCTCGCGGTGCCACCCTCTTCGAGGTCGCCCCTTCCGGTAAGCTCTCGCGGGCCGGGGTCGATCTGCCCGGGACGCGCGCCTCCGCCTACGACCTCAGTCCTGAACGTCTTCGGAACGCCGCCGACCTGCTTTCCGCCGCCGCTGGTTGTCCTCCGCTGGCGTGGCACCTGCACCAACTCTACAACAAAGCGCGCGAGGCCCACGCAGCCGAACTCGCCCGGCTCCTTGCGGCCGACTCCGCGCCACGACGCCGCCGGACGCTCGCCGCGCGGCTGCATCTGCTAGCTCCTGAACCTGGGGACGGACTCGCCGGCTGGCTGGAATCCCTGTCCAGGCGCGAACTTCGGTCGGTCGTGAAATCCGCCCACGCGTGGCTCGAGGAGGAACCAGCGTGAACGACGGAGGAGGAGCATCTGCCCATCCGCGCGTCGGGCTCCGCCGCGGCACTCGAGTATTTCCGCGAATGGGATCCCGACGACCTCCTCGCCCTCGGGGTCCGGATCGTCGAAGGCGAGCACCCCGGCAGCACCTACTACGCCGCCGAGCTGGTCCGCGACCCCGCAGCCGCCAACGCCACCTCCGCCCGCCGCGGCTTCGGGGTGTGGTTCAGTCGGGTATAGGCATGAGCACGCCGTGATCCGGCAGTAAGACCACACAATGGATTCCTCGCCGCATCGCCTCGCTCGCCTTGCGTGGCGGATTTCTGTCTGCCTTTAGTTTGGTTCTTCGCAGATTCTTGTGGGTAACCGAGGGAAGTGTTCAAAAGGCGATATGAAGCGGCAAACGGACCGTAATGTGACGGGATTCTTTCAGAAGCTGTTGGAGTTGGAGGATCCGTGGCAGGTGGTGGCGGTGGA